>DLRQ01000095.1 GCA_002501135.1 Candidatus Neomicrothrix sp. UBA7884
GCTGCCGGAAGCCGCTACACGTACTCGGCCAACACCATGGCCATCGCCGAGGCACGGGAGCGTGAGCTCGGGTCACTGGCTCTGGTGGGCATGGGCTGCCAGACCTCCGTTGGCCCTGTCATGTGGCACCGGAGGGTCGGAAAGGCCGGCAAGCCGATCAAGTTGAACATCGGGCTGCTCTGCTCCAAGTCGTTTGACGACAGCATCTTTGAGGACCTCTTCTGGGCCAAGTACCGGCTCCGCCGCGAAGACATGGTCAAGATGAACATCAAGGGCGTCTTCCAGATCTGGATGAGAAACGGCGACTACCACGAGGTGAACCTGAAGGAGTGCCACGCATGGACCCGCGACGGCTGCAACCACTGTCCCGACTTTGCGGCCGAACATGCAGATATCTCGACCGGAGGCATCGGCGAGAACAGCGACTGGACACTCACAGTCGTGCGTACGGAGCTGGGACGTCAGGTCATCATGGCGATGCTCGCAGACGGTGTGATCGAGGGCCGTCCCGGCGACTCTGATCCCGGCGCCATCGCCCTCATGCACAAACTCGCCGCCAAGAGCAGGTCGAGGTGGCCTGAGTGGGCCAACCCGGCCGTGGCGGTCAGCCTTCCGGCGTAGACAGGCAGGCTGTCTGCCGGGTGATTCGGATCAGACCGGACAGGCTTCGACGGCTTCGGTGAACCAGCCGAAATTCTCACTCAACATCTCGGCGGTGATGTCAGCGCGGTGGGTGTCGATGAAGTCGTCGAACTCACCGAACTCCTCGTAGGAGATCGCCGCCTTCACCTTGACCAGCACACAGGTGCAGTACGACTCCGCCTTCGCATCGGGGAGATCGTCGTTGGCCTCAACACAGGAGGAGACGAAGTTCCTCTCTGCAAGTCCCTGGCCGGTCTCGTCCGGCTGGTCCTCCCATGTCTCGGGGACACCGGAGTTGGCACATGCAGACGCCAGCAATAGGAGCGAGAGCACGGCTGGCAGGATTCGATGAGGCTGTACCACGGCGCCGAGGCTATCGCCCGACGACCTCCGCCCGACCAGCGGTCAGGTCCGGGCCAGTTCCATGGCACGTACCAACACCGTGTCGAACATGGGCTCGGTGAGGCGACCGGTGAAGGTGTTCTGCTGGCTCACGTGGTACGAGCAGAGCAGTTTGCGACCGTCGGGAAGCGCCACCTCCAGGCCGTGTCCGAACCGGGGTCGGGGCCTGAGGCCCAGTTCCGCAGCGGTCGCCGCATATCCGATTCCACCCAGGACCAGGATCACCTTCACTCCGGTCAGGGCCCTCAACTCCCGCTGGAAGAAGGGCTGACAGGCGCAACGCTCGCCCGGCGTCGGCTTGTTGGCAGGAGGGGCACACTTCACGGGTGCCGTGATGAAGACGTCTTCCAGAACCATGCCGTCGTCTCGACCGACGGCCTCGGGCTGGCTGGCCAGCCCCGCCCGGTGGAGTGCAGCGAACAAGAAGTCACCGGAGCGGTCACCCGTGAACACGCGGCCTGTCCGGTTGGCTCCGTGCGCCGCCGGTGCAAGGCCCACAATCAAGATTCTGGCCCCGTGGTCACCGAATCCGGGTACCGGTCGACCCCAGTAGTCTTGGTCGCGGTATGCGGCCCTCTTGTCGTGAGCCACCTGCTCGCGCCAGGCAACCAGCCGGGGACAGGCACGACATGAGACGACCTCTTCACTGACCGCGACAAGGGCTGATGACTGCTCCACTGCCGCAGGGTAGGTTGAGCGGCGATGCCCTCCACCCTCGTGCTGTTCGTGCGCCACGGCCGGACGCCGACAACCGGAACCACGCTCCCCGGTCGGGCACCCGGCCTGCACCTTTCACCCGAGGGCCTGCTCCAGGCCGAGGCGACTGCAGCCGGGCTTGCAGGTACAACGGCTGGCATGCCCGGAGGTGGCGTGGCCGCCGTCTACAGCTCTCCCATGGAACGCACACGAGAGACCGCCGCCCCAATCGCCAGGGCCGTCGGCAGGCGTGTCCGTACTGCCCACGGCCTGATCGAATGCGACTTCGGAAAGTGGACCGGCCGGCGTCTGAGGGAACTCTCGCGCCTAAAGGCCTGGAGGTCCGTCCAACGACAACCTTCCACCTTCCGGTTCCCGGGAGGCGAGTCGTTCGCAGAGATGCAGGCACGGATTACCGGCCAGATCGCCGACCTGGTTGCTGGCCATCCCGGCGAGACCATCGTGTGCGTGTCGCATGCGGACCCGATCAAGGCAGCCCTGTCAGCCGCACTGGGCAGCCCGCTCGACATGTTCCAACGTCTCGTGGTGGGTCCCTGTTCGGTCAGCGCCGTGCTCTACACCGATGACCACCCGGTTGTCCTCCGCCTCAACAGCAGCGGGCCCGTGGTCGACCCGGCTGCCCAGAAACCCGGAACGGTCAGAGAGGACCGTGGGTACCTGTAGGTTCGACGGCAATGGAACGACCTGACATCGACTGGGACGACACCGACGGTTTCACGAACGGCACTGTGGGCCCAACGGGGCGACGTGTGTTCTTCATCCAGGCTCGCAGAGGTGACGCCATTATCTCCCTGAAACTGGAGAAGCAGCAGATGGCCGGTCTCGCCGAGTTCCTCGAGAAGATGCTGGCCGATCTTCCCCCGGTCTCCCACCCGTCACTCCAACCCGACGGCGACCCCGTTACCGGGGTTCTGGTTTTTGAGGCCCCCGAGGAGGCCGACTGGGTCATCGGAAGCCTCGGCGTCACCTACCAGCAGTCGACCGACCGCCTGGTACTGATCGCCGAGGAATTGATCCGCGATGAGGACCTGAAGCCCGCCCAGGCGAGATTCCCCCTGAGACGCGAACAGGTCGAATCGTTCATCGAGTCGGCCCGGGCCCTCGTGGCTGCAGGCCGCCCGCCGTGCGACTGGTGTGGCGCCCCGCTGGAGCCTGAAGCCGGCGGCTGGTGCCCCTGTGCCAACTGAGCAGGAGGCGGCTGGCGGGTCGAGTCCTGATTCCCCCTTCCGGGTCCGCGGTTCTGTCGACGACGAGTCGGCGTTGGCGTCGCTTGCAACCTGTGACCTGACGCTCCTGGGACAGATGCCGTGGTCCTCGAACGGAACCTTTCTGGTCGATCTTGTTCCGACCATCCCGGGAGAAGACATCCTTCAGGGCGTGTACAAGCCGGGTAGAGGTGAGCGCCCCCTCAGCGACTTCCCCACCGGCCTCTACAGGCGTGAGGCCGCCGCCTGGGAGTTGGCCAGCCACCTCGGGTGGGGCCTCATCCCACCCACCGTGGTTCGCGATGGTCCACTCGGCGAAGGGTCGGTTCAGCTGTACGTGCCCTGCGACTACCGGGAGCACTACTTCACGCTCTGTGAGGATCCGACCAGGGCGGATGAACTGAGGCGCCTCGCCGTGTTTGACCTCCTCGCCAACAACACCGACCGGAAGGCGGGTCATGTCCTGGCTGGCGATGACGGTCGTATCTGGGCAGTCGACAACGCCCTCTGCTTCCACCACCGGTTCAAGATACGGACCGTAATCTGGGACTTCAGTGGGCAGCCGATACCTGCTGCCCTGCTGGAAGACCTGACCCGCCTCCTCGACACGGACCTGCCGACGTCCCTGTCGTGCCTGCTGGACACCTTCGAGGCCGACGCCGTGGTAGCACGGGCATCGGCTCTGCTGGCCGACGGCGAGCTTCCAGTTGACCCCAGCGGGCGTCGGGTCCCCTGGCCGCTCCTGTGAGGACATCCAGTTGAGCCGGAAGGCCGACCTGGATCGACTCCTCGACAACGGGGACCTCGACGGCCTCCTGCGACTTGTCGACGACCTCTGCGGGGAAGGTGACTGGAACCTTCTGGAGACACTGGCAACACGGGGGCGTCTAGCTGTCGAACGGGGGCACCAGCTCTGGCCCGCAGCAGACCACGCTGAGCACCGCCTGGCCCTTGAGGCACCCGGCCATTTCGCCGCCGGGGCCGTGGTGCGTGATGCCACACGGTTCGGACCGGCCCCCCTGGCAGAGGTGGCGGCATCGTCACATCCGTGGAAGGACCTTGCTCCACACCTGCCAACAGGCCCACTTCGGGCCACCGTCGCCCACGAACGGGTTGCACGTGGGGAGGACCTGACCGGCGGAGACGACCTGGGAAGGAGCGACCCACTGGGTCTTCCCCTGATTCTGTCGGCATGGGAACCCACCTACCTGATTCCAGAGATCGGCCCCTATGGCGTTGAGGACCCTGTTCCAGAGGCCGGAGCCCTGGAGGAGGTAGACATTCCCCGACCCACCGAGGCGGTCGGTGGTGTGGAGGCAGCGGGTACCGGTGCCCTGCGCGACCTGGCCAGGACCTGGGCCGAGGAGTCGAACGGCCACTCGATGTCTGTAGCAGTCCAGGGTGGTGCCGGCAACGCAATCGCCACTCTTCTGGCCGATCCGACCATTCGCCGTGTCCGCTGGCGGAGGCTCGAAGCGGGAGAGGCGATCAGCCTCATGGCATGGGCCGGAGCATCAGGTGGCGCCCATGGGCGCCGACGGGGTGCGGCGCGTGGCCGCTTCGAGGCCTGGTGGTGTGCCGCCAACCTGGCCGGCCTGCTCGAGGATCCCGATGACCCATGGCCACCCGATCCGGTGCAGGTTGGCGATGCGGCAGCCGAGATGAACTGGTGGAGATGGGATGTGGACGGTGCCCGGACAGGCTGGCACCTCAACCTGGCCATGGAGGACCCCGACGATGGCCTTGCGTGGGCTCTGGCTGCCGGTGACCGGTACTCGGTCTCGGCTCCGGAGCAGTAGCCGGGGTCAGCGGGCCTTGAGTGCCTCGATCAACTTCGGCAGGACCTTGTGTACATCTCCGACGATGCCGAGGTCGGCCACGCCGAAGATGGGTGCCTCCTCGTCCTTGTTGATGGCGATGATGTTCTGGGATCCCTTCATGCCGACAAGGTGCTGGGTGGCACCAGAGATGCCGCACGCAAGGTAGACGGCGGGCTTGACGACCTTGCCGGTCTGACCCACCTGGTAGGAGTAGGGCACCCAACCGGAGTCGACCACGGCACGCGAGGCACCGGGTGCTCCCTTGAGGAGGGTTGCGAGGGTTTCGATCATCTCGTACTTCTCGGCATCGCCGATGCCCCTGCCGCCGGCAACGACGATTGAGGCCTCGTCCAGCTTCGGGCCGGAGCTCTCCTCGACGAAGCGGTTCTTCACCACAGCACCGGCGGTGTTGCCGAGGTCACCGGCCTCTATGGCACCGACGGTGGCCGGAGCCCCACCTGCATCCTCGGCGGCAAATGACTTCGGGCGAACGAGGAAGATGGCGGTTCCGGCACCGGTAAAGCCCGTGGTCACGTCGGTTGTACCGCCGAACACCGGCTCAACCCCCAGAAGGCGGTCGCCGTCGACGACAAGGTCCACAACGTTTGTGATTACCGGTGCATCCAGCTTGGCGGACAGTCGTCCGGCTACATCTCGACCGTCGTAGGTGGTTCCACAGAGCACGACATTGGGGCCGGTTCCTGTCGACACGGCACCGGCGATGGCCGAGGCCACGCGTGGACCGGGGAGGCCCTCGCCGAGGTCGCCAACCGACAGCACCGACGAGGCACCGTGTGCGCCCAGGTCGGCTGCCAGCGGCGACGCATCGCCGTGGACGACGATGTCGACAGTGTCTGCGAGGCTACGTGCCTTGGCCAGCAACTCGAGGGTGGTGGTCGCAACCACACCTTCCCTGGCCTCGCCGTAGATCCAGATCTTTGAGAGTCCCATGTCGCCTCCTAGAGAACCTTCAGATCGTCGAGGAAGGCCATGATGCGCTCATGGGCATCGCCCTCGTCGACGATCACCTCGCCGGCCTCCCGTGCAGGTGCCTCTACGATGTCTGTTATCTCCTGGCCTGCTCCGGCCCAGCCCACCGTTGAGGGGTCAATAACGAGACCAGCCAGATCGACCTCGTCGACCGGCTTGTTCTTGGCTGCCATGATTCCCTTGAACGACGGGTACCGGGGCTCAACGACGCCGGCTGTCACCGACACCACAGCAGGGAGGCTGCACTCGATCTCGTCGTAGCCGTCCTCGGTCTGGCGCTTCACCGTGGCCACACCGTCGGCGACAGCGATCTCCTTGGCGAACGTCACAGACGGGAGACCCATCAACTCGGCGACCTGAACAGGAACCGTGCCCGTGTAGCCGTCGCTGGACTCGGTACCGGTGAGAATCAGGTCGGGCTCGCACCTTCGGATTGCCGCAGCCAGAACCTTGGCGGTGGCAAGCGCATCGGAGCCGGCAAGAGCCTCGTCGCTCACGAGAACGGCACTCTCGGCGCCCATCGCCAGGGCGGTCCGTAGGCCGCTCACCTCGCTGTTGGGAACCATCGACACGAGGCGGACCTCGCCCTCGCCGGCGGCATCCACCAGTTGCAGGCCCATCTCGACCCCGTAGGAGTCGGACTCGTCCAGGATGAGTTTGACATCCCGCTTGAGGGTTCTGGTTTCGGGGTCCAGGGCACCTGGGTCTGCCGGGTCCGGGATCTGCTTGACACACACGACGACGATCATGGGCGACAGTGTGCCCGCTGAGAGGGGTAAACAGGCAAGCCCGGAATGGATTTTCGGCGCATTTCCCCGCCGGCGCAGGCATGAATAGGGTGGCCGTATGACCATCTACGGAAGTTCCGGGGAAACCACCCATCACACGCCATGAAGGTCCTGTTGGTTGTCAACCCCTCGGCCTCCTCGGTCAACGCCCGCACACGGACAGTCATCCAAAAGGCGCTGTCTGCCGATCACCGCCTCGAGGTGGCCACCACCAGCCGCAGGGGGCATGCCACACGCCTGGCACGGGGGGCTGCCGACGATGGCATGGACGTGGTCGTGGTGTTGGGAGGCGACGGGACCCTCAACGAGGCCGCCAACGGTCTGGCGGGTTCCGACACGGCCCTGGCAGCGGTTCCAGGTGGTTCCACAAACGTGTTCGCCCACATTCTGGGCCTCCCGGACGACCCGGTGGAGGCAACCGGTGCCGTACTCGATGCCATGGACATCGGATCTATTCGCCGTATCGGGCTCGGCTCTGTCAACGACAGATACTTCCTGTTCAACGCCGGGGTCGGCTTCGACGCCGCTGTTGTCGAACAGGTCGAGCGGCGTAGCGGCCTCCTTAAGCGGTTCGCCGGCCATCCCCTCTTCATCGCGGCGGCATGCAACACCTGGCTTCGACACTTCGACCGACGACATCAGGCCTTCCGGGTCACAACCCGACGCGTCGACGAGGAGGAACCGGGAGACCCCGTGACCACCGGCGTAGATGGGATGTTCGGTGTGTGCCTGAACACCGACCCCTACACCTACCTGGGCAGCCGCTCCCTGTCACTCTCGCCCGGAACCAACCTCGACAGTCCGCTGGCCATGGTCACCATGCGATCACTGTCCCTGGCAAACCTGGTGCCGGTTCTCACCGGTGCCCTCGGTTTTGGCCGCACCCCGGTGGCGGAATGTAGAGGTATCAGCCACCGCAGCAACCTTGCCGAGGCCCACGTGACCGGCTACCGGCCGGTCCCCTATCAGGTCGACGGCGACTACCTGGGTGAGGCGACCGACCTCATCTTCCGGCACCAGCCGGCCGCCATGGACCTCGTGGTACCGCAGGACCAGCCTGCTGCCTGACCGCAGAGGTAGTCAGGCCTGGGCAACCTCGTCGACTATCTGGCGGGCGACACCAGGAAGGTTCGTGATTATCCCGTCGACTCCCCAGGCTGCCAGCTGGGCTATCCGGTCGGGGCCGTCAACGGTCCACACATTCATCCTCAGGCCGAGCTCGTGGGCCGCAACCACAAGGGCCTCGTCGATCAGGTCATCCCAAGGGTTTACCGCGCCGTGCCCGTGAGCCACGGTCCTCTCCAACACCTGACCGGGCCCTGAACGCTCCATGACCAGCCAGCCTGTCGGAAGGCGCTGGTCAGACGACCGGATCCGGTCGACCGAGTTCATCTCAAAAGACGACACCAGCAGCATCTCGAAGGGCCTGTAGGCCTCGGCGAGGCCCACCACCGCCTCACAGACCAGATGAGCGTCGCCGTGGTCGGGATCTCCGGGGAGGTTCTTGACCTCGATGTTCACCCCCATGCCATCGCAGGCCTCGAAGGCCTCGGCAAGGCTGGGGACCTCATCGGGAAGGTCAACCGCCTCGACCTGACGAATCAGCCGTCCGTCGGCAAGGTGTGCATCGTGGTGAACCACAAGGACCTCGTCGGCGGACAGGCGTACGTCGAGTTCAACCCAGTCGGCTCCCTGAACGCGGGCCTCTGTGAAGGCGGCGAGCGTATTCTCAGGGTGGTCCACCGAGGCGCCACGGTGGGCGATGACGAGCGGCTTCGGTTTGTTCATCGGACCACCATGCACGACAACCTGACACATGTCGGGGACCTCATGCCAACGGCTCCTGCGCCTCGTCCCTGACCCCAACCAGGCGCGTCGCCGGTATCTGCACCTCGGCTACCGTGCCCTCACCACGTACGACCGGGCTCAACGCGATCGACCCTCCGAGTTCGCCCTCGACAAAGGTCTTGACGATGGTTAGGCCGAGACCGGTGGCATCCTCGAGACGGAAGTCAGGGGGAAGCCCGACCCCATTGTCGATCACCGACAGTGTGAGGCCATCTGACCGTCGGTTCAGGCGGATCGCCACTGTGGCACCGTCATCGGGTTCACCCATGCCCGGTACCGCCGGAAACGCGTGGTCCACGGCGTTTTGCAGCAACTCGGTGAGCACGACGGCCAGGGTTGTGGTCACCTGAGCGGGCAATATGCCCGCGTCGCCCTCCACGTCGAAGGCCACCGGCCTCAGTGGCGACGAGACGCTCTCCTCAACGACTCTCACGAGAGGTCTGACGATGTCGACGAACGCCACGTCGTCATCGGCGCTCTGGGCCAACGTTTCGTGCACAACCGAGATGGCGCCGATGCGGCGAATCGACTCGAACAGCGCCGCCCTCGCCTCGTCGGACCTCAGGCGCCGCCCCTGCAGGCGCAGCAACGAGGAGATGGTCTGGAGGTTGTTCTTCACCCGGTGGTGGACCTCGCGGATGGTCGTGTCCTTTGAGACGAGTTGCCGGTCGCGGCGGCGCAACTCGGTCACGTCGCGAACCAGAACGATCGCGCCCGTCGGATGCTCACCGTCGAACAGCGGAAAGCAGTGGCTGACGATGGCCACCTCGTTTCCCCTCTCCATCTCATCGATGACCGTGGTCCGCCTGGCAAACGCATTACGCAGGATCGAGGCCCCGAGACCGGTATCTACGAATCGGGCACCGATGATTCCCCTGTGCACGCCGAGTCGGTGCAGCACAGACACCGCGTTCGGTGAGGCGAACTCGATTCGGCCCTCCTCGTCGACGAGAAGAAGGCCGTCACCGACCCTCGGGGTTCTATGTCTCAGCCGTGCCTCATCGCGGTACGGGAACTGGCCCCTCTGAAGCATCGTGGCGAACCGTTCGAAGACCTTCAGATAGGTACGTTCCTGCTCGCTTGACGGCCGACTCTGTGAACTGGCCCTCTCCCTTGCGAGCACTGCGACCGTCTCGCCCTGGCGGCGCACCGGTACGGCCAGGATGTCGAGGCCACCGTCAACCTCTTCATTGGCCGTTCCCTCAACGGTCTCTGACCTGTCAAAGCAGTCGGCTATCAGGCTCCGGCGGCGCTGTTCGAATACCTGCCCCACCAGATCGGCCCGGTAGAGGGTGGTGCCGGTGGTGGGCCGGACGTGCCCGAGAAGGATGAGGGTCGGCTCCGACGAGCCTGCCGACCGCCCGTAGAGAAACAGGTCGGCGAAGGAGAGGTCCGCAAGGAGGCCCCATGAGCTGATCAGGTCATGGAGGTACGCGACCTGTTCTGTGTCCAGGTCTGTGTGATCGCTGGTCAGGTCAGCCAGGTTGGCCATGGAAGGTCCAGCCTATGTAACAGCCTGTCGAAAATGGGGAGAGGAGGTGTCCGGTGAACCCGGTCGCCCCACTCGACCACCTGTGACTCAGCTGAAGCCGACCGGGTTGGTTGAACCATCGGACCCGATGTCGACGTAGGCGATGCGGTCCGCTGGTATGCCGACCTGGCGACCCCGCAGGTCGGTCAGCCAGAGCATCGCGGACGTACCCTCGAGGGCGGCCTCGACCTCGGCACGCAGCGCCGGGGTGTCGGTGTCGTCGGCCATCTCAACCGTTATCTCCTTGGGCGTGTGGGTAACGCCGATCCTCACGTCCATGACTATGACTCTCCCGTTTCGTTGCGTCGCTGCGGCCCCATGGGGGCCTGCTAGCGGCTCAGTGTGTCAGAGGATCCGCAACTCGCGGTGCCTGCGCTTCGTGGGTCTTAGGTCGACATCGACGACACGTGCCATTTCGGCGAACACTGCTCCAGCCTCACTGTCGGAATCTGCTGCCACCGGCCTGCCGACGTCCGCACCCTCGCGGAGGGCAGGGACGAGCGGAATGCTCCCGATCAACGGAACACCGATGCGCTCGGCAAGGTCAGCACCCCCACCTGACCCGAAGAGTTCGTAACGAGTGCCGTCGTCGCCTGTGAACCACGACATGTTCTCGATCACCCCGTGGACCTTCAGGTTCACCTTGTCGGCCATGAATGCGGCCCGTTGGGCAACGGTCTGGGCCACTGGCTGCGGCGTGGTAACCACGTACATCTCGGCTGTGGGGAGGAAGCCAGCCAGGGAGATCGCCACGTCACCAGTGCCTGGTGGCAGGTCGACGAGGAGGTAGTCGGGTTCGTCCCAACGGACATCCGTGAGGAACTGTTCGAGGGCCTTGTGAAGCATCGGGCCACGCCAGATAACGGGTTGCTCCTCATCGGCGAAGAAACCCATCGAGATGCATCTGACCCCGTGTGCCTCTGGTGGGATGAGCATCTCGTCGACGACGGTCGGTGGCTGGTCGACGCCCAGCATCCTCGGGATCGAGAACCCCCAGACGTCGGCATCAAGAACCGCGACAGTCCGTCCCCGGGTTGCGAGCGCAACCGCCAGGTTGGTCGTTACCGAGGACTTGCCCACGCCACCCTTGCCTGAGGCGACGAGCAGCACCCGCGTGGCGGCGTTGGCCTGTGCGAACGGGACCGCCTGACCCTCGAGATGTCCGTTGGTGTGGTTGCTGCCTACCACGTGTGCTCCCGCTGGTGGGTGGGTGAGTCTGCTCGCCGGGCCATCGGTCGAGACACCGACCCGGCGGTCCGGGAGCCGTGTTCGGTAGGGTAGCGATGTGGATGGGGCACCCCTCACGCCAACCGAGTTCGCCTCGGCAGTCACCGCCATCACCGGTGCCTTCGGCGATCCGACAAGGCGCGACATATTCCTCTTCACGCGCGAACGTCCCGGCGGGGCCACCGCCACCGAGACAGCCGAGCACTTCGACCTCCATCCCAACGTTGCCCGCCACCACCTCGACAAGTTGGCCGCAGGTGGCTACCTCGAGATCGCCGTCGAACACCGTGATGGCGCCTCGGCCGGTCGACCCTCCAAGCACTACCGGTCAGCCAACCCGTCAGCACCCCTGGAGTTGCCCATTCCACGCGATGACCTGCTCATCAGCATGCTGGGTAGGGCCCTCGCCATGCTTCCGGACGGCCAGGCCGAGCAGATGGCCGAGGAGGTCGGAGCCGAGGTCGGCCGCTCGATGGCCGAGTCGATCGGTCCCGAGGAGATCCAGCGGTCCTTCCGGTCGGCTATGCAGGTTGTGGCAGATGCCCTCACGGCGCACGGGTTCGCCGCCCGTGCAGTGAGAGCCGGTGAAGACCAGCTGCGAATCGTGTCCGAACACTGCCCGTTCGGCGGTGCACCCATCGAGTACCCGGTCATCTGCGCCGTCGACCGTGGGCTGGTGAGGGGGATGCTCTCGGCTCTCTACGGAGATGCGACGACCGACCTGAGTTCATCGCTCCCGATGGGCGATGCCGTCTGCATCACCGACGTCAGCACCTGAAGATCAGGCGGGCCTCTCGGACACCTACCCGGCTGGTGCCAGTCCCTCGGCTACCAGCAGTTCAGCCAGACCTGTGGGCCTCTGGGGGAGGCTGAAGAAGGCCTCGGCGTCTGCCAGGGCCTGTTCCCGACGGTCCAGGAGCACGCTGTTGACAAGCGCCCGGTAGCCGAGTGCCCACGGGTTGTCCGGGTCGATCCTGATCGCTTCGTCCAATGAAATGAGGCTCAGCTCAACCAGCTGAAGTTCGCCGGTCCCAGCCAGGAGCCAGCCTCTCTCCGCCAGCAGCGACGCTGCCTCGGGGTCCTTGTCGATGCCGGCGTCGAGAAGTTCAAGTGCCGCCAGGATCTCACCGTTGCGCGCCAGGCCTCCGGCGACCCTTTCCCGCAGGTGGCTCTGGGCAACCAGGTCTGCCACGATCGGTGCTGCGTCGAGGGTGTCGAGTGCCACCAGGTCAGCTGCGGCACCGGCGAAGTCATTGTCGGACAGGCGCTGTGAAGCCCGAAAGACCCGCACATCGGGATAAGTCGGATCCAGGTCGACGGCGGCTTCGAGGTCGGACCGACCGGCAACGGCATCGCCACCCCGCCACAGTGCCCAACCCCGGTATGCGAGAGCCTCGACGTTGGATGGCTGGATATCGAGTATCTCGCCGTACAGGCGGACTGCCTCATCCGGTAATGCCACACCTGCCTCAATGAGCAGCGTCCTGGTCGATAACCGGATATCGCCCGACGCTGAACCGCTGCTGCCCCGGCCTGCCGTGGAGCGCGTGACGAGCACCCCCGCCAGGATGGCGACAACTACTACACCGACCAGGACCAGGGACTGCCTCGATGGATGGCTGTCGTCACCGGATGGGCCCTGCCACCTCCGGACCGCCAGCACAAGGCCAACAACTGCGGCAGCGGCGACCATGACCGGCAGCACCCAGACGAGACCCGTCAGGCCGCCTCCGCTTGGCGAGTAGTCGATGTCCTCGCCAAAGCTGGCAACCAGCAGGTCTCGCACCTCGGCGTCGGTAGCGCCCTCGTCGACCATCCTCACGATCGTGGCCCGGATGGTCCGCGCCACCGGCGCATCGGATTCAGCGACTGACTGCCCCTGACACACCGGACAGGCAAAGTCCTCAGCCAGATCGTGCACCCGATCAGCGTTTGTCAGCGCCGGCCGTTCGGCAGTCTCGGCTATAACCAGTGCTCCTACCGAGACCACCAGAACCACCAGCCATGCTGCGCGCCTTGGCATCAGTTCAACCGTCGGTTCATTCGAGGGTCCTCTTCGCCCCTGCCAGAAGCGACTCCAGGTCGGCAGCCTCGATGCCACCGACCACCTTGGCGGCCACATGACCCGAGGGGCTCACCAGATACGACTCAGGCACGGCTACCACTCCCCAGTCGACGGCGACACGGCCGGTGTCCTCGGCAAGAACCGGCCAACCGCCACCGTTCTGCCTGAAAAAGACCTCGACCTCCGTAGGGCTGTCATCGAACGCAACGCTCACAATTCTGACATCGTCGGCTTCGGCATGGGCGTCGGCGAATACCACCAACTCGGGGTGTTCCCGGATACATGGAACGCATGTCGTCGAGAAGAAGTTGGCAACGACGAAACGCCCCCGTTGGTCATCAAGGTTCCAGACCTCACCGTCGATGGTCGTACCCACTATCGGAGGGGCCACCTGGCCGACCAGGTGCATGCTGACCCGGTCAGGGCCGGCCTGCCGCGTCGCCAGAACACCGATGAGGACCGCTCCCACCAGGCCCACGGCGAGTGCCGCCACCCTCACAGGGTTCATGCCGGGGCCTCCTGTCGGGTGGAGTGCTCCCCGGTCTCGGAAGTCGTGGGAAAAGAGCGCCTGTCTCGACCCGGGACTGCCGCCAGCACCGTCCCGAGAGCCATCACGCCGCCACCGAACCACAACCACCACACCAGGGGCTGGACAGTGACCCTGACGATGGTGGATCCGGAACCATCGGGCACCGCCAGGACCGCCAACTGGACGTCGTCCCAGACTGTCGACCTGGTGGCCGGGGTGCCGATGGTCTGGCCTCCGAACGGGAAGGTGCTGATGGCCGGCATCTGGAGCTCACCGTCGACCAGTACCGAGACCCTGACCTCGCTCTTTTCAGCAAGGGCCACCGACTCGATCCCGTTGAAGACAAGGGTGTGCCCGGCAATAGAGGCGCTGTCTCCGATCTCGTCGAAGCTGAACTCGGCCTGACGTAGAAACGATGAGGAACAGGCGAATGCGACGGCAACCACCGCCACGCCGATGTGCACGACCATTCCACCACTTGAGCGCCCCACCAGACCACGGAGGCCACGCGCCCTCACAGCCAACAACAGTTGCCTGACGGCACCGGCCACAGCGAACCCTCCCAGCCCGACCGCCAGGGTCGGCGCCCAGCCCCGACTCCCGATGAGAACCGCCACGACCATCGACACCGCACCTGCTGAAGCGGGCCAGACCAGCCTCTTTGACAACAGCTCGCCTCCAGCCCTTCCCCACGGCAGGGCTGGCGCTACCGCCATCAGGAACAGGAGGGCGAACCCGATCGGCATGGTCATCCGTTCGAAGTAGGGGTTCCCGACCGAGACGCGGCTTCCGTTGGCGGCTTCAATGAGGAGGGGGAAGACGGTTCCCAGCAGGACCACGAAGGCGAACGAGCCAAAGAGCAGGTTGTTGGCAAGGAATGCACCGGTCCGGGACAGGGGTGATTCGATCTCGCCGCCCCTGCTGATCTCGTCTCCACGCCATGCGATGAGGCCGACCGTCGTGGCGACCACAAGGGCAAAGAACGCGAGGAGCATCGGGCCTATCTCCGACTCGGTGAAGGCGTGCACTGAGTCCAGCACACCGGACCTGGTTATGAACGTGCCGAGGATGGTGAGGGAGAACGTGGCGCTGAGGAGAGAGAGGTTCCAGACACGGAGCATGCCCCGCCTCTCCTGGACCATCACCGAGTGCAGGAACGCCGTTCCGGTCAACCACGGCAGGAACGAGGCATTCTCAACCGGATCCCACGCCCAGTAGCCACCCCATCCGAGGACCTCATAGGACCACCAGGCACCGAGCATGATCCCGACGGTCAGCGCACCCCATGCCAGCAGGGTCCACCGACGGGTGCTCACCAACCACCCCTCTCCCATTCGACCAGTCGCGAGGGCACCGATGGCGAAGGCGAAGGGAACGGTGAACCCGACATAGCCGAGGTAGAGCACCGGTGGGTGGAACGCCATGAGAATGTGGTTCTGAAGCAGCGGGTTGGGCCCGGGACCGTCAAAGCCGGCCCACGGCTGGAACCTTGCGAACGGAAACGCCGGACCGGCCAGCAGCAGAAAGAAGAATGTGCATACAACGAAGAGGACCAGAAGGGCCCACGCCACCATCGGGTCCGCCAGGCTGTCCCGGAAGCGTCGGACAACCGCCACCACGTACCCGACGAGAATCAGCACCCATAACAGGATCGAGCCCTCCAGGGCCGACCAGAGTGTGGCCACGTTGAACAGAGCAGGGGTCTGGTGGCTGCCGTTCTCAGCCACGAACGCAACCGTGAAGTCACGGGTGATGAGCGCACGCTCCATCACCACGAACTGTCCGACAGCGGCCACGGCCAGCACGATCACGAAGTTTCGGGACAACGCCACGAAGCGCTGGTTCCGTGTAAGCAGCCCGTAGGCGATGCTCAGCGTCCCCATCACCCCGGCCGCCAGGCCCAAGGCTACGAACCCCGCACCGAGTGTGGCGTTCACGATCTGACCGGAACCACCGACCGGTGGGTCATGAACCCACCCCGCACGACTCCAACTCGGCATCGGCTCCCCGGTAGTCGTTGTCGTGCTTTACCACCATGTGATCCGTTCTCAGGTACCAGCCATCTTCTGCCGCTGAGGGAAGGCTCCCGATACCGGGAGGTTCACCGCTCACCCAGAATCCCTGCAGAACCACCGGCACTCCCGGCTGGAACAACTCGGCCGGATCGCCCAGGTGGGCGACGTCGGCAAGCACGTCGGCTACACAGAGGGTGAACACGACAGCGGCCTGGCCATCGAGGCGGGTTTCGACCAGCCCTGGCAGGGGGGTTCCGACCACCCGGAAGCGCTCGCTCCCGAGTTCGGCTCTGACCGACACCGCCTCATCGACCTCGTAGAAGAACAGTGAGGCATCACCGAGGGTGCGGAGCAGCACGAACACGATCCCCGCGACCACCAACAGGAGGACGACGACCGAAAACGGATTCCTGGCCCGTCGCTGGGGCCGGGAGGCCTGCGGTGTGAGGTCCAGCGGACCAGCCTCGCCTGACTCCTCGTCGACTGGGTCAGCCACCGTGGTCTTCCCCCTTGGAGGTGATCCAGCGCCTCTCCCCCTCTGGAACAGAACCGGCCATGCGGCGACCCCGACGAACGACTGCCCAGCCGTAGAGACCAAACACAACGAGGGTGATTCCCCATCCGGCCAGCAGGTATCCGAGGTGCGTCACTTCCCGCCCCCGGTCTGGCCGATTGCCTCATCAACGTCGAGGGTCTCCATCTCTGCGTGACGCTCGGCGATCGCCAATGCCACCTCGTGACCAGCCTGGGCATGTTCCAGCCAACCCACCCGGAACCGGTGCAGCATCAGCCATGCGAAGACAAGACCGAACACCACGAAGCCGAGCATCAGGGTGAACAGCGTGAGGTCCTCGATCTTGAGTTCGGCCAGGGTGGACTGCTGATGCAGGGTCCGGTTCTCCCACCACTCGACTGACCTGTTGATGAGAGGGATGTCGAGCACCGCCACAAGGGCGACAATGGCGGCACGGCGGGCCTGGCGCTGCGGCTCGGCCGGGGTCCGGCGTAGGGCCAGGTAGCCGGAGAACAGGAGGAACAACACGAGCGTGGTCATGAGGCGGACGTCTCCCCACTCCCACCAGGTGTTCCAGACGGGCCTCCCCCAGATGGAACCGGTGACGAGAACGAGCCCGCACAAGACCGTGCCCACCTCGGCCGACGCATAGGCCGTGACGTCCCACCACACTCCCCTCTTGAGCAGGTAACCGGCGCTCGCCACTGCACATGTCAGAAAGGCGACGTAGGTGAGAACAGCCATGGGTACGTGCAGGTAGAGGAGCCTGACGGCGTCGAACTGACCGAACTCCTCACCGGTTGTCGGATGCAGCCTCACGTCGGGTTCGGTGAGCACGAAGGCGAAAAGGATCAGGCCGGCCAGCCCGACCAGAGTGGTGAGACCCAGCAGGCGTGACCCGGGTGACCCGGTTGAGGTCGTGGTGTCAACCATGTCGTCTCCTTCCCATCCGTCAGTCCTCGATCATTGCGCCGTGCGCCAGAGCGCCCAACACGGTGGCAACCAGGCCGAACACGGCCAGCAGGCCCAACCAGGCCCAGCCGTCGACGGCTGCGGCACCCAGGGCGTCGTCGAACGACCGGGTAGCGCCTATCAGTACCGGAGCCAGCACCGGAAGCAGCAGGATCGGGAGCAGCGTGTCCCGAGCCCCGAGCCCCGAGGCCAGCGCCCCGTAGAGGGTACCGGTGGTAGCGACCCCCACAGCCGCTGCAACGGCTGTCAGCACGAGGAGTACCGGGTTGTCCACCTCGGAGCCGTAGAGCACAACAATTCCGATGGTCAACAGGACCTCCAGCACCATCAACTGGATGAAGACGGCCGCTGCCTTGCCGAGGAACACGGAAGCCGCTGCCATACCTGAGAGACGGAGTCCGGTGTGGGCGTCGTCAGCGTGCTCGATCGAGGCTGAGCGCTGCACCGCCAGGAGGGCAGCGAGGAGCACCGTCACCCAGAACAGACCCGGGGCGAAGGTTCGCAGGGTGCGCTGGTCGGCGTCAAGGGCGAAACCGAAGAGCACCAGCACGAGGAGTGCGAACGGTGCCACCTGGTTGAGCAGGACACGTGAGCGCGCCTCGATTCGGAGATCCCTGGTGGCTACCAGACCGGCGTCGGTGAACAGCTCACGCACCTGGCCCACCCCCCTGACCAACATCGCGTTCCGTGCCGGAAGCGCTACTGGAACTGTCGGCCACCACCATGCCGGCGGCGACGGTAACAACCCTCGGAGAGAGCGACCTGACCCGTTCCAGTTCGTGTGAAGAGACGAGCACCGTCGCTCCGGCACCGACCGCCTCCGAGATGAGCGAGTCGACAGCGTTGCGGCCCGCCTGGTCGAGGCCGGCGTGCGGTTCATCCAGCAACCACAGCTCCGGTCGCCGAACCGCCAGGGTGGCTATCGAGGTTCGCCGCCGCTGACCGGCCGAGAGGACATTCACCGTGCGGGAGAGGAGGCGCTTGTCGAGTCCCATGAGCCCTGCAGCAGTCGATGCCCGTGACTCTGCATCGGCTCCTGACAGACCCGCTGCCCTGGCCCAGAACGAGATGTTCTCGGCAACGGTCAGGTCGCCGTAGAGGCCTGTCGAGTGCCCAAGCAGCGCCACCCGACGACGCACGGCCCGGCGTTCTGTGGTCAGGTCGTGGCCCAGCACGACCACTTCGCCGGCAGTCGGACGGAGAAGGCCGGCGCACAGGCGGAGGAGGGTGGTCTTGCCGGCGCCGTTGGGCCCCTGGATGAGCACGGTCTCGCCGGCCTCGACGGACAGGTCGATCCCGGCAAGGGCGGGGAAGCGCCCCAGGAGCGCCACGGCTCCCCGTAGTTCGACCACCGACACGCTGCCACGGTACCTGTGGACCGGGCTCCCACCCCTACCCTGAAGAAGTGCGCACCACCGGTTCGAGACGACAGCGGGGCCTCACGGGGTCGGTGGCCCAGCTGGCACTCCTCGTTGTAGTGGGCCTCGCGGCCACCGCCTGTTCCGATTCGGGCAACCCCTCCGAGCCACCCACGTCCTCGACCAACCCGACGACGACGATGGTCGAGACCAGGCCCTCGCTCGCCGAGGAGCAGGCCCCAGCCTGGATCGGCGAGGTCGTCAACCTCCATGATCTGGGTGGCGACGCCTGCTTCAACCAGTACTCATGGTTCCAGGACGAACGTCTGGTCGAGATCGACACACGCGTTCCGTGTGAGGGACCCCACCAATTCGAGATCTACCGCCTGGCCCAACATCCCGCCCGGCAGGGCGCACCTTGGCCGGGTGACCGGGAGATGGAGGCGTTCGCCACAGCAGAGTGCTACAACGCCTTCAGCGACTTTGTGGGAACCATCTACGAACTATCGGAGCTCGAGCTGGGTTTCCTCGTTCCCCGTCGGACCGACTTCGAACACGAGGCGGCACAGTTCCGGGGGGTCCACTGCTACGTGTCAAGCGCCGACGGCACCGAGTTGGTAGGTAGTGCAAGGGGATCGCTGCGTTGAGCGGCAGGTCCTGACGACTGCCCGGATCAACGACCAGAAACGATGCTTGCCATGCCCCGATGCTCAATTGTGTCATTCAGGTTCGGGCCTACGGACGGCGTTTCGGTCGTGGCCCAGACCTGGGCCGATGCACTGGCAGGGCTGGGGTTCGAGGTCTCATGGGTGGCGGGCTCGTTTGAACCCGGATGGACGGGGGCCGGCCGGACCACAACGCTGCCGGGCCTCGGAATGTCCTCAGATGATCCTCCTGACGAGGGCGACCTGGCCGCGGCTCTCACCGATGCCGACCTGGTGATCGTGGAGAACCTCTGCTCGATACCGCTGAACCTTCCCGCCGCCCGCATGGTTGCCGACCTCCGGAGGGGTCGGCCCACCATCCTCCACCACCACGATCCAGCGTGGCAGCGCCCGCAGTTCGCCGATGTGACCGAGTTGCCGCCCGATGACCCCGCCTGGCGCCATGTCACCATCAACGAGATGACCCGCTGCGAGATGGCCGAGCGCGGCATCACGGCCACGACCATCTACAACGGCTTTGACAGCCACCCACCGTCTGGCGACCGGGAGGGCACCCGCAGGGCGCTTGGGGTAGCCGACAAGACCATTCTCGTAGCCCACCCGGTCCGTGCAATCGCACGTAAGGCTGTCGACCGGGCAATCGCCATCACCGTGGCCATCGGCGGTACGTACTGGCTCACGGGACCGGCCGAAGACGGCTTCGGACCGGTCCTGGCGCAACTCCTGGCTGCAGCTCGCTGCCCGGTCATCCACGCGCAGGGTCGACCCGCACATGACATCTACGCCGCCGCTGACCTGATCGCCTATCCGTCGACCTGGGAGGGTTTTGGAAACCCACCTGTGGAAGCCGCCCTGCACCACCGCCCCGTGGTGGTTGGCGACTACCCCGTCGCCGCCGAGCTGCGCAGCATGGGTTTCTCCTGGTTCAACCATGACCAGTCCGCCGAGATTCTGCCCTGGCTAGACGGTTCGGACCCGGCGGCGCACCGGTTGATGATCGACACCAACAAGAACCTAGCGGTAGGAAACTTCTCGCTCGAGATGGTTGCCGATGGACTGAAAACGCTTCTGGACGAGGCAGGCTGGCTGCCATGAACGCTGCTGCCACCGGTGATGCGGTACTGGACCGGCGGGCAAGGGCCGCTCGAATCGCCAGCACCGGGCAGCGCCTGGGCTACCTGGCGTTCCTCACCGCCATCGTGGTGTTCGCCGTGGGCCTGACAACCACCTTCACCGACGGGGTCGCTACCACCCTCGTCGTGCTGCTGGTTGCCGGATCTGTTGTGCTGGCCCCGTCCATCGTCCTACACCATGCTGTGAAGGCCGCCGAGGACGAGGACCTCCAGACCCCCGACTGAAACAACCTCTGTCCCCGGTTGGGTGTACCCCGGACACCGTGGCTACGGTCCCGACATGACCGACACCGCAGCAGCGACCGTGCGGCTACCTGCACCGGAGCGGCGACAGCAGCTTCTCTGCGTGGCCCTCAAGGTCTTTGCCCGCCTCGGCTACCACGAGACCTCGATGAGCGCCCTGGCCTCCGAGGCTGGAATCACCAAGCCCGTTCTCTACCAGCACTTCGCATCCAAACACGACCTGTTCAAGGAGGTGCTGGCCCAGACCGGCGACCGGCTCCTCGGCGCCATCAGCGAACGGGTAGAGGAGCAGGACAACCCTCGGAACGCGGTCGAGGCCGGCTTCAGGGCCTACTACCACTTCTTTGACGACAACCCCGATGCCTACGCCGTGCTCTACGGGGCCAACCTCGGCAACGACCCCGAGTTCAGACATGACCGGCGGCGGGTACGCGATGCCTTCGCCGAGATGGTGGCGGGGCTGATCAAGGCTGCCGACCACGCCGATGCCCTGGCCATGGCAGCCGGCGTGAACGGTATTGCAGAGGCGATGATCCGGCACTGGATGCGCGAGGGACGCTGCAGGTCAGCTGACGAGATGGCGACGCTTACCGCACGTCTGGCCTGGGGTGGCCTCGAGCGCCTGGCCTGATCCTCAGACAATCGGCCGGGGCGAGATGTCCACCGGCGAGTCGGGAAGGTGCCCAGCTACAACAGCTGGCAGGTGTTCCCTCAGGAGTTCCGGGAGCACCATCACCTCTGACTCCAGCAGGTCATCGACGGCCCACCACTGGGCACCCATGAATGCAGCAGCCTCAAGGGCCTCGAGGTGCTTCGGTCGGTACTCACCTCCGTCGCAGCGTGCGACGTGGATCTTCTCGCGGCTGTCGAAGTGGAAGCCACCGAATGTGAACTGGACGTGCTGTGTCCAGATCACGGGGCCCATCTCGACATCTTCGATGCCGGTCTCCTCGTAGAGTTCGCGGGCAGCGGCGGTGGCGCTGTTCTCACCCCAGTCGATCCCGCCGCCCGGAATCTCCCACCAGTCGGGCTTGAACGGGTCAAGCGGATCCTCGGCGTTAACGAGGAAGATTCTGTCATCGCGGTCGAGCAACACGACCCTGGCTGCGGGGCGCTTCAGCAACAAGTCCGGTAATCCTCTAAACGTTTCCGCTGCAGGACGAACAACGGCCCAGCATGTCGAACCTGTGCGACTCGACGCTGAAGCCACGGGCCACGGCCTCATCCACCAGACCCTCAATCCCAGCCTCGAACTCGTCAGAGACCTCAAAGTCGTCGACACAGCCGCATCCGACACAGACCAGGTGATGATGGTGGCCGGTCAGAGACTCGTCGAGTTCGAACCTGGAGTGGTCGTAACCCGACTCGACCCGTCTGACCACACCCACCTCTACCAACTCGCCGAGGTTGCGGTAGGCGGAACTCTGGGCCAGGGCGTAGCCATCACCGCCACTGAGAATCTCAGGCAGGGTCAGAGGTCTTGCGCCCGCTGCCAGAACCTCGACCACCGAGAACCGGGAGCGGCTGTAGCGCATGGACGCCGCCCGTAGCCTCCGGCTGACCGTTAGGTGCAACTCCTCCAGGTCGACGGGATCGGGGCGTGTACCTGATCCGTGCGTCTCAACCACCGTTCCCTCAGACATGGCGGCCCAGCCTAGGTCGCCGTAGACGGCTGTCGGGAATCAGCGAGAACAGGTTCTCTGGGTGAAGCCTCAGTAGAGGGCCACCCCGGCAAGACGCAGGTGGGCCAACTCGTTCATCGAACCGATGCTGCGCTCACCCGTGGATGCAGCCATGACCCGGCTGACCGAGGTGTAGGAGGCCTCAAAGAAGAAGATGCGGTCTATTCCGAGCAGGTGTGAGAGATAGGCGCCGATCACGCCGCCGTGACAGGACACCGCCACCCGTCGACCCGGGTTGTCCGAGACAATCCGCTCCATAGCCGCGATGACCCTTTCCCGGAACGCCTCGGGTTCGGGAATGCTGTCCTCGGACATGAACTCCAGCCACCTGGGGTCGCCGGCGGCCTTTAGTTCCTCGATGGGAATGTACTCAGGTTCGCCGAAGTCGAACTCGTCAAGGCCCTGATCCACGGTCACCTCCAGGCCCAGATGGCCTGCCAGGGGTGCCGCTGTCTCGAGGGCACGCCGCTTTGGTCCGCTGTAGATGGCGTCGATCCGCTCGTTGTGTTCCCCGTCGGTCGTACCGGCCGGGTGTACCGCCAACCAGTGGGCAAGCGCATCAGCCTGACGGCGACCCAGGTCTGAGAGCGTCGGGTCGGCCTCTTCGCCGGTATGCCTGTTGTCGACACGGACCGGCAGGGCGTGGCGGATGATCAGTAGTTCCATGAATGCCGGACGCTAGCGGCACGGTTTCACCCGGGTACGGTTTGCACAATGAAGATAGATGGTGGCCTCGTTATCGGAAGTCCGGGATCCGGCGATTCCTCAAGAGACGGGATCGGGGTGATCGCCGAGACGGCACGCCGCCTCGAAGAGGGCGGCTACTCAGGAGCCTGGACCGCCGAGACCAGCCGAGACCCCTTCCTCCCCCACATGGTCGCAGCGGAACACACCGAGAGAATCGAGTTGGGCACCTCCATCGCGGTCGCCTTCGCCCGCAACCCGATGCTGCTCGCCAACCTCGGAAACGATTTGCAGTTCCACAGCAACGGCCGGTTCATCCTGGGCCTCGGAACCCAGATTCGACCGCACATCACCAAGCGCTTCTCAATGGAGTGGTCACGGCCCGCTGCCAGGATGCGCGAGATGGTGCTAGCCATCAGGGCCATCTGGGAGTGCTGGAACGAGGAGGCCCCCATGGCCTTCCGTGGCGAGTTCTACCGCCACACGCTCATGACGCCGTTCTTCAACCCGGGCCCCAACCCACACGGGACTCCGAAGGTGTTCCTCGCAGCCGTCGGACCGAAGATGTCCGAGGTGGCCGGTGAGGTCTGCGACGGAATCATCTGCCACGGCTTTAGCACCGAGCGGTTCCTCCGGGAGGTCACCATCCCGGCCGTGCAACGCGGCCTCGACGCCTCCGGGCGGACAATGGACGACTTCGAGATCGTGGGCCCCGGCTTCGTCGTCACCGGTGACACCGAGGAGTCGACGGCAAGGGCGGCGGCGGCCACCCGGCAACAGATCGCCTTCTACGGATCGACGCCGGCCTACCTGCCGGTCCTGGAGTTGCACGGCTGGGGTGACCTGCAGGTCGATTTGAACAAGATGTCCAAACGGGGCGAGTGGAAGGCAATGGGTGACCTCATCGACGACGACATCCTCTCGACCTTCGCCGTGGTAGGTGAGCCTGAGGCCATTGCCCCCGGGTATCTGGCCAGGTACGGAGACTGCGTGGACCGGCTCACCCTCTACACACCGGGCAGCGGCGGCGACGACGACCTCTGGGAGCCGATAGTCGCCGAGTTGGCGGCCTGATCCCCAGGCCCCAGAGAGAAGTCCAACCGACTGGGCTACGTGGGCCCGGTAGGTTTAGCGGTATGGCACCTGCCCCCGACTCACCGGAGTTCGCCTACACGGACCTCCTGCCCCTCCTCGAGGACCCGTACACCACCACCACCTACCGGAGGCTCTCCGGCGACGGCATCTCAACCGTCGATGGACCGGGGGGCCGTACGTTTCTCGAGGTCGACCCCGAGGCGATAAGGCTGTTGACAGCAACAGCGATGCGCGACATCTCCCACCTGCTACGCCCTACCCACCTGGCTCAGGTGGCGGCGATCCTCGATGACCCTGAGGCATCAGACAACGACCGGTTCGTCGCCCTAGAACTGCTGCGGAACGCCAACATCGCGGCCGGAGGGGTGCTCCCCTCGTGTCAGGACACGGGAACTGCCGTGATCGCAGCGAAGAAGGGGCAGTCGGTCCTCACTGACGGGACAGACCGCGAGGTGATCTCACGCGGCGTCTGCGACACATTCCAGACCTCCAACCTGCGGTACTCCCAACTTGCTCCACTCGACATGTTCACCGAGCAGAACACGGGCACGAACCTGCCTGCCCAGATCGACATCGAAGCCGTTCCGGGCGACGAGTACCGCTTCCTCTTCATGGCCAAGGGTGGCGGTTCAGCCAACAAGTCCTTCCTGTTCCAGGAGACCAAGGCCCTGTTGAACCCGACCGGCCTCATGGCGTTCCTCGACGAGAAGCTGCGTGCTCTCGGAACCTCGGCCTGTCCTCCGTACCACCTGGCGGTGGTTATCGGCGGCACCTCGGCCGAACAGAACCTGAAGGTGGCGAAGTACGCGTCTGCCCACTACCTGGACAACCTGCCGACCACCGGCAGTGAGACGGGCCACGCCTTCCGGGACACCGGATGGGAGGAACAGGTTCTTGAGCTCACCCGGGGCTTTGGCATCGGAGCCCAGTTCGGCGGAAAGTACTTCTGCCACGACGTTCGGGTCGTGCGTCTCCCGCGACACGGTGCATCCAACCCTGTGGGCATCGCCGTGTCGTGTTCAGCAGACCGCCAGGCCCTTGGCCGCATTACCGCCGACGGCATCTTCCTCGAACAACTCGAGGAGGACCCGGCCCGCTTCCTCCCCGAGGTGACCGACACCGACCTGCCCGATGACGCCATCGCTGTCGACCTGGACCAGCCGATGAACAACCTGTTGGCAGAGCTGGCCAGATACCCGGTGAAGACCCGACTGTCTCTTACGGGAACGCTCGTCGTCGCGCGGGACATCGCCCACGCCCGGATCCAGGAGCTTCTTGATTCCGGTCAGCCGATGCCCGACTACATGCGCAACCATCCCGTCTACTACGCCGGCCCGGCGAAGACCCCTGAGGGATACGCATCCGGGTCCTTTGGCCCCACTACTGCCGGCCGCATGGACGCCTACGTCGACTCGTTCCAGGCAGCGGGCGGAAGCCTCGTGATGCTGGCGAAGGGGAACCGCTCTCCCCAGGTGACCGAAGCGTGTGCACGCCACGGTGGCTTCTACCTGGGATCAATAGGTGGCCCAGCAGCCCGACTCGCACAGGACTCCATCCGCCGTGTCGAGGTGCTCGACTACCCGGAACTCGGAATGGAGGCCGTCTGGCGTATCGAGGTCGAGAACTTCCCGGCGTTCATCGTGGTGGACGACAAGGGCGGCGACTTCTTCGCAGAGGTGACAACACCGGTGCTGCTCCGCTGACCCGGGGAGGTACAACCGCCCCGTGGATTCAGGTGCAGCGGTTCTCCAGACGACCAACACCCTCGATCTCCGACACCACAGTCTGGCCGACCCGGAGACACCTGCCCTGTGCGTCACCGACTCCCGCCGGCGTGCCGGTAAACACCAGGTCACCCGGGTAGAGGGTGCATATTCCCGACAGGTAGGAGACCAGGTCGGGAACTCCTGCAATCATCAGAGATGTCCGGCTGTCCTGGCGCACCTCTCCGTCGATAGCGCATGTGAGCACGAGGTCGTCGGGATCAGCGAGCAGGTCGATCGAGACCACTGCAGGCCCGGTAGGTCCGAAGGTGGCGTGGCTCTTGCCGAGGCTGAACTGAGGAGGATGGGCAGCGGTCTGCAGTCGCCGGTCAGATATGTCCTGGCCGATGGTCACCCCCGCCAGTGAGTCCCACACCTCGTCTGGACTCATACCGGTACAACGTCTGCCGACCACGACAACCAGCTCGACCTCGTAGTCGGTGCGCTCACCTACGACCTCCACGTCGGCAGCGGGACCCACGAGGCATGA
Source organism: Candidatus Neomicrothrix sp. UBA7884 (assembly GCA_002501135.1). Taxonomy (GTDB): domain Bacteria; phylum Actinomycetota; class Acidimicrobiia; order Acidimicrobiales; family MedAcidi-G1; genus UBA3125. The sequence continues at coordinate 26,379 of DLRQ01000095.1, forward strand.
CGGGAACTTGGTGAAGACAACCGGCTCACCGACCGTCTCACGGCCCATCTCGTCGACGTGGTCCCTGTAGTTCAGCCCGATGGCGAATACCTGACGGGGTCGCGGAATCGGCGGTCCCAACCCTGACAGCGAAACGATGCCATCGGGTTCGGTGGCTGGCGCCCCGTTGCTCCCGCAGAGGTTGTGAAGGGTTGCAGGTTCGGCGACGGCCACCATCGGATCGGCCAGGTGCTCTCCCGCCAGACCGCCGAGGTCCCACCATCTGGCGGAATCGCCGCTCAGGTGGCCGTCGTCGACGAACACGGCCCTTCCGCTCGACAGGCTGGCGAGTCTGTACCCCATGGAGCGGAAGTCTGGCTCGGTATCGGAGAAACGCAACCGGCCAACCGGTGTTTTCCGATACGGCCGAATCATGGGTAGATGTAACGGATGCGACCTGACAAGGCCGGTATTTCGCGCCATGATGGACACGTGGGAACGAGCACCCACCATTGGACGAATCAGGAGGCCTGACACCCGAGCGCACAGCGCAGCTCAGATCCACCATCCGACCCGAAGGGGAACACATTGACAAATCCAAATGACGTCTGTGATGTTGAACTGCTAGCGAAGGGTGAAGTCGGGGCCGCCGACCGGGACTATGCGATACGCAAGGTCCGGGTGCTGTGCGAGTTGGGCCACGAGCCGGTTCTCGCTGCAATGGTGAAGTTGGAGCTGAGGGAGAAGACCACCCTCGACCTGCCGGCGATAGCCGAGGCCAGCATCGACCTGAACGGTGCTGTTGTCCGTGCACACGCAGCTGGCCAGACGGTCACAGAAGCCGTCGACCAGCTTGACGAGCGGCTCAGCCGCCGGCTCCGGCGGCGACGCAAGCGTCTGGAGGACAGACGCCGCAGCGGTGAGCCCGACAGCAACCACCGGCCACCCGGATACGCCACGATCCCTGTCGACGAGCGGCAGGTCGTCTGCCACAAGACCCTGGCGCTCCATCCGATGTCAGTGGAGGAGGCGGCCGACGAGATGGACCAGCTCGACCACGACTTCTTCTTGTTTCTCGATGCCGACCACGACATCGACAGGGTCGTGTACCACAATGGGTCACGAAGCATCTGCGTGGTGCCCGAGGTGGCTGGCGAGGGCCTCCCCGGCGACACCAGACCGCCCATCAGTTCGGGACGTCTGGTGCTCAACCACCTGACGCTTACCGATGCCGAGGCCCTGCTCAACGAGGGTGAAGAACCGTTTGTGTTCTTCGCAACCCCAGGGTCCGACCGCGGCCAGGTCGTCTACCGGCGCTTCGACGGCCACTACGGCCTGATTACCCCTGCCGACTGAGCCGGGAACCAGACGGGGATCTTCCCATCAGGTCGTTCGGCGTACCGGAACGACTATCGGCCCGGCCTCGTCGTCGATGACCCTGACCCTCACCCCATAGTGGCGGGAGACCGCCTCCCCTGTGAGGACCTCGGCTGCTGAACCTGATTCGGCAACCAGGCCCGCATCCAGCATCACCAGGAGTTCGGCGTACTGGCCTGCCAGGGTCAGGTCGTGCATGGTGGCGAGGACGGTCAGGTTGCGCTCAGACCTGAGCCCGTCCACAAGGTCCAGCACCTCCTGCTGGTGACCGATATCGAGAGCCGTTGTGGGCTCGTCCAACAGGAGGACCGGTGATTCCTGGGCCAGGGCCCGTGCGATCACCACCCTCTGTCTCTCACCTCCTGACAGGGTGTCAACGGTCCGGCCGGCAAGATGAGCTGCACCAAGGTCGCTGAGCGCGGAGGTGGCGACCTCCAGATCACTCCTTCCCTCAGCTTCGAAGAACCCGAGGTGGGCGGTACGACCCAGCAGCACATAGTCAAGAACCCTCATGCCCGGTGGAATCACCGGCTCCTGTGGAACCAGCGCCACGAGCTTCGCCACCTCCCGCCGTGACAGTGACTGCACCGGACAACCATCGAGGAGGATTTCACCACTGGCCACCAGGCCTCGGGCGACCACCCTCAGGAGGGTGCTCTTTCCGGCCCCGTTGGGGCCTACCACCGTGACCCATCCTCCTGATGGCACATCCAGGTCAACGCCACGCAGCACCTCGACACCGTCGAACGACACGATGACCGACCTGCATGCGATGGTGGTCATCGGGCCCTCCTGGCGGTTCGGAGCACCAGCACGAAGAAGGGTGCTCCCAGAAATGCGGTGACGACACCGATCGGGATCTCGGCCGGTTGAACAGCCAGGCGGGCCACTACGTCGGCCAGCACGAGGAACGCCCCGCCGAACAGGACGGTCAGCGGGAGGATCACCCGGTAGCTGGTTCCGAAGAGGAGGCGCACCGTGTGGGGTACGATTATTCCAACGAACCCGATGAGACCACTGACCGAGACAGCTGCGGCGGTTCCCAACGAAGCTGCCACAACCGTTATGAGGCGCATCCTGCGGACATCCAGGCCGAGTGACCCCGCCTCCTCATCGCCAACCCCCAGTGCATCCAGGCGACGCCTCACCATGAGTATCACGGCCAGACAGACACCTGTGTAGGGGGCTAGCAGCGTCACGTCGTTCCACCCGGCGGTGCGAAGCTGCCCGAGTACGAAAAAGTAGACCTGCCTGATCGTCTCAGACTCGCGTTGTTGCACAAAGGTCTGAACGGCGGTGAAGAAGCTCGCGACCGCTACACCCGAGAGCACGAGGCTCGTCACCGGATCCAGACGACCACCTGTCGCCCCGACCAGGTAGGTGAGGGTGACCGCAACAAGAGCCCCGGCAAAGGCCGAGAGGGGCACGGGGTCCAAAATGCCGACTCCGTCACCGGCGCCTGAAACGATCGCCATGGTTGCGCCGAAGCCGGCGCCCGCTGCGACGCCCAGCAGGTACGGGTCGGCCAGGGGGTTCCGGAACACCCCCTGGTAGGCACCCCCGGCTGTGGCAAGCATTGCCCCGACCAGAAGGCCCAACACGACCCTCGGTAGGCGGATCTCCCAGATGATCGCCTGTTGCCGCTCACCAAGACCCGAGTCCACGTCGACAAGTGGCAACCGGTCGACCAGCTCAACCAGCACCTCACCGAAGCCGAGGTCGGCCGGTCCGAGGACCAGGCCGGCGATACCGGCGACGAGGACGGCGAGCCCACCAGATGCCAGCCACCACCCGCGGAGCCGTGCAGGCCCTGCATGTCGAGGGTTCACGGCGCCGCCGGGTGGTGGTCGGTGCCCATCAGGAGGTCATCAACCTTCGAATCCCTCAATGGCGGCCTTGACTGATTCGATGAAGTCGACCACCCGCGGACCCCACCGGCCCGAGGTGTCCTGATCGACAGGTACCACATGGCCATCCATGACCGCCTTCAGGACATCCCAACCTGGACGGGCCGCCACCGTCTCGGCCGACTCGACCCATGCGGCATCGGCCAGGAAGATGATGTCGGGATCCGACTCCAGAATGAACTCTGCTGACAGCTGCGGCCAGCCGAAGCCGGCCTCGTCTGCTGGATCAGCAATATTCTCAAGGCCCAACAGGGCGTAGAGCTGTCCCACGAAGGTTGTGGACGTGGCCGAGTAGAGCGTGTTGTCGATCTCATGGAAGTAGGTCATTTCGCTGCCGACGGGGTCGCCGGCGATCGCTGCCAGACCGTCCCTGATAGATGCGTTCACCGCCTCGGCTTCGGCCGCATGGCCTGTGAGTTGACCGAGTTCGGTTATCTGCGAGTAAGTGTCGTCGATTGAGTTGGCAGCCCACTGCATGACAGTCGGGATCCCGAGGGCCTCGAGGCCCTCGACAAGGTCACCCGGGTCATAGGAGATGATGACAAGGTCCGGCTCATACCCGGCAATTGCCTCAACGTTGGGCGTGAAGCCCGAAAGTTCAGATACAGGTGCATCGGCCGGGTAGTTCGACATGTTGTCGACTGCGACGACCTGATCCCCGGCACCGATGGCGAAGAGAATCTCCGTGGCGGTCGGAGACAGCGAGATGATCGCAGCCGGACCGTCAGGAACTGTGGTCGTGGTGGGGGCCACCGTTGTCGTCGCGACGCCTGAGAGTGCGGAGTCTCGGCTCCCGGTGTCGGATCCACATGCCGCTGAGGCAATGACCAGCGCGCCGAGCAGCGCCAGGACGCGAGGATGAAGGAAGATCCGGATGGGTGGGCTTGTCATTGGTTTCTCCTGTCTGCCAAGAAAACGGACGCAGACAGGAAGCCCTGCCCGACGACCACTCTTCCTCGAGAGCCGTTGTCGAGCCCCATGGCCGGTCGGCCTGGCTAGCCAACCCCCGGAGGGGTCGGCACACAGTTGCGGGACAGCGCCGGATTCACACCGGCTTCGCCTCGCCACGGGACGCCGTCACACTACCGCCTGAAACGGGGGTGACACGCACCCACGGAACCGGCTACCAGGCCAGAGAGGCGTGGACCCTGCTCGTGTACTCCGGCCTGGTGACCAACAGACCTGGGACAACCGGCCGAGCCTTGTTGTAGGAGAGGTCCGATCCGTCCATGGCGCAAACGTCAAGACCAGCCGCCGCTGCCACCGCTGCCGGCGCACAGACATCCCACTCGTAGAGACCCGAAGGGTGCACGTATACGTCGGCGGTTCCCTCGACAACGGCCATGGCCTTCACCCCGGCCGACCCACATGAGCGCACAACACCACCGATTGCGGCAGCCACATGCTCGGCCTCGCCCCACTGCGACCGGCTTGTAATGACAACAGGCCTGTCTCGCTGGAGGTTTCGCCCTCCCTCGACGGGCTCCTGAAGGGTTCCGTAGAGCCTGCCGACCGCCGGCAGGTCCACGGCAGCCGCCACGGGAACGCCGTTGACAACCAGCGCCACGTGCACGGCCCACTCGACGCTGCCGGGTACCCCATAGTCCCGGGTGCCATCCAGAGGATCGAGGATCCAGACCCGCTCCGCCGAGAGCCTCCGACTGTCGTCGTCACCCTCCTCGGAGAGCACGGCGTCGCCGGGTCGCATTCGCGCCAGACAATCCACCAGGTGATCGTGGGCCGCCCTGTCCCCCAACTCCATGACCTCATGCCGGGTACGGCCCTGGGACAATGCCTGATGGCGCACATCGACCAGCAGGCAGCCGGCCTGTCGGGCCAACAACCCGGCCAACTGATGGTCACAGACCCGACTCGGGTCCGGCCCGGGTAACAGGTGGGACATGGGCGGCGACCCTACCGCCCCTGTCAGGGCCGGCTGGAACGGGGCCAGGCGCACTCAGGCACCATCGGACCACTACCGTTGGGCCGGGCCGGCCGGCCTCTTCACGCCACAACTCGGGGATTCCACATGTCGTACGGACGCATAACGGGGTGGGCAACGAACCTGCCCGACAGGGTCCTCACCAACGACGACCTCTCAAAGATCGTGGACACCTCCGACGAGTGGATCACCGCCCGAAGTGGCATCAGGAGCCGCCACATCGACGGCAAGGTCACCGAGATGTCAGCAATAGCCGGCCGTGCGGCCATGGACATGGCCAGCGTCGACCCAGATCAGGTTGATCTGCTCCTGCTGGCAACCACGACCGCCGACCAGCAACTCCCGGCAAGCGCCTCGGTCGTCCAGCACGAACTGGGCCTTACCTGTGGTGCCGTCGACATGAACGCCGCATGCTCGGGCTTCGTATACGGACTTGTCACCGCTATGCAGTTCATGAGCGGCGGCGTGGACCGCATCCTGTTGGTAGGCGCTGACGCCCTCAGCGGCATCGTCGACTGGACCGACCGGAGCACCTGTGTCCTGTTCGGTGACGGCGCCGGCGCCGTCGTGCTGGAACGCACCGGCGACCGGCCTTCCCTCCTGGGATGGGACCTCATGTCTGACGGTTCAGCTGCTGACATCCTCTACTGCGACCATGGCGGAACCATCGTCATGCACGGTAAGGAGGTATTCAGGCGGGCAGTGATGGCCATGACCGACTCGGCCGCCAACGCCATCTCCCGGGCCGGGGTGACTGCCGACGACATCTCGATCGTAGTCCCCCATCAGGCCAACCTGAGAATCATCGAAGCCTCCCTCAAGCGCCTCGGAATACCCATGGAAAAGACGGCAATTGTGCTTGGCCACACCGGCAACACCTCAGCTGCCTCGATACCCCTGGCCCTCGTAGATGCCATCGACAACGACCGGATTGCCCCCGGCGATCTGGTCCTGATGGTCGGCTTCGGAGCGGGTATGTCATCGGCTTCCGCCGTGCTCCGCTGGGACCCACCAGCCGGCTGACCACAACCGGCGGTACCCTCGCCGCCGTGCTTACCGCCTCGGGCCTGTCCCGATCATTTGGACCAAGGACCCTGTTCCGCAATGTCTCACTCCAGTTGGGACAAGGTCGACGGGTCGCCCTGATTGGTGGAAACGGCACCGGGAAGACAACCCTTCTAGAAATCCTGGTCGGCATGCACGAGACCGATACCGGCGAGGTGCACCGCCCGAAGGGCCTGCGTATCGGCTACCTCCCGCAGGAACTTCCGACAGAGACGGGACGTAGCGTTTTTGAACAGGTGATGCTGGGTGCCGAGCAGGTGACGGTACTGGCGCACCGGATTCAGGATCTGGGTCAGCAGTTGGGATCGGCAACCGGAGCAGAACAGAAGCGGGTCCTGGCCGAGTACGGCGAGTCCCAGTCCCGGTTCGAGCAGATCGGCGGCTACGCCGTCGAGGCTGAGGCCCACCGGATTCTGGCCGGCCTCGGCTTCGACCCGGAGGACCATGACCGGCCCATGGACGAGATGTCGGGCGGGTGGCGAATGCGGGTGGCATTGGCGAGGCTCCTCCTGTCTGCACCTGACCTGTTGGTCATGGATGAGCCCACCAACCACCTCGACGTCGACAGCGTCGCCTGGCTCGAGCAGCAGTTGGCCGGCTGGTCGGGTGGGCTCCTGTTCGTCAGCCATGACCGTGACTTCATCGACGCCGTCGCCAACCGGATCCTTGAACTGTCCGGATCCAGGGTCACCGAGTACATCGGTGGCTTCGCCGATTTCGTGGTCGCCCGCGAGGAACGCCTGGAGGCCCAGCGGGCCGCCGCCGCCCAGCAGTCACGCCAGGTTGCCCACGTGGAACAGTTCATTGAACGCTTCAGGTACAAGGCCACCAAGGCACGACAGGTTCAGAGCCGGGTTAAGGCGCTCCAGAAACTTGAGAAGGTCGTCGTTGATGAACACGACACCCCCTCATCCAGGTTCGGGTTCCCCCCACCGCGAAGGTCGTCGCGGGTAGTTGCCGAACTCGAGAATGTAACCGCCGGCTACCGGACCGACGAGGGTGACGAGGTGGTGCTCGAGGACGTCTCCTTCACCGTCGAACGAGGCGGGGTACTGGCCCTTGTCGGCCCCAACGGCGCCGGCAAGACAACCCTTGTGAAGCTCCTGACCGGAAACCTGGATCCCCTCAGCGGGAGGGTCTCACGGGGAACGAATGTGGACCTCTCGTACTTCGACCAGCTGCAGGCCGAGGTCCTCGACGAACAGCGGACCGTGATCGACGAGTTCCGGACCGTGCCCGGTGTCGGCACCGACGGTCGCAACCCACGCACCTACCTGGCCTCCTTCGGGTTCCGCGGCGATGCCGTGGACCGTCTCGTCGGTGACCTGTCAGGTGGCGAACAGACCCGGCTGGCACTGGCCAAGACGCTCGCCGTTCCGGTGAACCTCCTGATCCTGGACGAACCCACCAACCACCTCGACCTTCCGAGCTGCGATGTCCTCGAGGACGCCCTAAGCGCCTATCCCGGAACAGTCGTGCTCATCACCCACGACCGGCACCTGATCCGCTCTGTCGCCGACAACCTGGTCGAGGTCAGGTCCGGACGGGCGGTGTGGCACACAGGGGTACCCGACAGGGTTCTCTACCCGACCCAGGCCCCGGCACCAGCCAGACCAGGCGAGGAGCCCGAAGGCACCGCTGCACCGAAGCCGAAGACGACACCGAAGAAGCAGCGCTCAAAGGACCCCGCATCCGGCCTCAGGAAGCGTCTGGCCAGAGCCGAACGCGACTGGGAGGCGGCAGAAGCCGCCGTCATCGCCGCCCAGAAACGCCTGGCCGACCCTGACCTCTACAAGGTCCCCGAGGAGGCTGCGGCTGCAGTCGCCGAACACGGAGAGGCCAAGGACCGGGCAGCCAGCCTCATGTCCGAGTGGGACAGGTTGAACGCCCGTCTGGGCAACTGAGGCCATGCCACTGACCCCAGAACGGCGTGGCTCCGCTACGGTCCCAATCCATGCGGATCCTGGTGACCAACGACGACGGCATCGACTCTGTCGGGTTGCACGTGCTCGCAAGGGCAATGCTCGATCACGGCGACGTCACCATCGTGGCTCCCGATACCGAGTACTCGGGGGCCGGGGCGGCCTTCGGACCTGTCCACCTCATCCGCCCCGAGGTACACGAGGCCAGAGTCGAGGGGATCGCTTCGGCATGGTCCGTGAGTGGCCCACCGGGGTTGTGTGTCCTCTACAGCAGGCTGGGTGTGTTCGGCGACCAGTTCGACCTTGTCGTGGCAGGTATCAACCCGGGCATGAACGTAGGACGGTCGGTCTACCACTCGGGAACTATCGGCGCTGCGCTGACTGCACGCAACGGCGGGATCACGGGAATCGCTGTCAGCCAGGCTGTCGCCAAGTGGGGTGTCGAGGGTCAGGGAACCGGCGAGGACCTGGACAACCAGGTGTGGGATTCAGCTGCCGAGGTTGCACGGGTTGCCGTCGGCGCCGTGGTAGCCGACCCCCCGGGTGTGCCGTCAGTACTCAACATCAACGTTCCGAATCTCCCCCTCGACGAAATGTTCGGCTGGAAGCAGACAAGAATCGGCAACCTGCCACCCCGCACCATGTCTACGGCCACGCTTGAACCCAAGCCGGGACACCAGGGCAGCTACCACATCGCCATGGCCTGGGGTGAACCCTCAACGCTCCCACCCGACACCGACGGTGGCGCGGTTATGGACGGCTTTGTCAGCCTCACATGGGTCGGTGGCATGGCGGCAGAGCCGGCAGTCGACCACGACCCGGTGGTGGCTGCCGTCAACGACCTCCTGACCTGATGCCCGGGGTGGATCCCGATCGGGTCTGGTATGTGGCATACGGCTCGAACCTGTACGAGGCCCGCTTCCTTGCCTACCTGACGGGTTGCGGAGACGACGAGCCGTGGGGCCCGCACCGCGGAGCCGCCGACCAGAGCCCACCGGTGGCAGACCGTCGGGTGGAGGTACCCCACCCGGTCAGGTTCGGAGGCAACTCGCTGCGGTGGGGTGGAGGCTGTTGCTTCTGTCCGGTCGAACCCGTTCCTGATGGTCGCCTCACACCGGTCGGACGTGCATGGCTGATAACCGTTGCTCAGTTGGCCGACATCGCCACCCAGGAGAACCGACTTCCAGTCGATGCCGCCACAATGCCCGACCGGTTCCCGGAACCAGGCAGTTCGGTACGTGTACTCGACGGCCTTATCGACCGACTGCTGACACTCCCTCCAATGGATGGCATACCGGCAGTGACCCTCGCCTCCACAGAACTGCCCCTGATCACACCACCGGCCCCCCGCTACCGGTCCGTCCTCGCTGCCGGGATGGCAGAGATGGAGATGGAACACGGGCTCATCGAGGCGCACCTTGTCGACCTGGACCTCTCGTGAGGAAGGCTGGTGGAACCGTGCAACCAACTGTGCCCGGTGGTAGGAATTGTCACCGACAACCGAGCCGTCTAGCGGAGAGCCGAACAAGTTGAAGGTCGTAATCATCCACCAGAGCCGAACCGGAAACACCAGGCGGGCCGCCGAGTTGATCGGTGGTGCTGCCGAAGCGGCCGGGGCCACAGTCGCCGTGCGCCCAACAACGAACATCGACATGGCCGAACTGGCCGAGGCCGACCTGGTTTTCGTCGGGACCTGGGTCGACGGCCTGATCCTGTTTGGCCACAGGCCGGGTGACCCCACAAAGGTACGCGCGATACCGAAACTCTGGAACAAACGCGTCGCGGCGTTCATGACCCACGCGGTCAATCCGGGCAGGGCAGCCGAGCGGTTCGCCGACCTGCTTGAGGAGCATGGAGCCGACGTGGTCGCCTTCCGCTCCCTCAACCGTCGCCACCTCGACCGCGAGGCGACAGACTTCGCTGCCGAGGTGATGGCCTCGACCGGCTGAGATCCTCAGCCGGCGGTGTCCTCCCGCCGCGGCGACACATATCGCAGCGGCCCGCGGGCCGATTTCCAGCCATCGGTGGCGAATACCGCCACGCCGGTCCAGATCAGGGCGAAACCCACCAGGCGTCCCCCATCAAAGCGCTCTCCGTAGACGGCTACGCCCAGCAGGAAGTTCAACGTCGGCGCCAGATACTGCAGCACTCCGATCAGGCTGAGGGGTATCCGACGCGCCGCACCGGCGAAGAGCAGAAGCGGAACGCCCGTGAACGCCCCGCTGGCAACCAGCATCGCTGTCAAACCCGGGTTGGATGGCCCAACGACACCCGCACCGTCAACGGTTCGGACCGCCAGGAACACGAGTGCCGGAAGGATCATCACCGACACCTCCATGGCCAGGCTCACCAGCGGAGGGCTGTCGATCTTCTTCTTGAGCAACCCGTAGAAGCCAAAGGTGAACCCCAGGACCAGCGATACCCATGGCAGGCTGCCCACGTCAACGGTCAGCCACACCACGCCCATGCCGGCCATAGCGATCGCAACCCATTGCATCCGGCGCAGCGACTCCCCGAGGAACACAACGCCAAGGAACACGCTTACGAGTGGGTTGATGAAGTACCCGAGGCTGCCCTCAAGCACCCTGTCCGTGTTCATGGCCCAGACCCAAGTCAGCCAGTTGGTGCCGAGCAGCGCTGCGGCCACAACCTCGAGGGCCACGGTCCGCGGAGATGACGTCGCTGAGAGGACATCCCGCCACGAGTTGCGGACGAGGTGCACCACAACCAGCATCACGAATATCCACAGTGCCCTGTGGCCCAGCACGTCCACCGGCGGCACCGACGACAGGCCCTTCCAGAACACCGGGGATAACCCCCAGATCGTGTAGGCACAGAGAGCGTAGACAAGACCCTTGTTCATCGCAGCAGTCTCGCCGCACCCGATGCCCTATCCTCCCCCGACATGACTGAACGGGATCAGAGGTGCGCCACCAGACTGTCTGACACCACTGCCGCGCTCAAGGCACGGATCTGACCGTGCGCATCGGGCTTCTGCGCTGTGACGAGGTCGGCGGCGACAGGGCGGAACGCTTCGGCGGCTATCTGGACCTCTATGCCAACCTGCTGGGGCTGGTGGACCCGGGTATCGACATCACGGACTTCGACGTCACAGCAGGCAAGTTGCCATCCGATCCGACCGAACAGGACGCCTGGCTTATTTCCGGTGCCAGGGCGTCGGCCTACGACGACGATCCATGGTTGGCAGATCTCCTGGATCTGATCGTGAGGCTCCACGAGGCAGGGGCACCGACGGTCGGAATCTGCTTCGGTCATCAGGTGCTCGCTCAGGCGCTCGGGGGCACGGTGGAAGCGGCTGATTCAGGTTGGGGCATCGGAGTCCACCAGGCAGAGGTGGTCGGCGACCACCCGTGGATGAACCCCGGCCGCGGGCGGTTCGGCATTACATACAGCCACAAGGACCAGGTCACAGCGCTTCCGGGCAATGCGACGCTCGTTGCATCGACCGGCCACTGCCCCATTGCCGCCTTCACCATCGGCGACCACGTGCTGGGCATCCAGGGACACCCGGAGTTCTCACCTGAGTTCGCAGCCGCCGTCTACGAGGACCGGGCAGAGATGTACCGGACCGACGTGTTCGAACAGGCGATGCAGACCCTTGAACACGGAACCGACAGTGCCTACGTGGCAGCCTGGATCCTTGCATTCATGAAGAGCACCGACCGACTCGCAGCCTGACCGGTCAAGTTGGAACGTCTCAGACGGGTACGGGCTCGATCGGCCTGGTGACGACCACGGCCAGGGCCGCAACCACTACAGCCATCCCCATTGCCTGAAGGCCACCCACCTCCTCACCGACCAGCCACCATGCGTAGAGCGGAGCAATGGCGGTGAACAGGAGCCCGATAAGGCCCATCACCGGTAGCGAAACGTGGGCGTGGGCATAGTTGGTGAGGAGGTGGCCCGTTCCCGGAATCGCCGCCATGAGCACGACCGGCCACCAGTCCGATCCGACAGGTGGTGAGATGGGGTGGCCGACGATCAGGGCGACTGGAAGGATGGTCAGGGCAGCAACGATCGTCAGGCCCAACTGGTACGGGACCGAGTCAAGCTCCGAACGGGCCCTCTTGCTGACCACGTAGTAGAGCGAGAACAACAGCATCGTGATCAGGGCTAGGAGGTCACCGCTGCGGGTGGCAACACCAACGCCGGACGAGGCGTACATGGCAAGAGCCACTCCGCCGATGGAAACGGCAGACCAGCCGTAGAGAGACCTGTGGGGCCTTTCGCCGAACATCCGTGCAGCCACACCAAGCAGGATGACGGGCTGCAGGGCTCCGATCACGACAGCATTGGCCGCGCTCGTACGCCGCATGGAGGTCATGAAGAACACGAGGTTCATACCGAAGATAAGCCCTCCGAGTGCGGAACGGCGAAGTTCCATCCAACCAAAGTGCTGCCTTGTGGCCACCAGCACCATGGCGTATCCAAGCGCACCGAACAGGAGACGCCAGAGCACAAAAGTCGTCTCGGGAAGGTCCGACAACTTCACGATGCTCGGACCGAATGCCATCAGGCCCACAGCCAGGAGCGCGGCGGTCCTGCCGACCCTTGTCTGTTGATCCATGCCCGCAGCCTTTCACGGCCCACTCCCACGACCCCACCCGGGGCCCCGGATCTCAGCCCAGCGAAATGGCGGTGTCCTGGGCCTCCTGCAGGCCCGCAGTGAGCGTCGTGGTCCATTCGCGCAGAACGCTTCTCGGTGCCCTCCGGTCAGGTGGCGGAATCGGCTGTCCCACCGCCACGCAGACTCTCCCTGGCCGGGGAAACCTGGACCCGGTCGGCATGGCCTCCTCGGTTCCCGATATTCCGACCGGTACCACGCTGGCACCGGTCTTGGCCGCCAGATAGGCGGTTCCGTCGAAGAGGTCAGCTATACGGTCACCGGTCTGGCGGCCACCTTCGGGGAACACCAGCAGGAGGGAACCACCATCCAGCAGCGAGCGGGCTGCCCTTATCGACTCCCTGTCAGCACTTCCCCTGCGAACGGGGAACGCCCCGAGTGCAGCCAGCAGCCATGCGAACGGCCCCACCTTGAACAGGCTCTCCTTGGCCAGCGCACGAAAGTGACGCCGCGTGAGGGGAGCCAACAGGAGGGCGTCGAGGTTTGACCGGTGAACGGGTGCCAGGATCACCGGCCCGGAAGCCGGAAGGTTGCCTCGGCCTGTCTCCCGCAGCCGAAAATACGGCCACAGCACTGAGCGGATCAGCCTCCGGACAGCCCCGTAGACGACGACGGCAGCTCCACCTGCCGCAACTTTCTGGGCGCGGGCCTGAATCTCGTCGTTCACAATCTTCGCTCCGTTCCCAGGCGGGGTGTCACGCCTGCAGGTGGGCTCACCTCTGTGACCCTGCTCCGATCAGCGTCGGCCGATTCGGGCGCTCAGCACATCGCGCAGGCTCACCATGCCGACTAGCCCGGTGGAATCCACGATGGGAAGGTGCCTGAATCCCCGACTGAGCATGAGGGTCGCTGCCTCCTCGGTGTCGAAGTCGGGGCCTGCAGTATCGGGTTCGGCAGTCATCCATGCCTCGACGGTCGTGTTGGAGAGGTCGGGTGCCTCAGCAGCGGCCCGCAGGACATCGCGTTCCGTGAGGATCCCCAAGACCATCTTCCCCATAACCACCACCACGGACCCGAAACCCCTCTTGACCATTATCTTTGCGGCATCCGACATGGTCGCATCCTGCTCGAGTGTGATTACGCCCCGTGTCATCACCTCTGACACCGCTGCCATCAGCCCGTGCCCCCGACCTCGTCCAGTTCAGGGTCGCTCCGCTCGCGAGCCGGCTCATCAAGATCCTGGTTCAAGAGGCGCCAGAGGGTGCCGGCCCACACGCTGGCGTGGGGCCACTCACGCCAGAAGGTCTGTAGAACCATCGGATCGAGATCGTCTGTGGCCTGGGCAGGCGTGCTGGACCGGGCAAGGTCCTCGAGCGCGTCGATGGCCTCCAGAAGTCGCTCCGACGGATCGGCAGCCATGTATCTCCCTTGTTTGTTGGTCCCTGTGCGAGCAACCCGCTTCCGGGCTGATCGACCATTCTCCCCTGAAAACAGGGCCTCTGGCAAGCGGGCTTCGAGCGCCCGGTGCTGTCAGCGGGTCAGGAAGACCTGGATCTCGACCACACCGCGGTCCTCAACGGAGATCACGATGGAGGCGGAGGGAACCTCAACCCCGAAGTCGGCAAACACGATGTCGAGTGTTCCCACGACGGCAAGGACCTCTCCGACCATGTCGGCAGACAGGTCCACGGACACCGCCTGGCTGATCCCGTTCACAGTGAGGGTTCCCGGTACCGACACCTCGACTGAGGTGCCCGCCTCGCCGAGGTCCACTGGTCCGTCCAGTACAAATACGGCCTCGGGGTGGGTTCCGGTGTTCAGCGCCTCCTGGACCTTCGGGTCGCGAAAGGAACGGTCGGTACGCAACCCACGCAAGTCTGCTCGAATCTCAGCTGCAACGAGCACCATGCCATCTAGCTCAACCTCGCCGGCAACCTGAGGTGTGCGGCCGACTGCCGTGGTGCTTCCAATGCCCCGCCCCAGTTCCTCGTTCACCCGAAAGCCAACGAAGGTGCCCGTGAAGTCGCTGTAGTCACCAATCGATGTGTCGACCGTCCACGTCCCTGTCGCATCACCCGGGACCATTGTGGCGGGTGCAGCAGTGGTGGGCGCTGCGGTGGTCGGGGGCGGA
>DLRQ01000085.1 GCA_002501135.1 Candidatus Neomicrothrix sp. UBA7884
GCTCAGGCTCAGGGACGGGCTCAGGCTCAGGGACCGGCTCAGGCTCAGGGACCGGCTCAGACTTCTTCTTCCTCGCCGGCTTCTTGGCACCGGGCTCCTCAGGTTGTTCGTCCCGCGTCAGGCCCTCCCGCACAGCCTTGCGCCGCACCCGGTCCGCCTGAGGCTCGACCATGCCAGAGGAGTGGCTCTTGGTACCCACTCCGAGGGAATTGCAGAGGTCGAGGACCTCTGCGTTGGTCATCCCAAGTTCTCGCGCCAACTCGTAGACGCGGATGTTTTTCGGCACTGTGGTTCTGATGTCCTGTCGAATCGAGGGCTTGCTGGACGGAAGTTCCGGTTCAGACCTGCCCTACCGGTTCAGGGGTACGGCACTCCGGACCTATGGGCGGGACCGGCTATTGACGCTATCGGCCAGCGACCCCGATCACCCTTCGGATGGGGCCGTCCGCCCCAACATCGTAGGCCACCGGGCCAACAGGTTGTCGGCCTCAACGCGGCCGACCGACCTCCGCAGAGCCCTGGAGAGGGCATCAGGCCCTACAAGTGCGGCGCAATCGGCATCAAGATGCAACCAGGCACCCCTGCCGGATCCTCTGGGGTCATGCACTGGCGCACCGGCGGAGTCGCACCAGGCGATGCGGGCGAGGTTGGTTGTCGCCGATCGGCGCCTACAGCCGATGCAGGTCCGTTCGGGAGTTATGCCTGCGACTCCGACTCGGTGTCATCATCGCCGGTCGGTACCTCAGCCTCATCGGATGCCGAATCATCAGCGGCATCCGAGTCGGCGGGAACGTCATCATCGGCCACAGTCTCGCCAGCAGCGCCCGACCCCTCATCGGCCTCCGGTTCGCCTTCAACTGGAGCCTCAACTCCGGCCACAGGCTCCTCTGGCGCCGACTCCTCGTCGGCAACTGCTGCCTCGGTCCACTGGTCGGCTGAAACTGCCGGGCCACCCTCAGCGGGCTTCCAGACCTGCTCGCCGGTGGCCTCGTCGAGGATCCACTCGCCCTCGGCCCACTCGATGTCGGCGTATGCGGCCTCCTCGGCCACCTGGGTCTCGCTCTTGATGTCGACCCTCCAGCCGGTCATCCGGGCGGAAAGACGTGCGTTTTGACCCTCCTTGCCGATGGCCAGCGACAGTTGGTAGTCGGGGACGATCACCGTTGCAGTTCCGGTTTCCTCGTCGATGAGGACCTCTTTGACCTTTGCGGGGGAAAGAGCCTTCATCACAAAGTCGGCGGGGTCCTCCGAGAAGGGGACAATGTCGATCTTCTCACCACGCAACTCGTTCACGACCATCCGGACACGTGCGCCCCGGGCTCCGACGCAGGCGCCGACCGGGTCGACGTTGGAGTCGTTGGAACCGACAGCGATCTTGGTGCGGTGTCCGGGCTCGCGGGCACAGGCCCTGATCTCGACCACACCGTCGGCGATCTCAGGTACCTCCAGTTCGAAGAGTCGCTTGATGAGACCCGGGTGGGTGCGGCTGACCACGATCTGGGGGCCCTTGGCCGTCTTGCGCACCTCGACGATGTAGGCCTTCAGCCGGGTGTTGGCCTCGGGTCGCTCGAAGGGAACCTGCTCGGCCTGTGGAAGCAGTGCCTCAACCCGACCAAGGTCGAGGAGGGTGTAGCGAGAATCGGTCTGCTGGATCATTCCCGTGACAATGTCTCCCTCGCGTCCCGCGTACTCCTCGTACTTGAGGTCGCGTTCGGCCTCACGAATGCGCTGGGTCATGACCTGTCTGGCTGTCTGGGCTGCAATGCGGCCGAAGTCGTCGGGAGTGACGTCGTATTCCTCGCCGACCGGTTCGCCTTCCTCGTCGAGGTCCTGGGCAAAGACCCGGATCTCCATGGTGTCGGGATCGATTGTCACCCATGAGAACTCGTGGGCTCCGTGCATCCGCTTGTACGCCGACTCGAGGGCATCCGCCAATGCAGCAAAGAGAGCGTCAAGGGTGATCCCGCGTTCTCCGGCAAGGGCCTGCAGCGCCTCCATCATCTCGGGGTTCATGTAGCGACCTTTCTCTCAGTTCTCTCAGTACTCGCTCCGGCGGCAACCGTCGAGCCATCGGCCGGGGCAGAAGGCCGACTCTCGTCGCCGCTGTCCTTGCGAGCCGACTTGGGCTCCGGGGTCCAGTAAAACACGGTGCGTGCCTGCAGTATCTCGTCGTAGGCAAGGGAGCGAAGGGCACCATCTGCCGAACGAACAGACACACCCTGGGAATCGGCAGCCTCGAGCGCCCCCGACAGGCGGCGGTCGCCATCGACCCCGGGCCGGGTCTTGAGGGTCACCTGGCTACCAAGTGCCTTGAGGAAATGGGAAGGCCTCTTCAGACGGCGCTCGAGTCCGGGGCTGGTCACCTCGAGCGTGTAGGACGATCCAATCGGGTCCTCGTGGTCGAGGGCACGAGAAACCTCGCGGGTGACGCTGGCTATCGATTCCATCCCCACACCCTCGGGATGGTCAATGGTTAGCCGCAGGATTCCACCCTCGAACTCGACGTCAACCAACTCGACACCGACGCGCTCACACAGGGGGGCGGCCATGATGTCCACCCGGTCGGTCACACCCACGGCTCCTCCTCTCCTGTATTCGGTCTTTTCGGTCTGTCACGCATCGACCACCACCGAAAACGAAAGGCGTGGGCAAAGCCCACGCCTCGTCGTCGAACACGAACGATGCACGCGACCGGCAATCATACCTGAGGTAGGGCTGGTGCGCTCAGGCGCATCCGACCCAGCAAGACCACCCGATTTCAGCCCGACTGTCGCCGGATTGCCTCGATTACAGCACCCGTTTCGTTGGCGTCCTCACCCTGATCGGCGAGCAGGCGCCGGCGGTCCAGTTCCGCCTCCCTGACGGCCTTCTCGGTATCGACCCTGGCCAGGGCGGCCTCGACCCCCTCGCCGTGAATCAACTCGGCCCACTCCACAAGGGCATCGACCATCTCATCCTCGGGAACGACGGCCACATTCTGGCCCTTGACGAACAGGTGGCCCCGCTTGTTGCCCGCAGCTATCCCCAGATCGGCATCGCGGGCCTCGCCGGGGCCGTTCACCACACAACCCATTACGGCCACCTGGAGGGGGATCTCGCGATCAGCAAAGGCCTCCATCGCCTCCTCGGCAATGGTGATCACGTCGACCTCGGCGCGACCACAGCTGGGGCAGGCGATCAGGTCCACGTTTTTTCGTTCGCGCAGGCCGAGGGCCTCAAGAAGCTGGCGACCTGCGCGTGCCTCCTGCACAGGATCAGCCGTCAGCGAGTACCTGATGGTGTCTCCAATGCCCTCGACGAGCAGCGCCCCGATGCCGGCAGACGACTTGATGAGGCCCGCAGGCGGGGGCCCAGCCTCTGTGACGCCCAGATGAAGCGGGTACTCGGTCACCTCGGCGAGTTGTCGGTAGGCGTCGACCATGAGCGGCACGCTGGAAGCCTTGACAGAGATCTTGATCTTGTCGAACCCAACCTCAGCGAAGTAGCCGATCTCGGTCAGAGCCGACTCGACCATTGCCTCGGCCGTGACGGTGTCGCCGTACTTCCGGTACAGGTCAGGGTGCAGCGACCCACCGTTCACGCCGATTCTGATGGGAACGCCCCGGTCTCCGGCCTCGGAGGCCACAGTTCGGATGTGGTCGGGGTTCTTGATGTTGCCGGGGTTCAGGCGAAGGCAGTGGACACCTGCCTCGAGCGCCGCCAGGGCCATCTTGTAATTGTGGTGGATGTCGGCGACGATCGGCACCGGTGACCGGGGCACGATTCGGGCGAGGCCCTCAGCAGCCTCGATCTCATTGCAGGTGCAGCGCACGATGTCGGCCCCAGCCATGGCCAGGTCATAGATCTGTTGAAGGGTGGCCTCGTGGTCGGCGGTCCTCGTGACGGTCATGGACTGCACCGATATCGGTGCGCCGCCGCCAACTCGAACGTCGCCGACAATCAACTGGCGTGTCTCGCGTCGGGGAAACGTCGCCTGAACCTCCACGCACGGAGGCTACCGGTGTGTTCAGCCGAAGTCGGGCAGGTCCACGATGTCCCGGTAGAGGGCAACGATGGCTACCCCGACGAGAAGGGTCACCACCGCCCAGGTGAGCGGAATCAACTTCGCAGCGTCGGCCGTGTAGCGGCGCCCGCCCCGCGAGCGAAGACGTTCGTAGGTGGCGATGGCCACGTGTCCACCGTCGAGAGGAAGCAGTGGCACAAGGTTGAATACACCCACGAACACGTTCACGAGGACGAGAAACCACAAGAAGTTGGCCAGTCCACTCTCGAGGGCCACCCCCGCGAGCCGCGCAGCCCCGTAGATCGACAACATCCGGGCATCATCGGAAGTGCCAGAGGCCACGACGATTCCCGTGTCCGGACCGCCGCCATCCACCGCTCCGCCGACAAAGTCGGCGAGTCCACCAGGGGTGAAGAACCGGGCCAGACCCTCTATCGAGATTACCACCAGGTCGACGAACTGGCTGACGGCGTCGGTCACTGCCTCAGCCGGACCAACCCGCCTCAGCGGGTATTCGGCACCGATTCCGAAAAAGCCCTCCATGGTCCCGACCGGTGTGGGACGTTCACCCATGACCACCGAGTGTTCGCTGCGGACGCCGTGGCGCTCAACGACAACCTCAACTGTGTGAGATGGAACGACCCGGACGGCCCGGCCGAACGTGTCGAACACGGCGGTCTCGACACCGGCGACCGACAGGATCCTGTCTCCCGGTAGGACACCGATCTCGTCAGCGGTCGACCCGGCCACAACCTCGCTGACCGTCCATTCCGCTGGATCGGGGCGACCGACGGCACCGAAAAGTGTCGCCAGGAGCAGCACCGCCACGAGGAAATGGGTGGCTGAGCCCGCAACCGCAACCGCCATTCTCCTGGGATAGGACTGGGCCCGGTAGGTACGGTGCTCCAGATCTGGGGGGACCGTCTCGAGGTTGCTCATGCCGGTTATCCGCACGTACGCACCGGCCGGAATGGCCTTGATCCCGTACTCGGTTTCGCCCCGCTGAACCGACCAGAGCCTCGGGCCGAACCCGATGAAGAACTCGGTGACCTGCATTCCGGTCCACCGTGCCGCCAGATAGTGGCCGAGTTCATGGAACGCAAGCATGAGGACGAAGGACGAGATGACGACGATCGTCGACACGCTGCCGAGCAGGCCCAGGGCAACCAGCGCGCAGGCCATCAGAAGCAGTCGGACCAGCCTGTCGCCCTCCGGGATAAGGGTGCTCATCGAGCTCGCTCGACAAGGGCGACGGTGACCTCACGTGACCGTCGATCCGCGTCGAGAACCGATTCGATGCTGTCGGCGATCCCACCGGGCCAGGACTCGAGGGCCTCGGTAAGCACCTCCGCTATAGCCATCCATGGCAGGTCCCCGGACAGGAAGGACCCGACGGCAACCTCGTTGGCTGCGCTCAACCATGCCGGAGCCGTCTCGCCGAGCCTGCCCGCCATGTATGCAAGGTCAAGGCACGGGAACGCCTCCCGATCGGGCATCTCGAAGTCGAGCCGGTTCAGGCTCGCCCAGTCGACCTCGCCGAAAGGCAGGTCCAGTCGATCCGGGTATGCCAGCGCATAGCCCATGCAGAGCCTCATGTCAGGAAGCGAAAGCTGGGCGATCGTGGCGCCGTCGGTGAAGGTGACCATCGAGTGGACTATCGACTGCGGGTGGACGACCACGTCGATCTGGTCGTATCCGACGTCGAACAGTTCATGCGCCTCTATCACCTCCAGCCCCTTGTTCATGAGGGTGGAGGAGTCAACCGTGACCTTTGGACCCATCGACCAGGTTGGATGGTTCAAGGCGTCCTCGACAGTCACCGACTTCAGGTCGGATAGGGAACGGCCCCGAAACGGACCACCGGAGGCCGTGAGGACAATCCGATCGACGCGTTCGGGGTTGTCGTTGGCACGCAGGCACTGGTGGATGGCGCAGTGTTCGCTGTCAACCGGTAGCAACTCGGCTCCGGGGGTCTGACGTGCCCTGTGCACAACCGGACCGGCTGCAATTAGCGATTCCTTGTTTGCCAGTCCCAGCCGATTGCCTGCCTCAAGAACTGCAAGGGTTACCGGCAGCCCGGCAAATCCCACGATGCCGTTGATCGCCACGTCGGCGACGACGGCAGCCTCTGCGAGGGAATCGACTCCTGACAGGACCTCGATGCCGGCCGGAACCCTGGCGGCCACATCGGCTGCCGCCACCGGATCTGTGACGGCAACCACCCTGGGGCGGAAGATCGTTGCCTGCTTGACGAGCAGATCAGCTGACCGCCCGGCACCGAGGGCCACGACGTCAAAAACGTCGGGTCGGGCAGCAACTATGTCGAGGGTCTGGGTACCTATGGATCCTGTTGACCCGAGAACGGCGACTGTGGTCGCTGGCATCCAGTTGGGGTGACGTCAGGTGGCTGCCGCTGGACCGGGTAGTCAGGCTCAGGCAGCGAAGAGGTCCAACAGGCGCGCCGTGTAGTACGTGGCCGGCAGTACGAACAGCAGGGCATCGAACCGATCGAGGAACCCACCATGGCCGGGAAGGACGGTTCCCATGTCCTTGATTCCGAGATCCCTCTTGATCATCGACTCACAGAGGTCGCCCAGCGGGGCAGCGAGGGCAGCGACCACACCGAGCACGAATGCCGAACCCAGGTCGCCGGGCGCCTGCCCCATGGGGGTGATTCGCCCTACGACGAGCACAGCAACGGCGAAGGCGACGCCCATGCCGCCGATGAGGCCCTCCATGGTCTTGTTCGGGCTGACGGCCGCCAGAGGCGTGCGCCCAACCATCTTTCCGACCAGCAGCCCTCCGGTGTCATAGCCGACGGTGACCAGCACAGCCGCCAGCAGCATTCCGATGCCGTTCGGGTCGCTCAGCATCAGGCCTGCGTAGGACCCGAGCAGGCCGATGTAGAGAACCCCGAACATCGTCACCGAGACGTTCAGCATCGGAGCATCACGGTCGACTCCGGTCAGGTACCAGAGCAGTGAGAACAGCACGGTCAACCCGAGCACGAGCGGAATGGCCGCCTCGAAGCGCCAGTAGGCGCCAAGGCTCAGGGCTGCGACAGCGACAATCCCGAGCAGCGACGCCGGCTGATACCCGGCTCGGCGCACGGCCAGGAAGAACTCGGCTGCCCCCAGTGTCAGAAGCACGGTTACCAGTGCGAGGGTTGCATCTGTGCCCAACTTGAAGGCAATCAGCGCCAGCGCACCAAGTGCGATGCCGGTGATGATCGCCATGGGCATGTCACGGGCATCGCTGCGACCACCGCCACCCATACCGCCGCCGCCGGTCGGCCCACGCCGTGCGGGTGCATCGGGCATTGCTGCAGTTCCCACCGTCGGCGCCGCCTGAGGTTGCTGCGGGCTCTCCGGCGGCAAAAGCGGCGGGTTGAACTCCATGCCACCCGCACCCGCCCCGGAAGGGTCGTCGTCAAAGAACAGAGCGGCTGCATCCGACTTTTCGATCATGCCCACCGGTTGCTGGGACTCGTGGTCGGCCGGAACCTGATCTGCCCACTTCGGGGAGTCGTCGAGGCCCGACCACGGACCAGACGAGGCCGTCTCGGCAGCGGCCGGTTGCTCGGTCCAGTGTGGAAGGTCCTGACTGGCAGGTTGCTCGTCGAACACGGATCGACCGGGCTCTACGCTGTCGTCGGCCGTCTCGAGTCCGAGAATACGGATCTCCTCGAAGACCTGACCTGGCTGCCCGACTCCCGGGTTCTGTTGTTCGTCCACGGAACCTCCCATTGGACTTGTCTGGACCACCTGCCGAGGCTCACACCTCGAGCAGTTCGTCCTCCTTGGCTGAGCGGGCCTGCTCGACCTGACCCTCATGGCTGTGGATCAGGTCGTCCAACTGGCTTTCGGCCCACTTGATGTCGTCTTCGGAAACGTGCCCCTCGGCCCCATAGTCCTCGAGATCCTTTCGGGCACTACGCCTCAGCCCTCGAAGGTGGTTCTTTCCTTCTTCGGCCATGGCGTTGATCATTCGTACCAGATCTCGGCGCC
Source organism: Candidatus Neomicrothrix sp. UBA7884 (assembly GCA_002501135.1). Taxonomy (GTDB): domain Bacteria; phylum Actinomycetota; class Acidimicrobiia; order Acidimicrobiales; family MedAcidi-G1; genus UBA3125. The sequence goes on from DLRQ01000085.1 coordinate 8,011, forward strand.
GTTCTTCGGTCAGGTCGGGAAACACGAGACGGATTGTGCGCCCATCGCTGCTGGGGGTGAGACCCAGGTCGGCTGTCATGATCGACTTCTCGATGGCGGGGACGTTGGACGGATCATGTGGTGTGATCAGCAGCTGTCGCGCCTCAGGTATCGAGAAGCTGGCCAGTTCCTGCATACGCATATCGACACCGTAGGCATTTACCGTCAGGCGTTCGAAGAGCCCCGACGAGGCACGGCCGGTTCTGACGGTCGAGAACTCGCGGCGCGTATGGGCTACCGCATCGGCCATCTTCTCGGTGGCCCCCTCGAGGACCATCATGATCATCTCGTCGCTCACGGAACTCCCTCTTTCAGGAGACCAGCGTACCGACGGGCTCCCCAGCGAGGATGGACCGGACGTTTCCGATCTTCATCAGGTCGAACATCACGATCGGCATGTTGTTGTCCATGCACAGCGTGATCGCCGTGGCGTCCATGGCCTTGAGGCCCTTCTGGATGACATCGAGGTAGCTGACCTCGTCAAGGAGGGTGGCAGAGGGGTCGAGGAGCGGATCAGCCGTGTAGATCCCGTCGGTTCCTGAATGGGTCCCCTTGAGTACCGCTCCGGCCTCCATCTCGACGGCCCGAAGCGCCGCTGCGGTGTCGGTCGTGAAGAACGGGTTACCTGTGCCACCGGCAAAGATGACTACCCGGCCCTTCTCGAGGTGCCTGACCGCCCGTCGCCGAATGTACGGCTCCGCGATCTGAGCCATGTGGACTGCGGTCTGGACCCGTGTCGGCTGGCCCAACTGCTCAAGAGTGTCCTGGAGGGCGAGTGCGTTGATGGATGTGGCGAGCATGCCCATGTAGTCAGCCTGGGCACGGTCCATTCCGACGCCGGCACCCGACATTCCCCGCCAGATGTTTCCTCCGCCAACCACGATGGCCAGATCGACGTTGAACTCGGCGCGGACGGAAACGATCTCCGCTGCAATCTGACCAACTATCTCGCCGTCAATTCCGAATCCCTCTGACCCGGCGAAGGCCTCGCCGGAGACCTTCAGGATCACGCGGTCCCAGTGGGCGGGGGTCTTGCCGCCAGGTGTGTCGGTCCCGGAGCCCATGGCTCAGGCCCCCAGGTACGCCTGGGCGAAACCGATGATCGTGCCGCCGTTCAGTGAGTCGGCAACCTTTTCCTTGTCGCCGTGGAGACCCTGTTCCAGGAGGACCATCTCGCGGAACCACCCGGTCAGGCGGCCCTCGACGATCTTGTCCCATGCCTGTTCCGGCTTTCCCTCGGCCTTGGTGATCTCGAGAAGGGCATCCCTTTCGGTTGCGACGCGGTCAGGATCAACATCGTCGCGGTTGAGCACCGAGGGCTTTGCAAACGCAATGTGCAGGGCCACCTGATGAAGGGTCTCCTGGTCGACTCCCTGACCTTCGACGATCACGCCGTTTACACCGCGCCCATCCTGAAGGTGGAGGTAGGTGTCGAGGGTGGCATCGCCAGATGCCTCAACGAGGCGAACCTCGCCCAACTCCACGTTCTCCTTGACCGCCAGGCGGAGGTCGTCGAGCGCAGGGGCAAGGGACTCAACTGCTGATTCTCCGCCTGCAAGCACCGCCTGGGCCATCTCGTTGGCAAGGGACAAGAACCCCTCGGACTTGGCCGAGAAGTCTGTCTCGCACTTGAGGTGGACAAGCGCCGCCCGACCGCCTCCGGTGGCGATGCTGACCGCTCCCTCGACGTTCTGGCGGTCAGATCGGGTCGCGGCCTTTGCGAGGCCCTTCTCGCGCAGCAACTGGGTGGCTGCATCGAAGTCTCCATCGACCTCGACGAGCGCCCTCTTTGCGTCCATCATCCCGGCACCCGTTGCATCGCGCAGAGCCTTGACGTCTACGGCGGAGATACCGGTCATGTCGTTACCTCACCATCAGTGGCATCGTCGGGTCCGGCTACCGGCTCATCAGCTGCAGCCTCCTCAACAGACGCAGGCTCAGTCACCGGCTCATCAGCTGCAGCCTCCTCAACAGGCGCAGGCTCGACCAGGCGCGCCTCGCGGTCGGCGGCAGCGGTCGCCGCCTCGTCACGGGCCTGGGACTGCTCGGCGGCCTTGTCCTCGGCTCGCAACGACGGTCCCTCGTCGCCGCCCTGGCGGGAGTTGAAGATGAAGCGTCCCTCCTCGACCGCATCGGCGACGATGCGGCACAGCAGGCTCCCTGACCGGATGGCATCGTCGTTACCCGGAATCAGGTATTGGATCTCATCGGGGTTGCAATCGGTATCGACCACGGCAATCACCGGGATCCCAAGCTTGTTGGCCTCGGTAACGGCAATGTGCTCCTTAACCGTGTCGAGGACGAAGATGGCGTCTGGAAGCGACTCCATCTCCTGGATGCCACCCAGGTTCCTCTGGAGCTTCTCGAGCTCACGTGATATGAGCAGGGCCTCTTTCTTGGGCATGGCCTCGAACTCGCCGGAGTCGCGCATGCGCTGGTACTCCTGCATCTTGCCGACACGCTTGGAGATCGTCTGGAAGTTGGTGAGCATGCCGCCCAGCCAGCGCTGGTTCACGTAGGGCATGCCGCACTTCTCGGCAAAGGACTGAATGGGATCCTGCGCCTGGCGCTTGGTTCCAACGAACAGCACACGACCGTTGTCGGCCACGAGGTCACGGGTGAACTTGTATGCGGTTTCGATCCGCTCAAGGGTCTGCTGGAGGTCAATAATGTAGATACCCGACCGCTCGCCGTGGATGAACCTCTGCATCCTCGGGTCCCAGCGGCGGGTCTGATGTCCGAAGTGGACACCCGCTTCCAGCAGTTGCTTCATGGTCACGACGGCCATGTCGTGGTCTCCTTCCCATCGGTTCTTCTCGTCCCCGCCCTGCGCCCGTAGGCGACCGTGGGTGGGTGGGGATGAATCTCTCGTGGACGACACACGGTGTGCCTGTCCGGGGGTGGAGTGTACCGGCGGTCAACCGGGCTCCGACCCCCGGGGACAGGCCACCGGGGTCGCCAACTCAGCCAGCAAGAAGGCCATCGACCGGCCCGGCGACCGACACCATGTCGTGGGCTCCGGCAACGGGCCTGATCGACCCGTCGAGCCCCAGTTCGCCGAGAAATGCCAGACCGTAGACGGCCTCTGGTTCGAGTTCGCCACAGGCCACGAGGAGGCCGACCGCCATTGCCAGGTCCAGGACGGCTCCGGCCTTGAGAACTCCGGTGGTGCCAGGTTGACGGTTATCCGCTGTGACGGCCACGTGAGGCCGCTCGACACAAGCGCTGCACGCACCCGGTCGCGGGCCTCTCTGCACGAAGCGTCGGGTAGGCCCACTACTCCGAAGGCCGGCAGCCCGTTGGCTACATGGACCTCCAAGGGGGACCGGATGGCCGCCGACACCGAGAAGGGTGGCCGAGTTGATGCTTTCGAGCACTGCTCCTCCCGAACTGAGACTGCGGGAGGAGTCGTTGATCGCCGACTCCGAGCGGCTGGGGTCGACTCCACGGCCGCCGCGCGAAGTTCACGACGGCACGGGCGATACTTGGACCATGGGACTCAGCCCGAAGCGCTACAGACAGAGCAAACCCAGCGATCTCGTCTACGTCGGCTCGGTGGTTGTGGTGGCAGTCATCCTCGTGGCATGGGCCCTGTTCGGATGAAGCCGGGTCGACGGGTCTGTCTCTTGTCGATGGAAGTCTGACAATGGAGGATCCCGGCATTCTCGGCGAACTTGAGGTCAGGTTCATCCAGCCGTACCAGGCCACCAAGACCTACACGTGTCCGGGCTGCAACCGCGAGATTCCACCGGGCCTGGGCCACATGGTGGTGGTCCCCGTCGAGGCACCCGATCTGCGGCGCCACTGGCACCGCGGCTGCTGGATGGGAAGGCGCACCTGACACGACGGCCATCATTCGTTGCTGGACTCCCGGTGGGCGTCAGAAGGCATCCTCGAGCCGGTCGACCCGACCGGACAGCACAGCGACAACGTCGAATCGCACTGCACCGCGGTACCCGCCACCCGTCATCCACTCGACGGCGGCACGCCGCAGACGACCCTGACGCCTGTGGTCGACGGCCTCGGCGGGGTGACCGAACACCTCGGAACTCCGGGTCTTGACCTCGCAGAAGACAACTGTCCCCCGGTGTTCCAGGATCAGGTCGATCTCGCCCGACCGGCAGCGCCAGTTTCGCTCCAACACCCGGTAGCCGTCTCTGCGGTAATGGCGTTCTGCGAGACGTTCACCCCATCGCCCCAGGGCCAGATGCCGTCCATCACCAGATGGAGTAGCCGAGCCGTCGTCTGAGGTCATCGCCATGGAGGCGACGCTAGGTGCAGGCTGTGACAGGTGTAGTGGTCGGTTGCCCAGGGGTGGCCGGGTCGGGCCACCAGGGGCGGGACAAGCGGGTCAGAAGTCCCGCTTCTCCTTCACCTTGGCCTTCTTGCCGATGCGGTCACGCAGGTAGTAGAGCTTGGCCCTGCGGACGTCTCCCCGACTCATCACCTCGATGTGATCGATTACCGGCGAGTGGATCGGGAAGGTCCTCTCCACGCCGACGCTGAAGCTGATCTTGCGCACCGTGAAACTCTCACGGACACCGCTTCCCTGACGACGGATCACAACCCCCTCAAAGACCTGTACGCGCTGGCGGTTTCCCTCCGTAACGCGTACGTGGACCTTGAGCGCGTCGCCGGGACCGAAGTCGGGCACGTCGTCGCGGAGGTTCTGGCTGTCAACGAGATCTGTGGGCTGCATGGCTCGTCCTTGAACGGTTCGTCCCGGAAGGGACTGGAATCTGGATTGACCCGGGATCAAGCACCGGGACCGGGCGACAAGCATAGGCGCCGCCGAACCTGACGCCACCGGTGATCCCCGACGTGTCCGATTCAGGCATCCAGTCCGAACTCGGCCAGAAGCGCCTGCTCGTCGTCGCTGACACCGCCACGCCTGTCAATCAGGTCGGGACGAAGCGCGATGGTGCGGGCCAGCGAGGCAGCTCGGCGCCAACGCCCAACCCGGGCATGGTCGCCTGAGCGGAGCACATCGGGGACCTCGAGGCCACGGAAGTCGGCTGGTCGGGTGAAGTGGGGGTGTTCCAAGAGGCCAGCCGAGTGCGACTCGTCGAGGGCGGACGCATCGTTGCCGAGGACACCCGGCTGCAGCCTCGCCACAGCCTCAATGACCACCAGGGCGGCCAGTTCGCCGCCCGCCAGGACATAGTCGCCAACGGAGATCTCGTCGTCACACAGGTCTGTGCTGATCCGTTCGTCGACCCCCTCGTAGCGACCACACAGGAGCGAGAAGCCGTCGAGGGCGGCAAGTTCGGTCGCAACCCCCTGGTCGAACCGCCGGCCACCCGGCCCGAGCAGTATCAACGGCCGAACCGGAGACACGGTCTCGACCGCGGCAAACACCGGCTCGGGCATCAACACCATGCCGGCGCCGCCTCCGAACGGGCTGTCGTCGACGGTGCGATGCACATCGACGGTGGCAAGGCGAAGGTCGTGGCAGTGGACCTCAAGGTTCCCGGCCCCGATCGCCCGACCCAGGATGCTCCGACCGACGTAGTCGTCGATCATCTCCGGGAACAGGGTGAACACCTCGGTGCGCAAGGTCACACCCCGCTGTCGTCCAGCAGGCCGACGGGAACCTCCACCCGGATCTCTGCGCCGGGTATGTGACCTACCACGAACACTGCTGGAACCAGGCGGCCGTCCTCAAGTTCCAGAAGGTCGCTGGCGGGGTTGTCGACGACAGACCGTACGACTCCGTGGTCGGTCCCGTGCTGGTCGATGACCCTGGCACCTATCAACTGGTGCGCCCAGAGGGTTCCGTCGTCGGGTTCATCGATCGGCTCGGCGGTGAGCACCACGCCCCGCCAGTGCTCAGCTGAATCAGAGTCGGGCACCTCGTCGAAGCGGACGAGAAACCTGTGCTGGTGGGGTCGGCTGGTGCGGACCGTCAGAGGCCCACGTTCGGTGGAGAGGCGGGACCCCGGTGCAAGGCGCTCGGGTCGTGTGCTCAGCAGGGTCACAACGACCTCGCCGTTGAGACCGTGGGGTCGGTCGATGCGACCGACCTCGAGCATGACCGGATCAGCGGCATCCGGTCTGTTTGACATGGTCCGGTGTGACCGGTCCCGGTCAGTCGACGAAGTCGACGTCTATCTCAGCGTCGTCGCGGACGGCCGCAGCCCGCACGATGGTGCGGATGGCGTTGGCCACGCGGCCACGCTTTCCGATTACACGACCCATGTCTCCGTCACCGACGGTCACGGAGAACACGCAACGTGAGTCGCCTGAACTTGAGATGCTCACGGCGTCGGGGTCCTCGACTATGGACCTGATCAGGAACTCAAGAACATCTTCTGCGATGGGGGCTTCGACGGACATGGTTACGCCTCCTCGTTTTCGTCAACAGCGGCTTCGATGGCTTCGTCGGCCGGTGCCTCCTCAGCCACGGGCTCC
>DLRQ01000032.1:0-5782 GCA_002501135.1 Candidatus Neomicrothrix sp. UBA7884
CCTGACGGCCGCTCCGTGACCCTCGAAGAGGTCGCCCTTGACTCGCTGCACCTCAACGAGCAGGAACAGATCATGGGTACCGCCTCACACGTGTCACCCGACTGCCCGCCACCGTTCGCCGCACAGTTCGTCGAGGCCGAGGTCGACATCCAGACCGGCCAGGTCACCGTGATCTCGATGGTCATGGCCGTCGACTGCGGCGTGACGATCAACCCGATCACGGCAAGCGGCCAGGTTGAGGGCGGCATGCTCCAGGCCCTCGGGTACGCGCACTGCGAGGAGATCGTCCTCGACGACGAGGGCACCATGGTCAACCCGTCGTTCGGCCCGTACAGGATCTACACGGCCGACGAGATGCCGCACACCGAGGTCTTCCTCGTCCAGACCATGGAGGAGACCGGGCCATTCGGCGCCAAGGCCGTCGCCGAGATTCCCAAGGACGGTGTGGCCCCGGCACTCCGCAACGCCATCGCCAACGCCACCGGCACCCGGATGCACGACCTGCCCTTCACCCCGGAACGGGTTCACCGGGCGCTCAACGACACCTGAGCATGGGCGCCGGTCATGGGCTCCTGATCCAGCCGGACTGGCTGGTTGCTGACGCCCGGAACTCACCCGGGGCCGGCTGGGGAGTCAGGGTCGTACACGGCCTTATCGATGCCGTCGGCCCCAACTCCGACCTGGCAGACCGGTATCCCGACGACGAGGTGATCCCAGCCCCGGGCCAAATCCTCATGCCCGGCTTCGTGAACTCACACGTGCACATGTACGGGGTGCTGGCACACGGGATCCCAACCGGGTCGGCACCCACTGGTTTCTGGCCGTTCCTCGAGGACTTCTGGTGGCCTCAGGTCGAGGACCGCCTGGACCACGAGATGATCACGGCAGCCACCGACTGGGTGTGTACCGAGATGCTGCTGTCTGGAACCACGACCTTCCTCGACATCCTCGAGGCACCGGCCTCCCTCCCCGAGGCCCTGCTGGCCGAGAAGGACATCGTGGACAGGCGTGGTCTGCGGGGGATCCTCAGCTTCGAGGCCACCGAACGGTCAGGCTCCGAGTCCGGGCAGATGGGCCTCCGGGAGAACCTGGCGATGATCGACGCCTGCCGTGACGGCGGGCTGACCTCAGGGATCATTTGCACCCACACAACCTTTACCTGCTCTGACGACTTCATCAGGCAGGCCCACGAACTGGCGGTCGACAGAGGTGTCCTCCTGCACGCCCACTGCAACGAGGGTGTGCACGAAGGTGAGTGGTGCATGGAGAACAGGGGCCGCCGCACGGTCGAGCACTACGACCACCTGGGAGTTGCCGGCCCCGACTTCCTCGCATCGCAGTGCGTGCACCTCTCCCCCACCGAGTTCGACCTGATCGTGGAACGCGGCATCCGCTGCTCACACATGCCGCTCGCCAACTGCGAGGTCGGCGGCGGAATAGCACCAGTACCTGAGTTGTTGGATGCCGGGGTAACCGTTGGCCTCGGATCCGACGGCTACGTGAACGACCTCTACGAGGTCATGCGGGGTGCGTTCCTCATCCATAAGGCAAGGCTCCGTGACCCGGGGGCCATGCCGGCCTCAGAGGTCCTCGACATGGCGACCGTCGGTGGTGCCCGTGCCCTGGGGTTGGAACGTGTCGGCCGCCTCGAGCCCGGATGGTCTGCCGACATGCAGTTGCTGGACGGAACCTTCCCCACGCCGGTCAACGAGGACAACCTGATCGGCCAGATCGTGCTGTCGAGGAGCGGGCACCATGTCGACTCGGTAATGGTCGCAGGCGACTGGAGGGTTCGGAACGCCGAGGTGATCGGCTCAGACCCAGCAGCCCAGGTGGCGAGGCTGCACGAACAGGCAACCCGACTCTGGGAGACAAGGTGACGGGCACGCCTGTGGACCGCGCATCCGGGCGCCTGCCCGGACAGACCGCCGAGGCCCACATCCTCAGCGATCTCGTGGACCTCCTGGCCGCCGGCCGCTCTGGTGTGCTTGCAACCGTGATCAGCACTGACAGGTCGGTTCCCCGCCACGCCGGATCAAGGATGCTCATCACCGATGACGGCCGGCGCATCGGATCCGTCGGAGGTGGCGAGATGGAGGCCCGGGTGGCCGCCGAGGCCGATGCATGTCTCGCCGAGGGAACGCCACGCCTGCTGGAATATCAACTGGTAAACCCCGGCGACGGCGACCCCGGTGTATGCGGTGGCCGGGCCACGATCCTCATGGAGCCCCACATGCCACCAAGCACGGTTCTGGTTATCGGCTACGGCCACATCGGACAGGCGGTCACCGACCTTGCCCACTGGCTCGGCTACCGGGTCGTTGCAACCGACGACCGGCCCGGCACCCTCGACGACCCGACCGCTGCAGACCTCGTAGTTGCCGGACCGGTTTCTGAGGCCCTCGAACAGGTCGACCTGACGCCACGGGACCACGCTGTGGTGGTCACCCGCAACACCGACCTCGACGTGGAGAGCCTCGTCTGCCTCCTGACCACAGACGTCGGCTCCATCGGCGTGATGGGCAGTGCAAGACGCTGGGAAACGACATGCCAGCGACTCAGAGAACTTGGCACCACACCTGACGACCTGAAACGGGTCGCCTCCCCGATCGGCCTCGAGTTGGGTGCAGAGAACCCCGAGGAGATCGCCGTCTCGGTAATGGCCCAGATCGTGGCGCTGGACCGAAGCACGGCCAGGTAGAGGCTTGCTGTTCGGAGACCACCTCTGCCTCCTGCGTGGTGGCGGCGACCTCGGTACCGGGGTCGCGCTGCGCCTCCACAGGGCCGGGTTCCCGGTTGCCGTGTGCGAGTTGGAGAGCCCCCTCGCCGTCAGGCGGACCGTGGCGCTCTCGACGGCGGTCACCGACGGGGAGACCACCGTCGACGGCCTCACAGCACGCCGGGTCGAACGGTCCACTGAGGTTGCGGCAACTGCAGCCACCGGTGTGGTCCCGGTGCTGGTCAGCCCGGAACTTCCGGACCTGTCCCGGTCGGTCGTCGTAGACGCGAGGCTGGCCAAGCACGTACGTGACACCACCATCGGGGACGCCTCCCTCGTGGTTGCCCTGGGACCGGGCTTCACAGCCGGAAGCGACTGCCACGCTGTTGTGGAGACGCTTCGCGGTCCCCGCCTGGGTCGGGTCATCTGGGAAGGTTCCGCAGCCGCAGACACCGGGATCCCCGGCGTGGTCGGAGGACAAAGCTCCGAGCGGGTGCTACGGGCACCAACCCACGGAACGGTCACATGGAAGGTGGAGATAGGCGACACCGTGGGTTCTGGCGACGTTCTCGGACAGATATCGGGCGTAGACGTGGCGACAGTCCTCGAAGGGGCCGTACGCGGGCTGATTGGAGACGGGTCAACAGTCGAGGCCGGAATGAAGATCGGCGACGTGGACCCTCGCGGGACGGGAACAGACGGTGGAGCATCGATGTGGGAGGTTTCCGACAAGGCCCTTTCCGTAGGGGGCGGCGTACTTGAGGCTGTCCTGACATGGCTGGATCGGAGCAGTTGAACCAGATGTCCGGACAGATGGCGAGAGCAGGAATCAACCTGATTCCCGAGGCGCCGGTCGAAATGATGGTGGACCTGGCCGTCGCCGCCGAGGAGTTGGGCTTCGGGCGGTGCTGGGTCTACGACGAGGGACTCGCCACCCGCGATGTGTACGTCACCATGGCTGCGATCCTGCTTGCCACCGACCATCTGGAGGTGGGCCCTGGAATAACGAACGCCTACACGCGCCATCCGGGCCAGACCGCCGCTGCAATTGCCACCCTCGATGAGATGTCCGGAGGCCGTACGTTCCTGGGCATGGGTGCCGGCGGAAGCCTCACCCTCGATCCACTGGCAATAACAAGAGACCGGCCGCTCGAAACCGTCAGACAGGCCATAGCCGTGTGCCGAGGCCTGTTCTCGGGTGAGACCATCGACCTTGACGGACCCGGGTTCTCGCTCCGGTCGGCCAACCTCGCTTACAGCCGTCCCGACATCCAGATCTGGTTAGCCGGTAGGGGCCCCAGGATATTGGACCTCGGCGGCGCCGTGGCCGACGGCGTCCTCCTGGACTTCATCCACAAGCCGTCCCTCGGTGAATACGTGGAGCGGGTCAGAACGGGAGCAGAACGAACCGGAAACCAACCCGGCATCTGCTACTCCACGATGATCGTCACCGATGAACGCTCGCTCGAAGCGGTCAGGCCCCACATGACCTACCGCCTCGTCGACTCGCCACCCGACGTGAGGAAGGCCCTTGACATCAGTGACTCCGACGTCGCCGCGATCAGGTCAGCCATGGCCGATGGCCTCGAGGCCGCGGCCCGACTGGTTCCCGACGAATGGGTCCTGCCGTTCGTGGTGAGCGGCACGGTCGAGGAGTGCTCTGTGGAACTCCACAACCTCATGGATACCCACGGAATCAACGAGTTCAAGATCCCCGTCTACGACATCGACCATGGCCGTGAACTGCTCGAGGTGACTGCAAGGGTGCTGGAACAGCGATGACCCCGCGGCTCGACGAACCCTGCCTCACCCAACCCGCCACCGAGGTCCTCACTGAGCACGGGGGCGAGGTTCCAGAGGCCCGACCCCTGCCGGAACTCGGCGACCCCGATGCTCCAGCGGTGAGCGACCCGGTCGACGAACCTCTGGTACCGGTGTCCCACGACCGCATCCTCCTGCTCCACAACTACCTGCAGGCCGGTTGGACCCACGCCCGGGCAGGCTGTTGGCTCCGGCAGTCGGTTGCAGTCCTGCTCGCAGATGTTGCAGACGCCCTGCCGGATCGCTGGGGCCTCGCCGTGTTCGACGCATGGCGGCCGCTTGACCTGCAGCTCGAGTTGTACGAGGCGGCGGTTGCCGATCCGACGGTGCCGACATGGCTCTTCGCCGAACCCGATCCCGACCCGCAACGACCGCCACCGCACCTGACCGGTGGAGCCGTCGACCTCACCCTCACCCATGACGGAGTTGCGCTGGCTCCCGGCACCGGATTCGACGACATGACCCCGGCTTCGGCGGCCGCTGCGCTGGAAGCGACAACCGGACCGGACCGTGAAGTGAGGCGCCTCCTCTTCTGGTCGATGAAGGCCGCCGGCTTCGTCGTCTTCGACAGCGAGTGGTGGCACTTCGAGTACGGCACCCGTCGCTGGGGTGCGGTAACCGGGAATGCCCCTCTGTTCGGGCCGGCAGCAGAGCCCGCCTGAACCGCCTTCGGGGCGAACCCGTCAAGCCGGCTGGAGCAACTGGATCAGGCGTCTTCCCAGAGCCGGCTCGACCGCCTGGCCAACTCGGTGTGGACAGCTGCCAGGTCGATGCCGACCACCTCGCCGTCGGTCACGACCGGCTGCCCACCCACGAGCACGTGGCGGGCACGTCGGTCAGGTCCCAGCACCAGACCCGCCAGCGGGTCGGCAATGTCACCCAGGTCGTCGCCCGGCCAGACAGCCAGATCGGCGCGCTGCCCCGGCTCGACGCTCCCGATGTCGTCAAGGCCGAGACAACCGGCACCACCACGGGTGGCCATGTCCACCACGTCGACCGGCATCAGGGCATCGGGACGCAGCTCCCGCAGGCGTGCCGTGTAGAGCGCCTGCCGTAGTTCCGGGAACAGGCCTCCGACCTCGTTGGATGCCACCCCGTCCACCCCGAGGCCAACGGGACATCCGGCGGCCCGCAGGTCGGTGACCCGGCACATGCCTGCGGCGATCCGGGCGTTGGAGGAGGGGCAGTGGGCGATTCCGGTGCCGGCCGCTCCCAGAACAGCCATCTCGTCGTCGTCGATGT
>DLRQ01000032.1:6166-11881 GCA_002501135.1 Candidatus Neomicrothrix sp. UBA7884
CGTCGACCGAATCGTTCAAGGCAGTGGGCCTGTTCCTCGACCGTCTCGCACAGGTGCGTATGGAGGCGCAGATCGTGACGTCGCGCCAACTCTGCGGACTGGACCATCAGGTCGGTGGTGACCGAGAAGGGGCTGCAGGGTGCCACCACCACGTGGACCATCTCGCCGTCGTGGTGACGGGCAACTACCGACTCGGTCGATGCCAGGATGGAATCAATGTCCTCGACCACATGATCGGGGGGAAGGCCGCCGCGGCTCTCGCCCAGATCCATCGACCCGCGCGACAGGTGCAGCCGTATCCCGACCGCATGGGCTGCGTCGACGATGGCATCAAAGACCTCGTCGTCGCCACCGGGAACCAGATAGTGGTGGTCTGATGCCGTGGTGCACCCCGTGGCTGCCAACTCCCCCAGGCCGACCATTGCGGCGGCCCTAACGTCATCGACCGACAACCGACCCCACACGGGGTAGAGGTGGGTCAACCAGTCAAAGAGGTTGCAACCATCGGCGCGTCCACGTGTCATCCACTGGTAGAGGTGGTGGTGGGTGTTGACGAGGCCGGCGGTGACTATGTCACCGTCACAACGCAGCACCTGGTCTCCCGGCTGGGATTCCACGGATCCGACCGCAGCAATGCGGCCGTCCTCAACTGCTATGTCGCCCGGGTGTCGGGCACCTCGTACTACCAGACGTGGCATGCAGGCAATCCTCTCACGGGGTCCAGTCCGCAAACGTGTCGATCATCAGGTTCACGTCCGGGCCGAGCGGATAGAGGATGGGGCAGGTGCAGCCGTCGGCCATGTACTGGGCCACCTTCTCCCTGCATTCGTCCGGGGTCCCGGCGGCACAGATCATCTGGACGATGTCGTCGGGAACCAGCTTGGATGCGGCCTCGACCTGCTCGTGGGTGGCGGGCCAGGTCAGGATCTTTCCAACCTCCTCGAGGAGGGACTCGGGCACGCCTGAGGCCTTCATGATGTGCGGCTGCTGGCCCAGGTACTGGGTGACCATGAGCCGCGCACCATCGAGAGCCTCGGCGCGGGTTTCGGCGACCGAACAGACCACGAGCTGTGGACGGTCCAGGTCGTCTACCGATCGGCCGGCGCGTTCGGCGCCGATCTCCAGGTGCTCCATCGCCTGCTTGTTGTACCCGGGTGAGACGAGGTAGTTCAGGACCACGCCATCGGCGATCTCACCGGTCAACTCCATCATCTTCATGCCGGTCGCACCGATGTAGATGGGGACATCCTTGGGGCGGCGCTCCTGGTACACGTAGTCCAGCTCGACCCCGTCGAGGTGCACGTAGTCGCCGTCGAAGGTGACGCTCTCGTCGGCCAGCAGGGCCCGCACCGTCGTGACGACCTCGCGCATCACCCCGAGGGGCCGTCTACGGTTGATGCCCACCTTGGCTGCGAGCGGGTCCCACCAGGCACCGATGCCGAGAATCATCCTGCCGGGTGCCAGGTCGTCGAGGGTCGAGAAGGTGGATGCCAGGCGCGCCGGGTTGCGTGTCCAGCAGTCGACCACGCCCGATCCGATCTTGATCGTGTCGGTGCATGCCCCAAACGCCGCCATGGGAACAACGGCATCGCGCACCAGCCGAGAGTCGGCCTGCCACACAGCCTCGAAACCACGGGACTCCGCATAGCGGGCGTGCCCGATCGCCTCGGTGATCGTGTGGGCGTCCTGCAGGTAGATGGCGAGCCTCGTCATCGGGTTGTCTCCTCGGTCGTAATGGCCGGTGTCTCTCTTCTCACATTTCCTCCAGTCGGGCGTGCAGGCGGACGGCCTCCTCGGCGGCCCTCGCACGGATCTCGTCGGCATCCACCCGGGTTGGCGAGCCATCGGCCCAGACCAACTCGCCTTCCACCTCGATCCTGAGGGGGCTGACGCCCGGCGAGAAGGCCAGGTGCCACGGTTCCATCGGATCGTGGCTCCAGGTGACCCGGTCGACCAGTGCCTCGGGGAACAGGTCCCAGCCGGTCGCCAGATACGACCAGGCAACCTCCGGAGAGGCCGTGACATCGTGCTCACGGTGGCGCACGTAGGCCAGTCGGAACTCCTCGAGCATGTCGGCGCCTATGCCATCGGTGCCGAGTGCGACCGGGTTTGAGAAGCGGGTTGGCCGGGAGTAGCCGACCGAGTTGTTCATGTTGGACCTGGGGTTGTGCACGATGGTGCCGGCCAGTCCGTGGTCGTCGGTCAGGTACACGCCATGCACGAGAAGCCAGTCGTCGGCGGCCAGGTGGCGCAGACGGTCCGCAGCACCGGCATCGGCCTCGCCCTCGGCCACATGGATGTGAACGCCGACATCCAGGTCGGCCGCCAGCCCGGCGACGGCTTCAAGGGTCTCGTCGGTGCACGTGAATGCAGCATGCACGCCCACCCGACCCCGACCCCCGGACCGTATGAACCGCTCGTTCTCGGCGAGGCCCCTACTGGCCCCCTCGGGCCCGTGGCGGTCCGTCACCCCGTAGGCGCAGTCGACCCTCACACCGACCTCTGCGCAGGCTTCGGCGATCAGGCTCAGCGAACCATCGATGGCATCGGGTGACTCGTGGTGATCGATGATCGCCGTGCAGCCCCGCTCAAGTGCCTCGAGCGCTCCGAGCATCGCCGACCAGCGGATGCTCGCAGGGTCGAGTGCCCGGTCCAGGCGCCACCAGACCAGCTCCAGGATCTCGGCGAACCCGGTCGGTGTGCGTGGTGGTGCAGGCATACCCCGGGCCAGCGAGGAGTAGAGGTGGTGATGGGCACAGACGAGGCCCGGGGTGGTGTTGGACGGAATGCTCATCGGCCGTCCCACCCGGCCCAGGTCTCACGCTGACCCGGTTCGTTCATCGGAAGCTCGCTGCGCCACTGCCCGTCGTGTTCGTGGAGGGCCGCTGCAACGGCTCCGGCTGTAGGCACCAGACCGATCTCGCCCACCCCTTTGATCCCGTAGGGCGAATCGGGCTGGGGAACCTCGACGAGCCGTACATCTACCGGGGGCATGTCCTTGGGCCTGATGATTCCGAGACTACGCAGCGTCGTGTTCAGCGGCCTTGCCTCGTCATCGGCGGGGAAGCCCTCGGTGAGCGCATAGCCGAGGCCCATGTGCACGGCGCCCTCGACCTGGCCCTCACAGAGCATCGGGTTCACGGCCCGTCCCACGTCGTGTGCCGCGACCACCTGCTCAACCTCGCCGGTCTCCGGATCCAGAATCACCAGTTGTGCCGCGTACCCGAAGGTGGAGTGGACCACCGGATTCTCCATGCCGTCGTCCATGGAGTTGGTCCAGTCCACCCGGTACTCACCCTCGTAGTCGACGCCGATCTGACAGCCGTCGGCAAGTGCAACCCGGCAGGCGTCGGCCACTGAGCCGGCTCCCATCAGGGTCCCGCGGCTGCCGGTCGTCTGTCCGGCACCCAGTTCACGGGTGGTGTCAACGACCACCTCGACCAGGGCGGGGTCGATGCCCAGTTCCTCGACTGCGACCTGAATGGCCACGGTGTGGGCCCCCTGCCCCATCTCCGTCCAGCAGTGTCTCACCTCGACACCGCCGTCCTCCGTGAACCTGACCACCGCCCGTGCGATCTCCTTGAAGCCGTTGCCGAGACCGGAGTTCTTGAGCCCCAGGCCGAGACCGACGGGCCTCCCCGCCTTCACGGCCCCGTCGTAGGCCTCCTTCACCTCGTCGAGGCAGGCCCGGGCACCGAGGGAACCGTCGTCCATCACCTGACCCGGCCCCCAGACGACACCCGGACCAACGATGTTGCGGCTACGCATCTCCCAACCGGAGATTCCCACCTCCTCGGCGAGACGGTCCATCACACCCTCCATGGCGAACTGTGCCTGGTTGGCTCCGAAGCCACGAAATGCTCCACACACCGGGTTGTTGGTACGTACAGCGGTCGCCTCAACGTCAATGTCGGATACCACGTAGGGACCGCTGGCATGCCCGGCGGCACGCTCCAGAACCTTCATGCCCACCGAGGCATAGGGGCCAGAGTCACCGATCATGCGCACCCACAGGGCTGTCAGGTGACCGTCAGCGTCGCAACCGGCGCGGTACGCCATCCGGATCGGATGCCTCTTCGGGTGCATGAGGAGAGACTCCTCACGAGAGAGCGTGCACCTGACCGGCCGGCCGAGAAGGTATGCAGCAAGTGCTGTCTGGGCCTGGTTGGACATGTCCTCCTTGCCTCCGAAGGCGCCCCCGTTGCTGACCAGTTCGACCGTGACCACGTCACTGTCGATGCCGAGCACGGAGGCGATCTGGTTTCGGTCGTCCCACACGCCCTGGCCACCGGACCAGACGTGCAGGCCCCCACCGTCTGTGGGTGCAGCCATGGTGGATTCGGGTTCAACGAAGGCGTGCTCGATGCGCTGGGTCTGGAACACCTCATCCACGACGTATGTGGAACCTTCCAGAGCGGCCTCGACCCTTCCGCGCGAATAGCGGGATACGGAGAGGATGTTCCCGTCGAGGCCCCACACGGCATCGTCGCCTGATGCCGCTGCCTCGACCGGGTCGCTGAAGACCTCCAGAGGGGCGTAGTTGACATTGACCAGTTCGGCCGCCCTGCGGGCGGTCTCCCTGTCGTCGGCGACCACAACGGCAAGGACGTCGCCCAGGTAGGAGGTGCGACCCCCCTCGGGAATGAACACCGGCCAGTCGGTGTGGACGATGCCCACCCGCAGGTCGCCGGGAACGTCGGCGGCGGTGAAGACAGCGTGGACCCCGTCGACTGCCTCTGCAGCCGCGGTGTCGATCCTGACCACATCGGCGCGGGCATGGTCGGAGAGGTGAAGTGCGGCGTGCAGGAGACCGTCGGGTGCCATGTCGTCGATGAACGGCCGGTCTCCCATGCTCAACAGGCCTGCCTGATACTTCGTTCCGCTGGTTCCGACACCACCCGGACTGACTGGGACCGGTACCTCGCCGGCTGCCACCGCCTCGACGGCATCGAGGATCTTCACGTATCCGGTGCACCTGCAGAGGTGCCCACCCAGGTGGCGGGCCGCCTCATCCCTCGTGAGGGCATCGCCCTTCTTGTCGATGAGGGCCTTCGCCCGCATCACGATCCCGGGGGTGCAGAACCCGCACTGCAGGGCGCCGTGCGCTGCGAAGGTGTCCGAGAAGCGATCTCGCTCGGCCTGTTCGAGACCCTCGAGGGTTGTGACAGAGGCCCCCTCGGCCTTCTCCATGGACGTCTGGCAGGCAACCCTTGCCTTTCCGTCGAGCAGCACGGTGCAGCAACCGCACTGGCCCGATGGAGAACAGCCGTCCTTGGGCGAGGTGATCCCGAGCTCGTCGCGCAGGGCAGCCAGAAGGTGCGGGTGTCCGGACCCTGCCTCAACGGTGGATCCGTTCAGGACGAAGGTTGTCATGGGCCTCCGACTCCGTAGTCGCCGCCGAGGGCTGAGTTGACGTCGTCTGGCACCTCGACGCCGGCCTGTCCGGTGATGCGCCCGTAGACCTCGGGCCTGCGGTAGTAGCCGAAGTTGAACAACGTGTCCTTGTAATTGGAGCACATGTCGAGGTCGCATTCGGCGACGACCAGCTCATCGCCGTCGGTGGAGCAGAGGGCCCGCACCTCGCCCGATGGGGCAATGATCGAACTTTCGCCGAGCAGGAGGCACCCCTCCTCTTCACCGGCCTTGGCCACACCCACAACCCACATTCCGTTCTGGTAGGCACCGGACTGAAGCACGAGGCCGTTGTGGAACCCC
>DLRQ01000070.1 GCA_002501135.1 Candidatus Neomicrothrix sp. UBA7884
GGGGGCAGGTTGGTCGGCATCGGTACCTCGGGTATCGGACCCGGCCTCGTAGCGCGCAGTGCGTCGCTGGAAGCCATACGGAGGGCCGGAGGTTTCGGATCCGACCCCGAACGACCCGGTTGGGTCGTCCACGGGCGCAAAGACTACCAGCGGGTTGCGGCAGGCCCACCCGGGCTCCCGAACGCACCCGGTGTGCCTGGAGGACCAGGGGTTCCACGACTGGTCAGACCATCAGACCAACTGTTATGGTCACTCCACCAAGCATGCCTCGACCCGGGAGCAACCGTGCCCTACCCGAACACCCTCGTCTTCATCGACATTCCATCCACCGACCCAGCGGCCGCCGACGCCTACTACAGCGAAGTGTTCAGCTGGGAGATCGAAGAACGCATCCCGGGCCTGTTCCACAGGATCGTCCCCGGACAGAACTTCAAGGTCGATGACGGCTCACAGGGCCCCACGGGAAACCTCCACATGGGCCTCTACAACGCCACAAACGCCCGACCCAACCCGAACCCCGATCCCACCGAGCCCACCAGCATGAACCCCGACGGGCGAGGCATCCGCGCCTGGATCCTTATCAGCGAGGACGACTCCTTCGAACGAATCCTTGAGGCCGCCACGAGGCTGGGTGGCACCGAGTTGTGGAGAGACCACTTCTGGACCGAATTCGGCGGCGCCAATGCCTCGTTCGTTGACCCGTGGGGCAACCAGATGATGCTGTGGCAGCACCTGCCCGACGCCGAACAGGACGAAGAAACCCACGAGGCCGTAGGCGAGGTCAACCTCCCCGATGGCTGGACCATCGAGTAGACACCCGCCAGACGAAGACAGGCCACCATGACCGAAGATACCTACACACTCCATCCAC
Source organism: Candidatus Neomicrothrix sp. UBA7884 (assembly GCA_002501135.1). Lineage (GTDB taxonomy): Bacteria > Actinomycetota > Acidimicrobiia > Acidimicrobiales > MedAcidi-G1 > UBA3125. The sequence continues at coordinate 872 of DLRQ01000070.1, forward strand.
CGTCAGCACGCTGGACACACGTCGCCCTCCGGGTGAACGACATCAACGCCACCATCGCCTGGTACACGGAGCACACCCCCCTGTCACTTCTGGCCCGCCGGGAGGACGAGTTTGGCTACGGCGCATGGCTCGGACACAGCGACAGTGCCGAACACCCGTTCCTGCTTGTCGTCTCACAGTTCTTCGAGGGCAAGGACCCCTTTGGCGACTCGCCCCACGCGGTTCTCGGCCCGTTCGCACACATAGGAATCGAACTCTGCAGCCGCGCCGACATCGAAGCCGCCGCCGCCACAGCCGAGGCCAACGGCAGCCTCGCCATGCCACCGACTCAGATGCCGCCGCCGATCGGCTACATCTGCATGGCCCGTGATCCCGACGGCAACACGATCGAGTTCTCCTACGACCAGGGCGTGTACGCCACCGCCCAGGAGGTCTGGGGATAGCCACCGACCCCACCTCCGTAGTCACCTCGTACCTGGCCTCGTTTGAGACAGGTGACCCGGAGACAATCGCCGCACACGTCAGCGACGGCTTCGACAACGTCCACACCAGTGCCCTGGGCTCATCGTCCCATGGACGATCCGCCTATCAGGACCGCCTACCCGCCTTCCTCTCGACGTTCGAGGGGATCAGATACGAACCCGTCGAAACCGTCACCGAAGGTGACAAGGTTGCGGTCGCCTACATACTCAACGCCACCCACGGTGATGTTGCCGTCCAGATCCCCGGGATGTTCAGGTTCACAGTGGACGACGGCCTCATCACCAGACGGGTCGACTACTTCGACAGCCTCACCTTCCTCCGCCAGACCGGCCAGGCCTGAAACCTCAGGAGGCGTCAGGCGCCAGGTGACCAAGACGGGACCGCTTGGTCGACAGGTAGCGCTCGTTCTCGGCTGTCGGCTCACTCCAGAGTGGCAGGCGACCAACCACCCTCACCCCCAGTTCAGTCAGTCCCCCGACCTTCGCCGGGTTGTTGGTCAACAAGACGACTGACCCGACCCCGAGATGTGAGAGGACCTGTGCCGCAACTCCGTAATGGCGTTCGTCTGCCGCATGGCCAAGTTCCAGGTTCGCCTCGATCGTGTCGAGGCCCTCATCCTGGAGTCGGTAGGCCCGGAGCTTGTCGGCAAGGCCTATTCCGCGACCCTCGTGGCCACGCAGGTAGATGACCACGCCGCGGCCCTCCTCGGCGATGCGCTCGAGCGACATCTCGAGTTGGGTTCCACAGTCGCAGCGACGCGAACCGAACACGTCACCCGTAAGGCACTCAGAGTGCACCCGTGTCACGACGTCGTCTCCGGCAACGTCGCCCAACACGAGCGCCAGGTGTTCGAGACCGTCGACAAGGCTCGTGAACACGTGTCCCTCAAACGTTCCGACACGTGTCGGAACGGGCGCCGAACCACCCTCGGACACGAGCGTTGCACTCGGCCAGAGGAGGCGTTCGACGTCCGCGTTGCCGGCACCAAACCCCTCTGCTGCGCCCCCAACCACTGCTGTACCCACAGTTCAGGCCTCGAGCATCGCCGCGAAGCGCCGCCTCCACTCGACCGAGGCCTTGTCGGCCTGGACGCTTACCAGGGCTGTCTGCCCAAGTGGCATCTCGCCAATCAAGCGTTCGAGCATGACCCGGTCCTCCTCACCGATCGCCTTGTCGAACTCGATCACCTCGTCACCCGGCACGTCAAAGTCGTCGTTCCGCCACACCACAAACGTGAAGTACGACGTGACCTCGTCTATCGGAGTCGAAACCAGGAGGAGGATGTGCTCAAGACCCGATTCGTAGGCGACTGTGCTCCTGACCGTCAGCGGCAGGCAGAACCCGGTGCTCATGACCCTTCCCACGACAGGTTCAGACGACCCTGACGTGATCTGGGCCTCATCCGGGTTTCTGGCAACCACCTCGTAGCGGTAGCCGTGGTAGCCCCCGTCGAGGTCCTCGAGTTCAATCGCCGGCACGGTCGGAGGCTGGGCGCCGCCGAAGGTTCCAGTGTGCACGAACGGGAAGTGGGAAATATCGAGGAAGTTGTCGACCATCCTCGTGGATGCGACCTGCCAGACCATTACCTCGGTGTTGATACGACGGAAATTGGGGTCAGCGTCAACTGCCATCTCGGGAATCGGTGCAGCCGGTTCACCTGAACACACCCAAACCAGCCCGTAGGCCTCGTCGACACGGATCACCGGCAGATTTGCCCGCGGAGGCACTGGAACGCCCTCGTTCGCCGAAGGCACCTCCACACACCGACCCTCCCCGCCGAACACCCAACCGTGGTAGGGGCACGACAGGCAACCGTCGGAAACCGTTCCTGCAGACAGGGGCGCCTCACGGTGCGGGCACCTGTCGGAGCCAGCGACGATCCTCCCGTCGGGATCCCGCCAGAGCACGTAGTCGTCACCCAACAGGGTCACTCCGTGGGGTCCCGGCGACACATCATCGGAACTGGCCACGACGTGCCAGTGGGATCTGAGAGCGGCCGAAGACATCAAGTCTTGCTTGGTCATGGATGCAGATTACCGGCCAGCATCATTAGTGTCCTAACTCAGCGGAGGCCACATGACAGACCTGATCGTTGCGGGAACCCTGCTTACGATGGACCCTGACCGGACCATCTGGGGCGACGGCGCCATCGCCGTCGCCGACGGCCGAATTGAACGGGTCGGGCAGCGTGCCGACCTGGTGGAAGACCACCCAGACGCCCAGATCCTGGGTGGTACGGGTTGTGTGGTCACGCCGGGCTTCATCAACGCCCACCAGCACCTCACCGGCGACCGTCTCATCCGCTCCTGCATCCCCGACGACATTCCCACGACTACGGCCATCTTCGACTGGGTGGTCCCCGTCCACGCAGCGCACACCGGCGACGACGATGAACTGTCGGCGACCCTGTCGCTCCTCGAGGCGGTCGGCAACGGCGTCACAACCACCGTCGAGGCCGGGACCGTCGCCCACCCGGACCGCGTCGCTGCCGCATTCCGTGCCGTCGGGGTCAGGGGCTGTATCGGAACCTGGGGCTGGGACAACGGCGATGGGCCGTTCTCGCTTCCAACCGACGAGGTCATGGCCCGACAACGCTCAGTGGTCGAGGCCAACCCCTCCGGGGGCCTCGTCGAGGGGTGGGTAACTCTTGTCGGCCACGACCTAGCGTCAGACCAACTGTTTACAGAGGCGGCCGACCTGGCCCGGACCGCCGGTACCGGGTTGACCTTTCACATGTCGCCATCGGCCGACGACGCCATTGCATTCGCAGAGTGGTCCGGGAAACGGCCTATCAGGCACCTTGCAGACCTTGGGGTGCTGGGCCCACAGACCCTGATTGCCCACGCCGTTCACCTCGATGACGACGAGGTCGACCTGCTGGTCGAGACCCGCACTGCGATCGCATACTGCCCATGGGCATACCTGCGGTTGGGGCAGGGCGTCACCACGTGGGGCAGGCACATCGAGTTCCTCAAAAAGGGTGGCCGGCTGGCGCTCGGCTGTGACACCGAGAACGCAGGTGACGCAATCGACCCCCTCAGGGTGGCCGTCCTGACAGCCGGCCTGGCACGTGACATGTCGACGGACCCGCAGGCGTTCGGTGCCCATGCCGCCCTCGAACTGCTGACCATCCGTGGAGCAGAGGCGATAGGCATGGATGACCACATCGGTTCAATCGAAAACGGCAAGGCCGCAGACCTGGTGGTCCACGACCTGAGTGGAATCGGGTCCACCCCGAACGCCATCGACCCGGCACTGCAGCTGCTCTGGACAGGCGACGGCCGTTCAGTCAAGGACGTGGTCGTCGACGGCGTGCCCGTGGTTCTCAACCAGGAGAGCGCCAGGGTCGACCACACCAGCCTGGTTGCCGAGGCGGTGGCGTCACAGCAGAGGCTGCTCGACCAGGCCGGCCTGTCTCCCACTCCCCGATGGCCGGTCCGCTGAAGGGCGACGGCGCTACCGTCAGATAACCGGATACTTGGCCCGGTCCGGCAGACCGGACCGCGACACCACGGCCTCACCAGCAACCTGGCACTCCGCATAGAAGCGCCCCTCGTCGAAAGCCGTGATCCTGCCCTCGTCGACCACCCTTCGTCCGTCCACGAATACCGTGTGGACGCCACGACCATCAGCCGACCAGACCAGCTGGTTCATTACGTTCAGAAGTGGACGCCACTCGGGCCTGTCGGTGTCATGCAACACAACGTCAGCAAGCTTTCCTGCTGCCAACGAACCGATCTGATCACCCATCTGCATGGCTGCTGCTCCGCCGAGGGTAGCCATCTCATAGGCAGTCTCAGCCGGAAACATCTGCGGATCTTGCCTGGCGTCCTTGAAAAGCCCGGCGACCAGGTAAGTGGCCCTCATGAGGTCCGAGTAGTTCGATGCGTTGTTGCCGTCGGTCCCGATTGCCACGTTGATTCCGGCCATGGCCATCTCGGGCATCTTCCCGATCCTGGTGATGCCGTAACTCACCTTCAGGGCCGTTGTCGGACAATGGGCCACGTGCACGCCGGTCCTGGCCATGACCTCTAGCTCCTGGTCATCGACCTGCACACAGTGGGTGATCACCACGTCATCGGCCATTACCCCCAACTCCTCGAGGTGGACCATCGGACGCTGGCCGAACTCGGCAACGAAACCGTCGGGGTCCAGCTGGGCCGGAGACATGTGGAAGCTCATTCCCGTCTGGTACTCGGTCGCCAGCTCACGTGCTGCACGCCAGAGAGGATCGGAACAGGTGGTGTGGCCCACGAGAATTGACCATGCACCCAAACGACCATCGGCCTCGGACCGGTGGTTCTCAAGCTGGCGTTGAAGGAAGCCGATGGCCTCGTCGGTGTCCTGTTTGTACGCGTCAGGCTCAGGAGGAAGGTCCCAGACCCAGCGACCCAGTCGCCCACGGATGCCAACTTCGGCCAGACCATCGAAGACCTCGTCGAGGAACCTGACGGTGCCGGCCTCGAGAAACGTTGTCGTACCCGACTTGAGCATCTCCACTGCAGCCAGTTGCGCCGACAGCCTCTCCTCGGCGGCATTGTGGACCGAGTAGAGAGGACACAACCACTCGAACACGTTTTCCACGAAGGGCGTGTCATCTGGTACGTACCCCCTGGTCAGGGGTTCTCCTGTCACGTGGATGTGGGCGTTGACCATTCCGGGGGTTACGACGAACCTGTCTCCACCGACCGTCTCGGCTGCCACATACCTCTCCTCCAGATCAACGGCCCTGCCGACGTCGACGATTGTGTTCCCCCTGAGAGCCACCGCTCCGTCCCGAATCACGTCGCGGGTGACGTTCATGGTGACCACGTGGCCCCCAAGGATGAGAGTGTCGATGTTCTCGGTCATGTTCGTCCTCCGTAGTTGAACGCTGGTTAGCGGGGCCTTGTGGCCACGTAGGTGAACTGGAAACCGATCGGCTCGATCAGGCGCACGGCCTCGAAGCCGACCTCACGCAGCCAGCCGACCATCTGTTCGCCGGTGAGCGGGAAGCCGTTCACGGTGCTCGCCATCATGGTCATCCCCATTAGCACCGCGTGTGGGTTGAGCTTTCGCTCAGGGTCCACGAAGTAGTCCGCGACCATCACGCGGCCACCCGGCTTGAGGGCCGAGTAGGCGCGTTCGACGAGGTGTCGGGCGCCAGCCTCGCCCTCGGTCCTGCAGACGTGTCCCAGAACCACGAGATCGAAGGTGCCCTCCTTGAACTCCACCTCGTGGAAGTCTCCCGGGAGAAACTCGCACCGGTCCGACACCCCATGCTCGGTGGCCATCTGCCCGGCCACCCCCAACACCCCTGGCAGGTCGTTCACAACCGCAGTGGCATCGGGACAGACCTTCAGAACGGCGATGCTCCACGGCGCACCTCCTGCGCCCAGGTCCAGGACCTTGGGTGCGGCAAGGCTCGAGTACCTGACGAGGGTGTCGGCACGCGACGCAGCCCGGAACATGGTGGTGAACGTGCCCTCCACGAGCGGCACGTAGAAGGCCGCCGGGTCGTCATCGATCGGGGTCGCTGGTCGCCCGTGGCGAACCGTATCGGCAAGCCGCTCCCAGTTGTCGTGAGGGCCGGGGGCCACCGGAATCAGGCCTACCATCGATGCCTCGGCATCGCTCGTCAGGTATCGCCTGGCCGTGTCATTCAACCCATAGACGCTGCGGTACTGCTCAAGCAGGCCGAGGGCCACCAGCGAGTCGAGAAGCGCCAGAAGATGGGGTTCAGATAGACCCAGTTCAGTCGCGACCGGCCCAACGGTCGTCGACCCCATCCGGTCCAGGGTGTCGAACACATCGAGGTCCAGGGCGGCCAGTAGGAGGTGGTAGGAGCCAAGGCCCTGAATGACCTCCCAGACAGGTGCTGCCGACGGTGGCTTGTGGTCAGTCCACGGACGGCCCTTGCGGGCCATGGTGTGGGTCTTCTTCAGTTCGGGGTACGGAGCGTCGACCATGACCACCTACGGGGTCAGCAGGATCTTGCCGAAGAAATCACCTGAGAGCATCTTGTCCTGTGCAGTGCCGGCCTCGGACAGGTGGTGAACCGA
>DLRQ01000078.1 GCA_002501135.1 Candidatus Neomicrothrix sp. UBA7884
GAACACCGGTGCAGCCTTCAGTCGAGGTGAAGGTCTCGGCCCCCTGATCGGGCTGCTCGTCATTGGCGTGGTGGTCCTTCTGGTACGTCTGGGGGCAAGGACCGCTGACCCGGCAGCGAGGCTTGTCGTCGGCGCTGTGGTGGGCGGAGCGCTCGGAAATTTGGTTGACCGGGCGTTCCGATCCGAGGATGGGCTGATGGGAGGTGCTGTGATCGACTTTGTTGACCTTCAGTGGTGGCCCGTCTTCAACCTCGCCGATTCGGTAGTAGTGGTAGGTGCTGTCCTGATCCTGTGGCTGGGAAACCTCAGGGCAACAGGTCCGACGTGAACTCGTCTGGAGAGAGCCATCCGGTTGAGGTCATTCCCGACGCCCTGAACGGTGAGCGCCTGGACCGTATCGTCGCGCTGCTTGGTGGGGTGAGCAGAAATAGGGCCGCCACCGCAATTGATGAAGGTGGCATCCACATAGACGGTTCGCCCTGCACCCATCGCGCCTACCGAGTCAGCACCGGCGAGGAACTCCTGATCACAGACCTCAGCCGCGACGAAAAGGCCGGCCCACTGGCAGATGAGACGGTGGTTGTGGCGGTCGTGTACGCCGATGAACAGGTCATCGTGGTTGACAAGCCGGCCGGTATGGTCGTGCACCCGGGGGCAGGCAACGAAACGGGAACCCTCCTCAACGGGTTGCTGGCCTCAAACCCTGAGATCCGAGGCGTGGGATCGTCAGCACGCCCCGGCATAGTCCACCGCCTCGACAGGGGGACCTCCGGACTCCTGGTGGTTGCACGCACGCAGGTGGCCTATGACAGCCTGACTGCCCAACTGGCAGACCGCTCAATGGGGCGACGCTATGCAGCACTTACATGGTCGCGGTTCAAAGAGACACGTGGCCTCGTTGACGCTCCGATCGGTCGGTCCCCGCGCGACCGAACCCGCATGGCCGTTGTAGCTACCGGGAAAGAGGCCAGGACCGGTTACGAGGTGAGGAGTCACTGGTCCGTGCCCGAGGTGACCCTGGTGGAGTGCAGACTCGAAACGGGACGAACCCATCAGATCAGGGTTCACTTGGCAGCGATCGGACACCCGCTCGTGGGCGACGCCGGCTACGGGGGTGACCGGCCCGCACTCCACCTCGACAGGCCGTTCCTGCATGCCGAGTACCTGGCATTTGACCAACCGGTCAGCGGTGAACGCCTGGAGTTCGAATCATCTCTGCCGATGGAGCTGGTTGATCTCCTCGAGGGGCTCGGAGATCCGGAGGGCTGAACCGCGAAAACAGGCCTCAGGTGACGGGCCAGGCGGCCTCTCCCTGGGCCATCCGGGCGATGTCGTCAAGGGTGAATGAATCCAGGTATTCGCGCATGTGGACACCGGCACTTGCCCAGATCGAGAGAAGTACGCACTGGCCTTCGTGGTCACAGGCACCGTCGGTGTGGGGATCGGTGAAGTCACCTGCGACTATTGGGCCGTCCACAGCCGAGACGATCTGGGACAACAGGATTTTCTCGGGAATCCGGGCCAACACGTAGCCGCCGCCCACACCACGCTTGGAACGCACGATTCCGGCTCCCTTGAGCGCCAGCAGAATCTGTTCCAGGTAGGGCTGGGGGAGGCCTGTGCCCTCTGCAATGTCGCGAACCGACCGGGGGGTCCTTCCGTCGCCGTGTAGTGCAAGGGATAACAGGGCTCGGCTTGCATAGTCGCCACGGGTCGAAACCTTCACGGACAGCGATCCTAGACGGCCCGGCCCGCGGTACCGTCTTGGGCCCCATGATCGAACACGTAGCCCCGCTGGCCCCCGACTACCGGAATGCCTGTGTAACGCATCTTGTACCCGCTCTGCTCGAGGGCATGGAGAAACCTGATTGGGTTCCAGCAGCGGTACTTGAGTCCGACCGCGTAGTTCTTGTGGTTCTGGACGGGCTTGGCTGGAACCAACTTGAGACCCGAAATGGTGTTGCACCCACCCTGGCGGCGATGGAGGGCGGATCGATCACCACGGTGGCGCCCAGCACGACGGCAGCGGCTCTTACGTCAATCTCCACGGGCCGACCGCCGGGTGAACACGGCCTTCTCGGCTACCGGGTGCCCGTATCCGACGGTGTGTTGAACACGCTCCGCTGGAATACGGCAGATGGTGATGCCCGCACCCGGCACAACCCGGCGAGCATCCAGCCGCTTGACTGCTTCGGTGCCCAGAGGCCACCGGTTGTCACATGGAGCGCATTTGCCGACTCCGGGTTCACCAGGGCCCATCTGGCCGGTGCCCGCCTGGCCGGGTACAGCGACAGGGCAGGCCTCGTCGACAATGTGGTGGACCTGATCTCGGCAAGCGAGCCGTTCGTCTACGCCTACTGGGACGGTATCGACCACACGGCACACGAGTTCGGACTGGCTGACAGGTACGACGAGGAACTGGCGGAATGCGACACCATGATCGCCGATCTGTTTGACCGACTTCCGTCCGGGACAGCGGTGATGGTGACGGCAGACCATGGGCAGGTCCACGTCGGCGACTCCATGATCGACCTACCTGCCGAGGTGACGACACTTCTTGCGGGCCAGAGCGGTGAGGCGCGGTTCAGGTGGCTTCATGCCAGACCGGGTGCCGCAGCGGAGTTGCTGGTCGCGGCCCGGGAAGCTTTCAACGATGTTGCCTGGGTTCGAAGTTCCAACGAGGTCATAGATGCAGGTTGGCTGGGACCGGTAGTCACTGATGCGGCGCGAGGCCGGCTCGGTGATGTCGCTGTGCTGGCCCGGGAGGGCATCGGGTTCGTTGACCCGGCCGAGGTCATACCGATCCAGTTGATCGGAAGGCACGGATCCCTCACCCCCGAGGAGATGTTGGTGCCGGCGCTGGGGGCGGTCGTCTGACCGGTGGCACCGGGCCTAGAGTCAGCGGTGCCCGGAAGCGAGCGTGGTGGCAGGTCGATGGAAAATCAGGATGCATTGGAACCAGAGGTGATGACGGCGCCATCTGGCGACGCCGTACCTGACGACGGTGGGCGCACTGAGAGCGCTATCGAACAGCCGGCCAAAGTCATGCGTGTCGGCACGATGATGCGACAGCTGCTCGAGGAGGTACGGGCGGCGTCTCTTGATGAGGCCAGCCGTGGACGTCTGAGGGAGATCTTTGAGACCTCTGTTGACGAGTTGGGATCCGCGCTCTCCGAGGAGTTGAGCAGCGAGTTGGACCGCCTGATCCTGCCGTTCGGCGAAGGTGAAGCGCCCAGCTCCGACGAACTTCGAATAGCGCAGGCCCAGTTGGTCGGTTGGCTTGAGGGCCTCATCCAGGGCATCCAGGCAACCCTGTTCGCCCAGCAGATGGCGGCCCAGCAGCAGTTGGCCGGAATGCGCCATGATCAACTGGGGCCCGGAAACCAGCAACCGATGTCGAATCGTGGCCCCGGAGGCGAGCCCCGGCCGGGCACCTATCTCTGATGATGACCGCCTCCAGATGTCCGTCCACGTACGCGTTGCGCCGGTTTCAGCCGGTCGTGGTGTGAGGTGAGCGCCGACTTCACGCACCTCCACGTCCACACGGAGTTTTCAATGTTGGACGGAGCAGCCAGGGTTGATGAACTCGTTGCTGCAGCCGTTGCCGATGGCCAGACAGCGCTCGGAATCACC
>DLRQ01000051.1 GCA_002501135.1 Candidatus Neomicrothrix sp. UBA7884
CCGAAGAAGAGGCAACCGCCGAAGAAGAACCCGAGCCCGAAGCCTCCTAGGGCAACAGGTGGGCCCCGAAAGTAGGGTCCTGCCCGTGGAGGCCTCCACCATCCCAGAACTGGTCGACGCAGCCGCCGAGCGGTTCGGTGACCTGGAAGCCGTCGTCGACGGCGACCTTCGCTGGTCGTTCAGCGAGTACCGGGATGAGGCCCACAGGGTCGCCGAGGCCCTGATCCGACGTGGAATCCAGCCGGGCGACAGGGTCGCTGTCTGGGCGCCCAACTCGGCAGGGTGGGCAGCGACGGCACTCGGCATCCACTGCGCCGGCGGCGTGCTTGTTCCGCTCAACACCAGGCTCGGGGGTGGTGACGTCGCGGGTCTCTTAGACCGAACGTCGGCACGGCTGTTGTTCACGGTTACCGACTTTCGAGACACCGACTACGTGGCGATGCTCGCCGGGGCAGGCGGTGCCGGAACAGTGGAGGAGACCGTCGTCATGAGCGGTCCGACTCCCGCTGCCTGTACGCGCTGGGAGGCCTTCGTGACCGAGGCCGACAGGCCCGACCTGAGTGAGCGCACCGGCCTGGTCAGCGCCGACGACCTGTGCCACATCCTGTTCACCTCCGGCACAACCGGAACGCCGAAAGGCGCCATGCTCCGCCACGGCGCGGTCTGCCGCTCCTACCGCGCGTGGGGCGCTGCTGTCGGCCTGCGTGAAGGCGACAGGTATCTGGCTGTCAGCCCCTTCTTCCACACATTCGGCCTGAACGGCGGAATCCTGGCCTGCCTCATGTCCGGAACGACCCTCGTCCCACAGGCAGTGTTTGATCCGCAGGTGGTGGCAGACCGGGTAACCGAAGAGTCGATCACCGTGCTTCCCGGTCCACCGACCATCTACCGCTCACTCATGGATCACCTGGGTGGGCTCCCTCTGGCCACCTCCACACTCCGCCTCGCCGTCACCGGAGCGGCACCCGTGTCAGCAGACCTGGTGGGCGAACTGCACGACCAACTCGGCTTTGAGACGGTGCTGACCGGTTACGGGCTTACCGAGGCATCAGGGGTCAGCACCACCTGCCATCACGACGATCCGCCGAACCTGGCGGCCACCAGCTCAGGGCGGGCCTTGCCCGGCATCGACCTGCAGGTTGTTGGTGACGACGGCCTTCCCATGCCCACCGGCGAACCCGGCCAGGTACTTCTCCGCGGTTACAACGTCATGGCCGGCTATCTCGACGACGAGTCAGGAACCACCGAAGCCGTAGACACCGACGGTTGGCTCCGTACCGGAGACACAGGGGTGCTGGACCAGGCTGGGAACCTGACTGTCACCGGCCGCTCCACCGACATGTACATCTGCGGAGGCTTCAACGTCTATCCCGCCGAGGTCGAGGCCGTGCTGGCAGCACACCCGAACATCGACCAGGTGGTTGTTGTAGGTGCCCCCGACGACCGGATGGGTGAGGTCGGAATGGCGTTCGTGATCCCGACAGCCGGCCGGCATGTTGGCCCGTCTGCGGTCCTGTCCTGGGCCCGGGAGGAGCTCGCCAGCCACATGGCGCCGCGACACGTGGAGGTCGTTGACTCTCTTCCGACCAACCCCGGCGGCAAGGTCCTCAGGTACCAGTTGCGCCAGGTGGCGGCACAGATCACAGCCGGTTGACCGGCCAGACCCTTCAGGTCGCTCCGGCGCCGGCGCCGTGAGCCGGTCGGCTCACCAACCGACGGGCACCGCGCCGATACCCTGCTGACGGTCATGTCCAGCCATCCTCCCCCCCAAGACGCCTACCCGGAGGTGGGGAAGGCCGACTTCCCGAACCTCGAGGCACGAATTCTGGAGCGCTGGGCCACCGAAGGTACCTTCCAGGCCTCGGTAGATGCCAGATCGTCCGACGATGAGTTCACCTTCAACGACGGCCCCCCGTTCGCCAACGGCCTCCCCCACCATGGCCACCTCCTGACCGGCTATGTGAAAGACGTTGTTCCCCGCTACCAGACCATGCGGGGAAAGAAAGTCACACGCAGGTTCGGCTGGGACTGCCACGGGCTACCCGCCGAGATGGAGGCCGAGAAGGAACTGCCGGTTGCGGGCAGGGCAAGCATCATCGACTACGGCATCGAGGCCTTCAACGCCCACTGCCGTTCCTCAGTTCTGCGCTACACAGACGAATGGGAGGAGACAGTCACCCGCCAGGCCCGCTGGGTCGACTTCGACCACGACTACAAGACCATGGACCGCGACTACATGGAGTCGGTCATGTGGGCGTTCCGTCAACTCTGGGACAAGGGTCTGGTCTACGAGGCATTCAGGGTCATGCCCTACTCGTGGGGAGCCGAGACCCCGCTGTCCAACTTTGAGATCCGACTCGACGATGCAACCCGCCCCAGACAGGACCCCGCCGTAACCGTCGGCTTCGACCTGGAACCTGACGATGGCGACCCCGGACCGATGCGCCTGCTGGCCTGGACGACAACGCCCTGGACACTTCCATCAAACCTGGCGATTGCCGTGGGCCCAGATGTCGCCTACTCAATGCACCGGAACGCCGATGGGACCGTTTACGTGATCGGCTCTGATGCAGTGGAGCGCTACGCAGCCCAGCTGGACGGAACCGACGAGGTAGGCACGCTCACCGGAGCCGACCTGGTCGACAGGACCTACCGACCGCTGTTCGGGTTCTTCTCTGACCGCACCGACGCCTTCAGGGTTCTTGCAGCCGACTTCGTGGATGCTTCCGAGGGCACCGGTGTGGTGCACATGGCGCCCGGCTTCGGTGAGGATGACCAAACCATCTGCGAGGCGAACGGCATCCAGATCGGCCGGGTGGTGCCGGTCGACGACCAGGGATGCTTCACCGACGAGGTGACCGACTGGGCCGGCGTCAACGTGTTCGAGGCCAACCCCGACATCATCAGGTCACTCAAGGAGGGCTGTCGGATCTTCCGGCACGACACCTACGAGCACAACTACCCCCACTGCTGGCGTACCGATACGCCGATCATCTACAAGGCCATCTCCTCGTGGTACGTCAAGGTCACCGACATCCGGGAGCGGATGATCGAGTTGAACGCCGACATCAACTGGGTACCAGAGCACGTCCGGGACGGCCGTTTCGGAATGTGGCTTGACGGCGCCAGGGACTGGTCAATCAGCCGCAACCGGTTCTGGGGTTCCCCGATCCCGGTCTGGAAGAGCGACAACCCCGAGTACCCGAGGACCGACGTGTACGGCAGCCTCGACGAGATCGAGGCCGACTTCGGCGTGAGGCCAGATGACCTTCACCGTCCGTTCATCGACGACCTGACCCGCCCAAACCCCGATGACCCCACCGGGACGTCCACGATGCGGCGGGTCCCCGAAGTTCTTGACTGCTGGTTCGAATCCGGGTCCATGCCCTTCGCCCAGTTCCACTACCCGTTCGAGAACGAGGCCTGGTTCGAGGACCACTTCCCCGCCGACTTCATCGTGGAGTACATCAACCAAACCCGCGGCTGGTTCTACACGATGCACGTGCTGGCCACGGCCCTGTTCGACAGGCCCGCATTCGAAAACGTGATCTGCCACGGAATCCTCCTTGCTGAGGACGGCGCCAAGCTCTCCAAGAAGCTCCGCAACTACACCGAACCCTCCCTCGTGTTCGAACAGCAGGGCTCCGATGCACTGCGCTGGTACCTGATGTCATCGAACATCTCGCGGGGAGGCGACCTCCGCATCAGCGATCCGGGTATCACCGACGTTGTCCGTCAGGTGCTGCTGCCGGTGTGGAACGCCTTCAGCTTCTTCACGCTCTACGCCAATGCCGACGGTTACAGGGCGCAGCTCCGGGCAGATTCCGAGCAGTTGTTGGACCGTTACCTGCTGGCAAAGACTCGCACCCTGGTCGAGTCGGTCACCGAACGAATGGACGCCTACGACCTGCCAGGCGCAACAGCCGAGATCAGGGGCTTCATCGACGCACTCAACAACTGGTACATCCGCCGCAGTCGCGACCGGTTCTGGGCCGGTGCATCAGAGTCCAACGACGACGACAAGCGCGATGCCTACGACACCCTCTACACCGTGCTCGTCACGTTCTCGAAAGTTGCCGCACCGTTCCTGCCGATGGTGATGGAAGAGGTGCACACGGGCCTGACCGGCCTGCCGAGCGTTCACCTCACCGACTGGCCGGACCCGGCTGAGCTTCCTGCCGACCCCGACCTGGTGGCCCGCATGGACCGTGTCCGCGACGTGGCATCGACTGCACTGCGCCTGCGCGAGGACAACAGCCTGCGGGTGAGGCTTCCACTCACCTCGCTCACCGTCGCCGGCACCGACAGCGAGGCCCTTGCCGGCCTCACCGACCTGCTGGTCGATGAGGTCAACGTCAAAGCCGTCCACCTGACCGACGACCTCGAGGGCCACGCCACCTTCACCCTGAGGCCCGACGGAAGGGCTCTCGGACCCCGGCTGGGAGGTGACGTCCAGGCCGTATTCGCCGCTGCCCGCTCCGGGGATTTCTCCCTCAACGACGATGGCACCGTTGACGTCGCCGGTCACACCCTCAGTGGCGACGAGTTCGACCTGGCGCTCGAGTCACCTGAAGGGGTGGCAGCAGCCGCCCTCGGGTCAGCAGATGCGGTCGTCGTGCTCGACGCCGAGGTGACGCCCGAGTTGGCGGCCGAGGGGCTGGCACGAGACGTCGTCAGGCAGGTTCAACAGGCGCGTCGCGACGCCGACCTTGTCGTGACCGACCGCATCATCCTGCAACTCGGCGGACACGAGGCGGTACTCGACGCCGTCCGGATCCACCGGGACTACGTTGCCGCGCAGGTGCTCGCCACCGAGTTGAACCTTGGCGGGGCTCCGGCCGGCGCTGTCGACACCGAGGTCGAGGGACTCGCTCTGCGGATCTCACTCTCCTCCATCTGACGGGCCTGAACCCGACACACAACATCGCGCGCTGAGCGCGACAAGCGGTGCTTCCTACCCTGCAACGACCACCCACCGCGCGGTGTTGCAGAAATCCTCCCTGGCAGCGGGGGAATCACTTGACATCGGTGTAATTACATGCGTGCAATTCATTGTCCGGACGACGCGATGTTCCCTCCCCCCTCCAGCGGCGGTGGATCCTCCGACCCCGGGACGACGGACACAACCAGGCATGACCGGGGACACCGGCAGGGGCGAAAGAGGAACCACATATGGCGTTGACCGAGGACCGCCTCGACAGCATCAACACAGAGAGCCAGGCCGGTGGCTCCAACATGCGGGTGCGCAAACGCAACGGTGACCTCGAGCCGGTCGACGTCAACAAGATCGTGCGTGCCGTCGAGCGTTGCTCCGAGGGCCTGCCGCGCGTCGACCCCATGCGCATCGCCACCCGCACCATCTCGGGCCTGTGCGACGGCGCCACCACCGAGGAACTCGACGAACTCTCCATCCGCACCGCAGCTGCCTTCATCGTCGAGGAACCCAACTACTCACGCCTCGCCGCCCGGCTGCTGGCGACAGTCATTGACAAGGAGGTCCGCAACCAGGACATCCACTCCTTTTCACAGTCGATCGCCACCGGACACGAAGAGGGCCTCATCGGCGACAAGGCCGCCGGCTTCGTGTCAGACAATGCCCGCAAGCTGAACGACACCATCCAGGACGACAGCGACAACCTGTTCGAGTTCTTCGGCCTGCGAACCGTCTACGACCGCTACCTGCTCCGCCACCCCGAGAGCCGCAATGTCGTTGAGACACCGCAGTACTTCTTCCTCCGGGTCGCCTGTGGGCTGTCCACCTGCCCTGACGAGGCCATCCGCTTCTACAGGCTCATGTCATCGCTGCAGTACCTGCCCTCAAGCCCGACCCTGTTCAACTCAGGAACGACCCACCCCCAGATGTCCAGTTGCTACCTGCTCGACTCCCCCGAGGACAGCCTCGAAGGCATCTACCGGCGCTACACCGACATCGCCCAACTTTCCAAGTTCGCCGGCGGCATAGGCGTCGCATGGCACCGGGTCAGGAGCAAGGGCTCTTTGATCCGCGGCACCAACGGCCTTTCCAACGGAATCATCCCCTGGCTAAAGACGCTCGACAGTTCGGTTGCGGCCGTCAACCAGGGAGGCCGCCGCAAGGGGGCGGCGTGCGTATACCTCGAGTCATGGCACTCCGACATCGAGGACTTCCTGGACCTCAAGGAGAGCACCGGCGACCATCAGAGGAGAACCCACAACCTGAACCTCGCCAACTGGATTCCGGACCTGTTCATGGAACGACTCGAAAAGGACTGGGTCTGGTCGCTCTTTGACCCCAAGGTGGTTCCCCACCTGACAGACCTCTACGGCGACGAGTTCCGGTCCGCCTACCTGAAGGCTGAAGAGGAGGGCCTCTACGTACGCCAGGTACCAGCCAGGGACCTCTACAGCAAGATGATGCGCACCCTGGCCCAGACCGGAAACGGCTGGATGACCTTCAAGGACGCCTCCAACGCCAAGTGCAACCAGACCGGCTCGCCCGACCGTGTCGTGCATCTCTCCAACCTCTGCACCGAGATACTCGAGGTAACCGACCAGGACGAGACCGCTGTCTGCAACCTGGGGTCGGTGAACCTGGGATCGCTCGTGCACGACGGCTCGTTCGACTTCGACCGCCTCGGCGAGGTTGTCCGCACCGCAGTTCCGTTTCTCGACCGGGTGATCGACATCAACTTCTATCCGACCCCCGAGGCGGCAACCTCGAACTCAGCGTGGCGCCCGGTCGGAATGGGCCTGATGGGCCTCCAGGACGTCTTCTTCCAGCTGGGCCTCCCGTTCGACCACCCCGAGGCCCGCACGCTCTCGGCACGGATCTCAGAGGAGATCTACTTCAACGCCCTGTGGGCATCGACCGAACTGGCCGAGGCCTCGGGCCCCCACCCCAACTTCAACATCACCCGTGCAGCCGCCGGTGACCTGCAGTTCGACCTGTGGGGTGTCGAGCCGACCGACCCTGCCCGCTGGGAGACCCTCCGGGAGCGCATTGTCGAGCACGGCCTTCGTAACTCGCTCATGATCGCCATTGCGCCAACTGCCACCATTGCCTCGATCGCCGGTTGCTACGAGTGCATCGAACCCCAGGTCTCGAACATGTTCAAACGCGAAACCCTCTCCGGCGAGTTCATCCAGATCAACCGCTACCTCGTTCGCGACCTCCAGGAACGCGGCATCTGGAACGAGCAGACCACCAACGCCATCAAGCGGGCCGAGGGTTCAATCCAGGACGTGGTCGAGGTGCCCGACGAGCTCAAGGAGATCTACCGCACCGCATGGGAGATTCCGATGCGGTCGCTCATAGACATGGCCGCCGACCGGGGTGCATACATCGATCAGAGCCAGTCCCTGAACCTGTTCATGGAGTCGCCCACGATCGGCAAGCTCAGCTCCATGTATCTGCATGCATGGAAGTCGGGTCTCAAGACCACCTACTACCTGAGGTCGCGGCCTGCCACGCGTATCAACAAGACCACCACCGACGATGGTCCGGCGCCAGGTGAACCGGCCACTGTCGCCGGCAGTTCTCCTGCGTTCAGCGACGCCGAGGCGGTGGCATGTTCCCTGGAGAACCCCGAGACCTGTGAGGCGTGCGACTGATGGCCCTGGCCGAAACCAACCTTGAGGCGTTCGACGAAGAGTCACCCGGAGAGACGCAGGGCAACGTCCCTTCAGCCGTACGCGGCAACCTGCTGGACCCCGGCTTTGACCTCACGCTGCGACCGATGCGCTACCCGGTCTTCTACGAGATGTACCGCGATGCCATCAAGAACACCTGGACCGTCGACGAGATCGACTTCTCAGACGACCTGGTCGACCTCGACCGCAAACTGCTCCCACCAGAGAAGCACCTCGTCAGCCGGCTGGTTGCGTTCTTCGCCACCGGTGACTCGATCGTGTCCAACAACCTGGTGCTCAACCTCTACCAGCACATCAACGCCCCCGAGGCAAGGATGTACCTGTCGCGCCAGCTCTACGAAGAGGCCCTGCACGTCCAGTTCTACCTGACGCTGCTCGACAACTACATCCCCGACCTCGACGAGCGGGAAGCCGCCTTTGCGGCCATCCACAACATCCCCTCGGTCCGCAAGAAGGGTGAGTTCTGCTTCAAGTGGATGGACTCGGTCCACGACCTGGACAAACTCGACACCGACGAGCAGCGCAAGACGTTCCTGTTGAACCTGATCTGCTTCGCCGCCTGCATCGAGGGGCTGTTCTTCTTCGCCGCCTTCGCATACGTCTACTTCCTGCGCTCCAAGGGTTACCTGAACGGCCTGGCATCGGGCACCAACTGGGTGTTCCGCGACGAGAGCTGTCACATGAACTTCGCCTTCGAGGTGGTCAACACGGTTCGGGCCGAACAACCCCATCTGTTCGACGATGACCTCCGCTCACGCATCCAGACCATGATGGACGAGGCGATCGACTGCGAGTACCAGTTCGCCGAGGACCTCCTGGGCCAGGGCGTGCCCGGCATGTCCACCGCCGACACCCGCACATACCTGGAGTTCGTGGCCGACCAGCGCCTCGCCCAACTGGGCCTGCCCAAGACCTACGGAGCCAAGAACCCGTTCGGCTTCATGGAACTCCAGGACGTGCAGGAGTTGACCAACTTCTTCGAGCGTACGGTCGCCGCCTACCAGGTTGGTGTCGAGGGCGACGTGGCGTTCGACGAAGACTTCTAGGCCCCGTCTTCCTCTGGGGCCTCATCCGGGGTTCCGCCTGAATCTCGTCGGCGTAGGGCAAGGATGCCTCCAACGGCTACGGCACCTGCAGCCAGCGCCACCCCGACCCCCATGAGCGTTTCCCACGAGCCATCCGGGGATCCACCCTGGCCGGCCCCGGCCAACGTCGACGGAGGTGCTGGAACGGTAGAAGGGGGGAACGTTGCTGTGGGCGGGGCGCCGGAAGCTGCGTCGGCGACAGTCGTCTCAGCGGCCACAGGCAGGGAGGTGGTCGCCGGCAGTGCCGGGCTGGAGGTGGGGCTCACAGCCGGGGCAGAAGGGGCAGCCATTGCCACCCCCCGAAAGGGACCTGTCACCTCGTATGTGACACCGACCATGAGGCCCTCGGGTGCGTCACCCCAGTCGACGTCAGGGATGATGTCGCGTGTCAGGCGGTTGCCGGGGCCCCGCAGGGAACTGAAGTACAGGCGCTCCCCTGCAGGGTCGAAGCAGGGGCCGGTCACCTCCGACAGCCGATGGGTCGGGTCGGCAAACCTGGCGAACGGTGCCACATCGCCATCAGCACCAATCAGCACCAACTCCATGTCGCCCCGATCCTCGGCCACGTACAGGTCGCCCGAAACAGGCGCCACGGTGAGGTCGGCTATGCCGGCCAGAGGTTGACGGTTGCCCACACCGTCCCAGACAAGCTCGTAGCGCCGCTTCAGGAGGTCGACGGCGTGGACGCGGTTGTCGAGGCTGGTGGTAAACCAGAGCCAGCCGTCCTGGCACCAGACACCTCCGCCCACCGCCGTCACAAAAGCCCCGGGTGCCTGGTGGCGTGCGGGTACCTCGCCACCTGAGGGGTCTACCACCGGGCCCCAGCCGACGGTGCCGTCGGCGTCCAGGATCATCGCATCCAGGCGACCAGCAGAAAGATCGCCGAACTCGTCGGGAGTGAACCTGTAGAGCAGGCCGTCGCGCTCGGCCTCGGTCAGGTAGACCACGCCGTCGGTGGCGTTCACCGTGGCTGACCCGTGGCGGCGACGCCCCAACGCCTCGCGAGCTACCGCAGGCTGAGATCCGGACGGGTCACAC
Source organism: Candidatus Neomicrothrix sp. UBA7884 (assembly GCA_002501135.1). Taxonomy (GTDB): domain Bacteria; phylum Actinomycetota; class Acidimicrobiia; order Acidimicrobiales; family MedAcidi-G1; genus UBA3125. The sequence continues at coordinate 9,753 of DLRQ01000051.1, forward strand.
TCCCAGACGATGCCGTCACCTTCGAAGTCCTGTTCACACGACAGCCATGTACCCCACGAGGTCGGACCACCATCTCTGTTCGAATGGCTCCCCACGAGGATCCGGTAGGCATCAAGCACCTCACCCTGGGGGTCAAAGTGGACTGCCGAGGCACCGCCCAGGGGCTTCCACGGCGTCAGGTAGTCGTAGACGGCGCTGTTGCAGGCGTAGAACCAGCCACCCGCACCGTCGGTGAACGTGCCGGCACCTCCGGGGAACAGGGGCCACTCGTAGCCACTCAAACCAACCGGGTCGCCGCTCACTGCCACAACCCTCGATGAGAACCCCTCGGGGAGGATCAGACCGTTGCGGTCCGGCGACCGTGCTGCAATGGACCCGTAGGGACCCGTACCCGGCTCAGCAGCCCCGGCAGCCACCCCACGCACCAACAGACCAGCCCCGGCAGCAACCGCCAGCCCGCCCTGCAGAAAGGCTCGCCGGTCGAGTCGGCCACCCGGGACCATGTGACCCTCAGGATGTGGCCGGAGAGGGGCCACCAATGGCATCGAGCAGCCTGTCGGCGGCCACCGACGGGGTGACCTCGGCGTCGAGGACACTGTGCTCCAGTTCAGGAAGGATTGCGAGTACCGCCGGGTTCTCCCTGACCGCCGCCAGGAGGCGATCCTCGAGCATCGACCACATCCAGGCCAACCGCTGGGCACGCCGGTTCTGATCCCACTCGCCCGTGGCCACGAGGGCCTCACGGTGGGCCTCCACCTTCTGCCAGATCTCGGCAAGCCCCTCACCAGTCCGGGCACTGCAGGTAACCACCGGCGGGGTCCACGAAGGGGTGGCGGAGTGGGTCAGGCGCATGGCAGCCGAGTAGTCACGCGCCGCAGCACGGGCATCACCAGAGGTCTCGCCATCGTCCTTGTTGACGGCGATCATGTCGGCCAGCTCCAGCACACCCTTCTTGATGCCCTGGAGCTCATCACCGGCGCCGGGAAGCATGAGAAGGAGAAAGAAGTCGACCATCGAGGCAACGGCTGTCTCGGACTGGCCCACGCCCACGGTCTCAACCACCACCACGTCGTAGCCGGCGGCCTCCAGCAGGACAATCGTCTCGTTCGTGGAACGGGTGACGCCACCGAGGGTCCCCGAACTGGGGGACGGCCTGACGAAGGCGTCGGGGTCGTTGGCAAGGCCCTGCATACGGGTCTTGTCGCCGAGGATGCTCCCGCCGGTGACGCTGCTCGTGGGATCGACCGCCAACACGGCCACCCGGTGGCCGGCAGCGGTCAGGTGGCTACCGAGGGCCTCGATGAACGTGCTCTTGCCGACGCCCGGGACACCTGTGATGCCGACCCTGTGGGCCACCCCGTCCGGTTGGCCCAGCCCTGAGAGGAGGGCCCGGGCATCAGCCCTGTGGTCTGACCGACTGGACTCGAGAAGCGTGATCGCCCTACCGATTGCTGCACGATCGCCGGCAAGGACGCCGTCCCTGAGGTCGGCAAGGGTGCCCTCCAGATCGTCGCTCACCCGAGCAACCCGAGCAGGTCTGTGGCTGCCTCGGCGATGACGGTGCCGGGCGGGAAGATGGCTGAAGCGCCGGAGGCCATCAGCGCATCACGGTCATGATCGGGGATGACGCCACCCACCACGACCACGATGTCGTCGCGGCCGAGTTCATCGAGCGCATTCCGTAGTTCGGGAACCAGGGTCAGGTGCCCCGCAGCCAACGAACTCACCCCGACAACGTGGACGTCGTTCTCAACGGCCTGCATCGCCGCCTCTGCCGGGGTGGAGAAGAGAGGCCCTATGTCCACATCGAAGCCCAGGTCGGCGAACGCCGTGGCGATCACCTTCTGACCACGGTCGTGACCGTCCTGGCCAACCTTCGCAACGAGAATCCGGGGCCGCCTGCCGTGATCGACCTCGAATGCAGCCACGACAGCACGCGCTCCAGACACCTGGTCACTCTCACCCACCTCGCTGCTGAAGACTCCAGAAATGATCTTCACCTCGGCCACATGACGCCCGAAGACCTTCTCCATGGCGTAGCTGATCTCGCCGACGGTAGCCCGGGCACGGGCAGCATCGATGGCTACGGCCAACAGGTTGCCGTCGCCGGAGTCAGCGCAGGCCGTGAGGGCGTCAAGGGCTGAAGTGCACGCGTTCTCATCCCGCTCGGCCCGAAGCCTCTCAAGCCTCGCCACCTGGTCTGCGCGCACCTGGGCGTTGTCGACACGGAGCACGTCGAGCGGCTGCTCCACGTCGGAACGGTACCTGTTAACGCCGACCACGGTCCTGCGCCCAGAGTCGATCCGGGCCTGGGTGCGTGCAGCAGACTCCTCGATGCGCAACTTCGGGATACCGGCCTCGATGGCCCTGCCCATCCCACCGCTCTCGGCCACCTCTGAGATGTGTTCCATCGCCCTGGCTGCCAGGTCGGCGGTGAGCCTCTCAAGGTGGTAGCTGCCTCCCCAGGGGTCAACCACCCGACAGGTCCCGGTTTCGTGCTGCAGGAACAGCTGTGTGTTCCGGGCTATCCGCGCCGATGCATCGCTTGGGAGCGCCAGAGCCTCGTCGAGGGAGTTGGTGTGGAGCGACTGCGTGCCACCCTGGGTGGCGGCCATGGCCTCGACACAGGTACGCACCACGTTGTTGTGGACGTCCTGGGCAGTGAGGCTCCAGCCAGAGGTCTGGCAGTGGGTGCGAAGCGACCGGGACCGGGGGTCCTTCGGGGAGAACTCCGACATGAGCCTCGACCAGAGAAGGCGGGCGGCACGCAGCTTTGCCACCTCCATGAAGAAGTCCATGCCAATGCCCCAGAAGAAGCTGAGCCTCGGGGCGAAGTCGTCCACCTCCAGACCGGCGTCGATGGCGGCACGTACGTACTCGATTCCGTTTGCCAGCGTGTAGGCCAACTCGAGGTCGGCGGTGGCGCCTGCCTCCTGCATGTGGTAGCCGGAGATGGAGATGCCGTTGAAGCGGGGCATCTCGGCGCTGGTGTGGGCGAGGATGTCCGAAACGATCCTCATCGACGGCGCAGGTGGGTAGATGTAGGTGTTGCGGACCATGAACTCCTTGAGGATGTCGTTCTGGATGGTTCCGGTCAGCTGGTGCTGCGGCACCCCCTGTTCCTCGGCCGCCACCACGTAGAGGGCAAGGATCGGGAGCACGGCACCGTTCATCGTCATGGACACGCTCATCTCATCCAGGGGGATGCCGTCAAAGAGGGTGCGCATGTCGAGGATCGAGTCGATGGCTACGCCTGCCATGCCGACGTCTCCACCCACGCGTGGATGGTCGCTGTCGTAGCCCCGGTGGGTGGGTAGGTCAAAGGCCACCGACAGACCCTTTTGCCCGGCAGCGAGGTTGCGCCTGTAGAAGGCGTTGCTCTCCTCGGCGGTCGAGAATCCGGCGTACTGGCGGATGGTCCATGGGCGGCTGGCGTACATGGTCGGGTACGGGCCCCTGACGAAGGGAGGAAGGCCGGGCCACGTGTTGACGAAGTCCAGGTCGGCTATGTCAGCGGCAGTGGAGAGAGCCCGCACCGGGATCTGTTCGGGTGTGTCCCAGACGAAGTCCGCGGGACCACGGCCTGTCTCCTCTGCGAGCAGGTCATCCCAGCCGGGACCGCTGTCGGCCTCGGTTGAGCCGAGATCCACCCTGGTGAAGTCGGGAATCGTCACGACGCCGCCTCCGCCTCAAAGGGACCGGCCGATCGACGCAGCGGGAGTGGCCCCTGTGGTGTCGGAGTCGGACCAGACCGGACGAGAGGCACCTCGTCCGGGTCTGTGAAGCTGGTGACGCCGGTTATCACCTCTTCTCCTGTGGCAAGTCGCTCCTGACCCGCCAACCATGCGGCCTCTGCCTCGGCAGCCATCCGTCCGCTCGAAATTGCCCCAGCCATTCCGCCATCGGCCTCGATGGAGGTAAAGCGATCCCACGCCGCCCGTGCAAGCCTGTCCGTGAGGTCCTCGACGTACCAGGAACCACCGGCTGGGTCGACCATGCGGGCCAGGTTGGCCTCTTCAAGAAGGAGCAGTTGTGTGTTGCGGGCCATCCGACGACCAAACGAATCGGGGCGCCCGACAGCGCTGTCGAAGGGATGCAGGGTCACCGAGTCGGCCCCTGCAATGCCGGCAGCAAAGCCGGCCACCGTGACACGCAGCATGTTCACCCACGGGTCGACCCTGGTGACCATTGCCGCCGATGTCTGTGCCCGCTGGATCTGGGCCCGGCCCGCAGCCCCTGACCCGCTCACGGCGGCCACCCTGTCCCAGCAGCGACGTGCCGCACGGAACTTGGCGATGGTCATGAACTGGTCGGCCGAAGCCGAATAGGTGAACGCCATCGAGCCCAGTGCGCGGTCGACCTCGACACCACCGTCCTCGAGGGCACGCAGGTAGGCGACACCTGTGGAGAGTGAACACGCCACCTCCCACGACGGTCCCAGGCCGGCACCGGAATATGGCGTCGAGTCGATCGAGACAGCACGGACACGGTCTGCTCCAGCGGTCCCTAAGACCACCTCGGCAATCGAGGCGTCCACCGCCGCAGGTGTCCCGTGACGGGCCGCCACACCCAGCGGGTCAACACCCAGGTCACCGGACCGGTCCCCCACGGGAATGCCCCGGTCGTCCCACAGGTCGATCAGCCAGTTGGCCGTCTCGACACACCGGGGCCCCGGAACGAGGGCAACCGGCACCATCTCAAGATGGACCCCGTCGAGGGTCGAATCCAGGTCCGACATGGCGGCCATATCGATTGCAACCGGATCCAGAAGCACCGACGTGGCCCCGTTCCCCAACTCGTCGAGCACCGAGGCATTCGCTGCCGTCGGCCCGGCATCCAGCACGAGGGCCCTCACATCCCAGCCCGCGACGAGGCCCGCAGCAGCCGAGCCTCCCCTCGTGTGGGGACTGGAGCCGGGGACACCCAATACCGGCTCGACCATGCCAGGGTCGTCTGACCGGTAGAGCACCCTGACGGGGATGCCGTCGACCGTGGTGGAGAGGGACTCAACGGTGTCACCACGCAGGGACCCGGTGGCCAGGTCGCGCCAGATGGAGTGGTCGGCCAGCTCAACCTCGTCCACCTGCGGTGAAGCCTCCTGCTCAGGCATGTAGAGATGGTAGGTGAGCCCCGCACGGCCGGGGGGAGTCGTGTGACCCATGACCTCCAACAGGGCCATTGCCTACGAGAAGGAAGCAAGGGAAACTTCAGGCCCATGAACGAACCCTTGCAAGAGATCACAACCGGGCATCCGCGCCGCTGGATCATCCTCGGGATCTTGAACCTGTCGCTGATCATGATCATTGCGAGTGTCAGCTCGCTGAACCTGTCCCTTCCCTCCCTCCAGCGGGCACTGGGGGCCACTGGCGTTCAGTTGGTGTGGATCAACGCCGCCTATGCCCTTGTCTTCGCAGCACTGCTTCTCCCGGCCGGGGCCCTCGGCGACCGCTTCGGGCGACGCGGTGCACTTCAGCTCGGCCTGGCCATATTTCTGGCCGGTGCCATCCTGGCAACCCGGAGCAGCAGCGCCGAACAGATCATCCTCTGGCGCTGCCTCATGGGCGTTGGAGCAGCGTTCACGATGCCCGCAACCCTCTCCATCCTGACCGCCGTCTTCCCACCCGAGGAGCGCTCCAGGGCGATTGCAATCTGGGCAGGTTTCGCCGGAGCCGGTGGAGCTATCGGATTGCTTTCAGCCGGCCTGCTGCTGGAATACTTCTGGTGGGGTTCGGTCTTCTTCGTGAACATTCCGATCGCCCTGGTGGCGTTGATCCTCATCACGCTCGTGGTACCGACATCCCGGGACTCCCAGCGTCGCCCCCTGGATCCGGTAGGTGGCCTTCTCACGGCCGGCGGCCTCACGGGCCTCGTCTACGGGCTCATCCAGGGCCCCGAGTTCGGCTGGTCGGATCCGGGTGTCATCGGCGGCCTGTTGGCAGCCGTCGTGCTGTTGACCGCATGGGTCCTCAACGCCCGTCGCCAGGTGGAGCCGATGCTGGACCCGGCCCTGTTCGCCATTTCGCGCTTCGGCCTGGCCAGCCTCACGATCACCGCTGCCTTCGCCGTCATGTTCGGGATGTTCTTCGGCCTGGCCCAGTACCTGCAGTTCGTGATGGGCTACTCCCCGCTGAACACCTCCCTGCGGGTGATCCCCTTCGCCCTTGGAATGGTTGCCGTCGCACCACGCGGCCCGCGTCTTGTAGAGCGGTTCGGCGCCGGAAGGGTCATGGGAAGCGGGCTGCTCCTGGCCTCCCTGGGCTGCGTAATCATGTCCCTGCTGTCGGCCGACTCGTCCTACCTCCATGTGCTGGCCGGAATCCTGATGCTTTCCTCCGGCATGGCAATGACCTTCCCGACGGCGACCACCGCCATCGTGGGCTCCCTTCCTCTCGACAAGGCAGGTGTGGCGTCGGCGGTCAACGACACGACGCGCGAGGTCGGATCAGCCGTCGGGATCGCTCTGCTCGGATCCCTTCTCTCAGCCGGCTACCGGAGGGACCTGGGCGACACCCTGGATTCCCTGCCGCTACCTGCTGAAGCGTTGGAGGCCGCCCGTGACTCGGTGGGTGCCGCCCTCCACGTGGCCCAGAGTGCACCCGGAAGTGCAGGCGACACCATCGCCGCAGCGGCACGCTCGGCCTTCGCCAGCGGCTACTCGCTCTCGATGATCGCAGGCGCGGTGATCATGGCGACGGTAGGAGTCATCCTGGTCCTCAGGTTCCCGGACTCAGGCTGACCCCCTCGGGCCTGCGATAATGAGCCCGTGCGCATCACAACCCTCCTCAACTACGCCACCGACCCGCTGGCCGCTGCCGAACAGGCTCGAGAACTCGAGGCGGCCGGCGTGGACTGCATCTGGATACCCGAGGCCTACGGCTTCGACGGGGTGAGTCTTCTGGGCTTCCTCGCCGCCAGCACCGACACCGTTCAGCTGGCAAGTGGCATCCTTAACACCTACAGCCGCACCCCGGCGTGCATTGCCCAGACCGCCGCCGGGCTGGACTCCCTCTCGGGCGGGCGTTTCACACTCGGCCTCGGTGCATCTGGCCCCCAGGTGATCGAGGGCTTCCACGGTGTGCCCTACTCGATGCCCCTCACCAGGATGAAGGAGATCATCTCAATATGTCGCACCGCGTGGCGCCGTGAGCCGCTGGTGCACGAGGGCCGCGTGTTCACCCTGCCCCTTCCTCCCGACCAGGGAACCGGCCTGGGCAAGGCCCTCAAGATCATCAACCACCCGGTCCGGGCCGACATCCCGATCTACGTAGCGGCCCTCGGGCAAAAGAGTGTCGAGGAGACGGCTGCTACAACCAGTGGCTGGCTTCCGTTTCTCGTGTACCCGGAGCGCATGGACCAGGTATGGGGCGACGCTGTCAGGGCCGGCATGGCCCGGAGGGACCCGGACCTCGGCGGGTTCGACATTGTCGCCGGGGGTCTCGTTGCAATCGGCGACGATGCCGCCCAGTTCCGCGACTACGCCCGCCCGATGGCGGCGCTCTACATCGGCGGCATGGGAGCAAGGGGAAAGAACTTCTACAACGACGTGTGCCGCGACTACGGATTCGCCGACGAGGCGACGACCGTACAGGACGCCTACCTGGAGGGCCGAAGGGACGATGCCGCGGCCGCCCTACCCGCCGAACTGATCGAGAACACCACGTTGTGTGGAGACGAGGCCTACATCGTGGACCGCCTGGCGGCCTACAAGGAAGCCGGCGTGACCTCGTTGAACGTCAACCCGATCGGCAGCGACCCGGCCCAGGTGCTCGGCAAGCTACGCGAGTTGGCAGAACACGCCTGACGCAGACCTGCTCTCAGGCCACCCGGTCAAGGGGGTCGATCCTCACACCGGTCAGGAGCAGTTCGGTGAGCCGTCGTGGCGACTCTCCCAGCCAGAAGTTGAGGGCGAGGCGCCGGGGATGGCGGACATGTCGGCGACCTGAGGCCGTGGCCGCAACCACCCGTCGTGCCAGCCGCTCAGGTGTTGTCTTTGGAATCAGCTGCAGCTTCTGGAACCGGTGGTTGGTGCGCTGCATGCTCGGGGAGGCCGACTCGACCGCGTCCCACATGCGCGTGTCGACCGGGCCGGGAGCCACGAGGGTGGTACTGACCGGCGTCCCCTTCAACTCGATCCGGAGGCTGGCGGCGAAGTTGTTGAGACCGGCCTTGGTGGCGCAGTAGGGGCCCATCCCCGGGAAACCGGCCGTGCCGGCAAGTGATGACATGAACACGACCGCCCCACGGTTGCGCTCGAGCATCCCAGGCAGAACCCGCCTGGTCAGCACCATTGGCGCCTCCAGGTTCACGCGGGCGGCTGCCCGCACCGAGTCCGGGTCGACGGTTGCGACCGGGTCGACGGTCTCGATGCCGGCATTGTTGACAAGCACATCGATGGGACCATGCGCTGCCTCGACAGCTTCGATGAGGCCATCGACCACATCGGGGTCGGACAGGTCGGCCACGTGGGCGGCTCCCCCGATCCGCTCGGCCACCTGGCGGAGGTCATCCTCGGAGCGTGCCGCCACCACCACCGACGCCCCCGCATCGGCATACGCGGATGCCAGGGCCGCACCTATCCCCCGCGACCCACCTGTGACCACTACCTGTGCCCCCTTGAGTTCCATGGCCGACGAACGTAACAGCCGGATCGGACCCCGGCTGCGGCCGCCGGTTACGGTCCGTCCATGTCCGAAGCACTCTCCCCGTTCACCATCAACGTCGGCGATGACGACCTGGCCGACCTCCGCAACCGCCTCGGCAACACACGCTGGCCGGACCAGATCCCCAACACGGGCTGGGGCTACGGCTGTGACCTTGCCTGGCTGAAGGACCTGGCGGCGTGGTGGGCCGACGGCTTCAACTGGCGCAGTAGGGAGGCCCAGCTCAACGAGTTCGACCACCTCACCACGACGATCGACGGCCAGAACATCCACTTCGTCCATCAGCGCTCCCCCCACGACAATGCGCTGCCGCTCCTGCTCAGCCACGGTTGGCCCGGATCCGTGGTCGAGTTCCAGGAGATCATCGGGCCACTGACCGATCCGACGGCACACGGCGGCGACGAGGCGGATGCCTTCCATGTGATCACACCCTCGCTACCCGGCTACGGATGGTCGGGGCCGACCACCCAGCGGGGCTGGGGCGTTGAACGCACAGCGCAGGCCTTCGCCACCCTGGCCGACCGTCTCGGCTACGACTCCTACGGGGTTCAGGGCGGTGACTGGGGTTCGCTCATCTCACGCCAGATCGCCCAGGTGGACCCGGACCACGTGGTCGGGTGCCACGTGAACATGATGACCGCCGGCCCTCCGGGGCACGACGACGACTTCGAGGACATCACACCGCTGGAACAACAGCACCTGGACCGGGCCACGTGGTACGTGGCCGAGGACAACGGCTACTTCCGCATCCAGGAGACGAGACCCCAGACGCTCGCCACCGGGCTGAACGACTCACCAGCCGGCCTGCTCTCCTGGATCGGCGAGAAATTCCACGGCTGGACCGACCATGACGGAGATCCATTCACGGCCATCGACCGCGACACACTGCTCACCAATGTGTCCGTGTACTGGTTCACGCAGACCATCAACTCCTCGACCCGGATGTACTACGAAACCATGAAGGCACCGTCTCCCAACCTGGGCGCCACGGGTGACGTCCCCCTGGGTGTGTCAACCTTTCCGAACGAGCTGTTCTCGGCCAGGCGACGCTGGGTGGAGGCGGCCCACAACCTGACCTTCTGGGCCGACCACGACACCGGTGGGCACTTCGCCGCCATGGAGAGCCCCGATGTGCTGGTTGACGACATCAGGGAGTTCTTCAGGGGGCTGAGGTGATCGCCGGCAACGATGGAACCCGAATCGCCACCGAATGCCGGGGCGACGGTCCGAGCCTGGTGTTTACCCACGGTTGGGCCAACGACCGGTCTGTCTGGACACCTATCGCCGACGATCTGGCAGGCGACCACTCCGTCACCACCTGGGACCTTCGGGGCCATGGAGAGAGCGACTCACCCCCGCCGGGCAACTACTCGCGACAACACGCCCTCGGAGACATGAACGCTGTGGTGGACGACACGGACCGACCAGCGGTGCTCATCGGCCACAGCCTGGGCGGCTACCTGTCCCTCGCCTATGCGCTCGAACACCCCGATGAGGTCTCGGCTCTGGTGCTGGTCGCCTCGGGCCCCGGATTCCGGAAGGTCGAGGCCCGCGACGAGTGGAACGAGGCCGTGGTCACCAGCACGAAGAAGCTGGGCCTGCCACCCGGCGTCGAGGAACTCTCCATGCACGTCGACTCGATGGTCATCGACAGGCTCACCGAGATCACCGCGCCCACACTCATCCTGCTGGGCGAGCGTGACAGGCGCTTCGCAGCCGCCGCCGGCCTCTTCCAGAGGGACCTCGACGTGCGTGACACGGTCATTGTCCCAGAGCAGGGCCACATGGTCCACGTCAAGGCAGCCCGGGAGTGTGCGGATGCCATCCGGTCGTTCGTGACGGGTATCTGATGACCCTCAACCCCCTGGCCGGGATGGTCGACCTCCCGGGGGGCTCGTTCCTGATGGGTAGCGACGACCCGCTCGGGTACCCGTCCGACGGAGAGGGACCGGTCAGGGAGGTGGTGGTCTCTCCCTTTCGCATCTCGTCCACAGCGGTCACGAACGACGAGTTCGGTGCGTTCATTGAGGCCACCGGGCATGTCACGACTGCCGAGTCCGAGGGCTGGTCTTTCGTGTTCGCCGGCCACCTGCCCGACGACTTCCCCGAAACCCGTGGGGTGGTCAGCGCCCCGTGGTGGCGACAGGTCTTCGGCTCCGCCTGGTGCCACCCCCTTGGCCCGGACTCAGACCTGGGCGGCCTGGCTGACCACCCGGTGGTCCATGTCTCATGGTTCGATGCCGTGGGATTTGCCAACTGGGCAGGAGGGCGGCTTCCAACCGAGGCGGAATGGGAGTTCGCTGCCCGCGGGGGGCTGACACAGGCCCGCCTGCCGTGGGGTGATGACCTCTGCCCAGAAGGCAGGCACCGGTGCAACATCTGGACCGGGACCTTTCCGATCGAGGACACCGCGGAGGACGGCTATGCAGGGACCTGCCCCGTTGACACGTTCGAACCCAACGGCTACGGCCTGTTCAACTGCTCAGGAAACGTCTGGGAGTGGTGCGCGGACCACTTCTCGTCGCACCACCCGGTGAAACGGCCACTCGTTGACCCGACCGGTCCACCGATGGGCGTGGACAGGATCGCAAAGGGTGGCTCGTTCCTGTGCCACGACAGCTACTGCCACCGCTACCGGGTGGGGGCGAGGCTCGGCAACACGCCCGACAGTTCCACGGCCCACCAAGGCTTTCGCCTGGCAGCCTGAACACCAGCAGTCCCGCCGGCCGTACGCTTGCCGCCATGGGGCTACGCAGCGAGGTGAACGTCGGTGTTGCACCGGCGGCCGCCGACGAGTTCGGCGCAGTCAGGGTCGGCACCATGGAGGTCTGGCCACCGGTCGTGCTGGCACCGATGGCCGGCGTCACCAACGCCCCCTTCCGGACGCTCTGCAGGGAGATGGGTGCCGGTCTGTTCGTCAGCGAGATGATCACCGCACGTGGCCTCGTTGACGGCAATGCCAAGACCGTTCGCCACAGCCGGTTCGAACCCAACGAGTCGCCCCGCAGCATCCAGCTCTACGGAACCGAGCCCGAGAGCATGCACAGCGCCGTACGCCTGCTCGTGAACGAGGACCGGGTCGACCACATCGACCTCAACTTCGGGTGTCCGATGCCCAAGATCACCCGGAAGGGCGGCGGTGCCGCCCTTCCGCTGAAGCCGCGCCTGTTCGGGTCGATAGTGGGGGCTGCGGTCGGTGCGGCCGGCGACGTGCCCGTAACCGTGAAGTTCAGGAAGGGCACCGACGATGCCCACCTCACCTACCTCGAGGCTGGCCGTATCGCCGAGGACGTCGGCGTCTCAGCCCTTGCGCTGCACGCCCGCACAGCCGAACAGCTCTACTCCGGTGAGGCCGACTGGTCGTCGGTTGCGTCCCTCAAGGCCGCAGTCACCTCCATACCGGTGTTCGGCAACGGCGACATCTGGGAACCCTGGGACGCACTGCGCATGATGCGCCTGACCGGCTGTGACGGAGTTGTTGTAGGGCGGGGCTGCCTGGGCCGCCCGTGGCTGTTCGGAGATCTGGCAGCCGTATTCGGGAACTCACCGGGCGCCGGTGGTTCCGACACAGGTGACCCCCCGGACCTCGCCGGTGTCGCTGCGATCATGTCGCGGCATGCCCGGTTGCTCGTGGACTGGGCAGGCCCCCATGGGATCAGGGATTTTCGCAAGCACACGACCTGGTACCTGAAGGGCTATCCGACCGGGCCAGCGGCACGCAGGAACCTCCAGGCTGTTGAGTCCCCGGACGACCTGGAGGGAATCCTCGGAGGGCTGCTGGACGACATCGGCAGGGGCATGGGCATCGACCCGGCGTCACTGCGAATTCCACGCAGCCACCGCAGCGGGCCCAGACGCGTCGTTCTTCCGGACGGCTGGCTGGACGACCCCGGGGACATGACACCTCCGCCTCCCGAGGCCGAGGCCCTGGTCTCGGGAGGGTGAGCAGGTGAGCGTGCACCTAGTGCTGGCATCGGGCTCACCACGGCGACTGACACTTCTGCGCGATGCGGGCTTTGACCCCGAGGTGAGGGTGCCACCGGTCGATGAGAGCCCACTGTCAGGAGAGGAACCGTCAGCCATGGTGCAGCGGCTTGCGCTCGCCAAACTGCACTCGGTTGTGGTGGCCGGTGAAACGGGCCTTGCTGCCGACACCGCTGTCGTGGTCGACGGTGAGGTGTTCGGCAAGCCCCTGGTTCCTGACCGGGCGCACGAAATGCTCAGTCGGCTCTCCGGGCGTGCCCATGAGGTGGTAGGAGGCATCGCCGTACGGCACGGCGGCCATGACGCTGCCGGTGTGGTCACCACCAGGGTTTCCTTCAGGGATCTCACCGATGGGGAGATCCGGGCGTACGTGGCTGGCGGTGAACCCCTTGACAGGGCCGGTGGCTACGCCATCCAGGGTGGTGGCGGCCGGTTCGTGACCGAGGTCGACGGCTGCCGTGACAACGTGGTCGGGCTGTCGCTGGGGGCCGCTCTGGAACTGTTGTCGCTCCTAGGTGTTCAGGTCCCCGACCGGCCGGGCGCCTCAAGCCTCTGATCCGGGGTGAGAAAGCGCCCGGCTCCGAGAAGGACCACCGCAAGGCCCGTGATTGCCGCTGATCCCAGGATCAGGAACAACAGGGCCGCCTGAACGAGCGCTGCATCGAGAGGATCCACCCCGGCCAGGATCAGGCCGGTCAGTGCTCCCGGGATGAACACCAGGCCCACGGACCTCGTTATCTCGATCTGCGGAAGGAGTGCCAGGCGGAGAGCGTCGGCTGCCACGTCACGCATGGCCCGCCTACCGGTGAAGCCCGTGGCCAACATGGCCTCGATCACACCGGCACGGTCCCTGACGCCGTCAACGAGCCGGGTCGCCGCAACCACCACGACCTTCAGGGAGTTGCCGACGACCATTCCCGCCACGGGTACGAGAACCCTTGCCTCCAGGGGCATCACCCCCAGGCCGAAGACGACACCGAGGCTGACGCCCAGCCCGAGCGTGTAGCCGAATGCCGTGATCCAGAACAGGCCGGGGAGGCGACGTTCACGCCGTTTGGCGCTGGCCGCCGCAAAGGGCACCAGACCAACTGCCCATGCCCATGCCCACGCCATGTGGGTGTCTGTTTCCAGCACCAGGCGAAGGGCCAGTCCGGCAAGCACCAGTTGGGCGACAGAACGCACCACGGCGGTGAGCAGGTCACGCTCAAGCCTCAGGTGCCGGACAAAGGAGATTCCGACTGCCGCCAGCACAAGAAGGAGCGAGGCTGCAAGGCCCCACAGCCCGATGCCGACATCACCCATGACGGGCACCGTAGGCAGCAGTGCAGCCTTAGGTGGATGCCGTGGGAAACCCGCGCTTTGTGGTGAGAGGTCAACCACCTCTAACCTGTTAGGCGTGGTGAACATCAACCGAACGGTTCCGGTGGACCCGACCCCGGTCGGACTCGAGATCGACGCTGTGTCTGTGGACTACGGCGGCCCAGAGGTGCTCTCTGACGTGTCCCTCTCGGTTACCCCCGGAGAGATCATCGCCCTGCTCGGACCCAGCGGATGCGGTAAGACGACCCTGCTGCGAGCCATTGCGGGCCTGGAACGTCCGACAGCGGGGAGCATCTCACTGGGCAACCGACTCGTGACCGGTCCGGGTGAGTTCGTGCCACCCGAACGGCGGCGGATAGGGATGGTGTTCCAGGACTGGGCGCTGTTCCCACACCTGGATGTCGCCCGCAATGTCGGATACGGCCTCCCCCGTGGCGACCTCAGCACCGAACGGGTGAGCAAGACCCTCTCCCTTGTCGGGCTGGACAACGTTGCCGACAGGATGCCCGGGACCCTGTCCGGTGGACAGCAGCAACGGGTAGCCCTTGCACGGGCGCTGGCGCCGCGCCCCACTGTACTGCTCCTTGACGAGCCGTTCTCGAACCTGGACTCCAGCCTGCGTTCCCAGGTACGCACCGAGATCCACCACCTGCTCGTGGAACTGGGTGTCACTACCGTCTTCGTGACACACGACCAGGACGAGGCGTTCGTCCTGGGTGACCGGGTGGCCGTGCTCCACGATGGCCGTCTTGCCCAGGTCGGAAGCCCCGACGACCTCTACCGTCGGCCAGCCGACAAGTGGATCGCTACCTTCGTGGGCGAGGCGAACCTGTTCCCCGTTCAGATTCCAGAAGGGGACAGCTCCACCTGCCCCACGCCGATAGGACCTGTCCCACTCGTCTCTAAGGTGAGCGGACCCACCGAGATCATGCTGCGGCCCGAGGATCTGGCCGTCAGCCCGGGCGGTGACGGTGTCATAGAACTGGTGGAGTACTACGGCCACGACACCATGGTGTTGATTCGCCTGGGGGATGGCACGACCGTCCGAGCCAGGACCGATACAGACGTCTCGTTCCAGAGGGGTGACAGCGTCACCGTGGCGTATGACGGGCCGGGCGTCTTCGCCTTCTAAGTTGGATGACCTGCCATTGATTGTTAAGGTTCCTTTACATACTGGAATCAACCACAAGGAAAACCCCCTCAAATGCTGAACAGACACCTACGCATAACCACGCTCCTCGCAACCACCCTCCTGCTGACCGCTCTCGTTGCAGGAGCGACCTCGTGTGGAGGCGGTGACGACAACCAGACGCTGACCGTCTACTCCGGCCGTAGCGAGAAGCTTGTCGGCCCCATCTTCGCCGAGTTCGAAGCGGTAACCGGAGTGACCCTCGATGTCCGCTACGGCTCCTCTAACGACCTTGCCCTGGCGATCTCAACAGAGGGCGACAAGACCCCTGCCGACGTGTTCCTCTCCAGGAGCCCCGGGCCCGCCGGCTACCTCGACGACCTGGCGATGCTGGCACCCATCGACACCAACACCCTGGACCGGGTCGTTCCAACCGACCGCTCCCCCGATGGAACCTGGGTCGGCTTCGCAGGCCGCGCCCGTGTGCTCGTCTACAACATCGATGAGGTTCCCGAAGCCGACCTGCCCGGGTCCGTATTCGACCTGACAGGACCCGACTACCAGAACCTGGTGGCCGTGCCGGGTAGCAACTCCTCATTTCAGGACTGGTTTACGGTCTTTCGCCTGCGCAACGGCGACGATGTCGCCATCAGGTGGCTCGACGACATGGTCGCCAACGGTGCCCGCTTCTACCCGAAGAACCGGGCAATCGTCGAAGCGGTGGGACGCGACGAAATCCGGTTTGGGCTGGTGAACCACTACTACAACCACCAGGAGGTGGCAGCAAACGGCGACGCCCAGCGCTCCGCCAACCACGGCTTCAACCAGGGCGACGATGGCGGCCTGATGATTATCGCCACCGCTGCGGTGCTGAACCAGAGCGACGAGAAGGAACTCGCCAACCGGCTGCTCACACACCTCCTGAGCGACTCACAACAGCGGTACCTGACTGACACCGTCTACGAGTATCCGCTGGCTATCGGAGTCGAGGCCGCCGAGACCCTTCCACCGGCACCCGCCGACACGGTTGGTGCCGTGCAGATAGCAGACGTGGCTGCCGAGTTCACCCGGACCATCGAGATCATCGAAGCCAGCGGGATCCTGGACCAGTGAGGTCGACCCGGTGAACGAGGAGGTCGCCCGACACCGGGCGGGTGCCGGGCGACCTCCTCGTTCGCTGGTCTCAGCGAACCTCCTCATAGCCGTCCTGTTCGCCATCCCGGGCGGCTACGTCGTCTGGCGGACAGCCACAACAGGCGGCGGCCAGCTAGCCACGATCGCCTCACGCTCAACTCTGGAACCACTGTGGAGGACCATCCAGCTGGGCTTTCTAGTCTCCGTGGCAGCCGCGTTCATCGGGACGGGGCTGGCGTGGCTCACGACCCGGACCGACCTGCCACTTCGCCGCTTCTGGCGCATCGCCGTCCCCCTGCCCCTCGTCTACCCGAGCTTCGTGGGTGCCAGCGCACTGCAGTCCGGCCTCACTCCGGGTGGACTCGTCCACGACCTGGTTTCAGTAGCCGGAGTCGGCCTGAACCTGCGACTCCACGGACTCTTCGGTGCATGGCTGGTGTTGACCCTTTTCACCTACCCGTACGTCTACCTGCCCGTCGCAGCACGACTCTCGACGCTGCCGACATCCCTCGAGGAGAACGCCAGACTTCTGGGCGACCGCCCGGTACAGGTCTTCCGGAGGATCGTCCTGCCCCAGGCCCGTTCCTCAATTGCAGCGGGCTCGCTACTGGTGTTCCTCTACACGGTCAGCGACTTCGGCGCAGTCCACCTGATGCGGTTTGAGACCCTCACACAGACCGTGTTCAGGACCAGGTTGTTCGATCAGGACCGGTCGTTCACCCTTGCTCTGGTGCTCCTCGTCCTGGCCCTCGTAGTTGTGGCCGCAGAACGAACCGTCGCACGACGAGGCAGCCGGACCCACGTGGTCGGCAGCCGCCCTGCACTCCCGATCCCCCTCGGCCCGTGGTCGGTACCGGCACTTGCTACCTGCTCGCTTGTCGTCGGCCTGGCGCTCTTCTCACCGGCACTGTCGCTGGCCGACTGGGGCCTCTCGGGGTGGACCCGCCAGCTACGCGGCGGGGCGGGCCTCCGCATCGGCCTTGACGATCTGGTGGGGCCGACCTGGAACACCGTCTGGATCAGCGTCGTTGCCGCAGCGCTCGCAATAGTCGCCGTCCTACCCGTCGCGTACCTGTTGACACGCCACAACTCGAGGGTCGGCGGGTTGATCAACGGCGTAGTGGTCGCCGGCTTCGCCATTCCGGGGCTTGTCGTCGCCCTCTCACTCATCTTCTGGACCCTTCACGCATCCCCCTTCGACTTCCTCATCGGAACCCTCCCGGTGCTCGTGTTCGCCTACGTGGTCCACTTCGGGGCCCAGGCTGTGCGGACCGCCCAGGTGGCGGTGTCGACGGTTCCGCCGCGCATGGAGGACGCTGCACGGCTTCTGGGGGCAGGTCGCCTGCGGCGCCTGCGGACCGTGGAACTCCCTCTGATGGCACCCGGCCTCGCAGCCGGCGGTGGCCTTGTGATGCTCTCGACAATGAAGGAGCTCCCGGCGACCCTGCTCGTGTCACCGATCGGGTTCAGAACCCTGGCCGTGGAGATCTGGAACACCTACGAGGCGGCATACCTACCGGAAATGGCCCTCCTGGCCCTCGTGCTGGTGGCGATCAGCGCCCTGATGACCTGGATGCTCATCGTGCGGCGAGTCACCTACCTGGCCTGATCTGGTTCCCGGCAAGACCGCCTGTTGGCGACCGCTCGGGTCGGGTCAGCCGGCGGTAACGAGAATGCGCTCAGCCGCGAAGACTCCGACCCCGAGGTGGTTACCGTCGATCTCGATGGTGACCGTGCCGTCGGGTGACGCTGCGGTGACGGTTCCCCTGTTGCCCGGTATGAGGGCGGATTCCTCAAGGAAGTCCAGCATCCCCTCGGTGAATTCCAACTCCTCGGTGATACGGCTGACGGTGAACCCCTCGCCGACCGCAACCTCGACAAGATGCCGGGAATCGGGTTCCTCATATGAACTTCCGGGTATGGGGTTGCCGTGCGGGCAGGTTGTGGGCTCGCCGAGCAGTTTGTCGAGGGCTGATTCGACAACCGGCGAGATGACGTGCTCCCACTTTCCGGCCTCGTGATGGGCGTCGGTCCAGGAGAGGCCCAGCATGTCGGTGAGGAAGCGTTCGGCCAGGCGGTGGCGCCTGACCACCGACACCGCGAGGTCCTGACCATCAGAGGTGAGAGATATCACCGTTCCATCGGTGGCGATCAGCCCTTCCTTTTCCATGCGCCTGATCATCTCCGAGACGGCCGGTCGGCTGATATCGAGTCGATCCGCTATGCGGGCCTGGATCACGTCGAGGTCATCCTCGGCGAGTTCGTAGATGGTTTCGCAGTACTCCTCGAAGGCCGGGTGGTATTCGGGTGTGCTGTATGCCATGGCCACCAGTGTAGGCGCATGTGAGGGATGCCTAACTGTGGTGGCGGGTCCGCCTCGCTGACAGCACAGTTGCTGGTACACACTCCTGTCATGGCCCTCGACCCCCACACCCCGGTAATCGTGGGTGTCGCCCAGGTGACAGACCGGGTCGACGACCCGACCGGGGCCCGATCGGCCCTGGACCTCATGGAGGATGCACTCCTGACCGCTGGGTCCGACTCAGGTTGCGGTGCCGCTGTAGGCAACCTCGATGCAATCGGAGTGGTCGGCGGGCTGTGGCGCTACACAGACCCCGGCCGGCAGCTGGCCGGCAGGGTCGGAGCCGACCCGGCCACGACGCTGCTCACGTCTTGGTCCGGCCACAGCCCCCAACTGCTCCTAAACCACCTGGCTGCCGGCATTCAGGCCGGTGAGATCCGGTCGGCAGCGGTAATCGGCGGTGAAACCAACCGCAGCCGCCGTCTGGCCAGAACCCTGGGGCTCGAGTACCGACGCGACTACGACACCACGCTGCCCGCGGCCGAGGCGTTCGGAGAACTGCTCGTCATGGCCACCAGCCACGAAAAGGACCGCGGGGTTGACGCGCCGGTCACCATCTACCCGCTCCTGGACTCGGCTATCCGCCACGCCATGGGCGAGTCCATCTCCAGGCACCGCTCACGACTGGGAACCCTCTGGGAGGGCTTCAACCGGGTCGCCGTCGACAACCCCCACGCCGCTGTCCGTACACCAATGACCGCCGATGAGATCACCACCCCCACGGAGGCAAACCGCCTGGTGGGCGCCCCATACACGATCGCCATGAACGCCCACAACAACGTGGACCAGGCCTCGGCGGTGCTGCTCATGTCAGCGGAACGCGCCTCAGCCGCCGGAGTGCCGAGAGACCGCTGGGTGTTCCCGCTGGCGGGCAGCAACGGCCTCGACACCGAATGGATCAGCGAGAGGTGGGATCTGCACAGGGCTCCGGTCCTCCGCCTGGCCGGCGAATGCGCCCTTACTTCGGCCGGTACCGGCGTAGGCGACCTGACCCACCTGGACCTCTACTCATGCTTCCCGTCCGCCGTGCAGATCTCCTCCACGGAACTCGGAATCGACCAGAACCGGACACTCACCGTCACCGGTGGCTTAACGTTCGCCGGTGCGGCCTACAACAACTACAGCGGACAGGCCATTGCCGCCATGGTGGGCTGCATACGTGAACAGCCCGGAACTGGCCTCGTCCACGCCAACGGCGGATATGTGACCAAGCACGCCTTCGGCGTCTACTCCGACCGGCCAGGTGCCCACTTCACAAACATCGATGTGACCGACAAGGCCGCCTCCCTTCCGAAACGGCGGACCCACCCCGGCTTCTCAGGTGAGGCGAAGGTCGAGGCCTACTCAGTAATGCACGACAGGATCGGACTACCGACACACGCCGTCGTTTCCCTACGCACCGGAGCCGACGCCCGCGTTTGGGGCACGACCAGAGATTCTGGCCTGGTGGGTGCAATGCTCATAGAGGAACACGTAGGCAGGAGCGCCGAGTTGTCACCTGACGGCTCGGTCTCCGTCTGAGAAACCGGGACGAGGCAGACAGTGCAGACACCCATCACCGAGATGTTCGACATCGAATTCCCAGTGATGGCCTTCAGCCACTGCCGCGACGTGGTGGCTGCAGTGTCAAAGGCCGGAGGGCTCGGCGTGCTGGGTGCCGTGGGCCACAGCGACGAGGGCCTCGAGGTTGACCTGGCCTGGATCGAGGACGAAATAGGTGACCTCCCCTACGGCGTGGACCTGATCGTGCCGGCACGGTACGCGGGAGACAGCGACGGCGGCTTCAGCATGGACGACATAGTTGCCCTCATCCCTGAAGAACACCGTGAGTTCCTGGCAGACATGCTGGACAGATACGGGGTTGCCGAACATGTCTACGACGCAGCCAAGGGGTGGGTTGGCCACTCGGCGGACGCCCCCTTCTCGGCCAACCGGGCGGCACGACAGGTCGACATCGCCCTGGCCCACCGGCCCTCTCTCATGGCCAACGCCCTCGGACCCCCGCCACCCGACATGATCCAACGCTGCCACGAAGCCGGATTGAAGGTGGCGGCCCTTGCCGGAACCCGGGCACACGCCGAACGCAACGTCAACGCCGGAGCCGACATCATCATCGCCCAGGGGTCCGAGGCCGGCGGCCACACGGGCGAGATCGGCACGATGGTCCTCATACCCGAGGTCGTCGACGCTGTCGCACCCGTGCCCGTGCTGGGCGCCGGCGGCATCGGACGGGGCAGACAGATGGCAGCAGCAATGGCCCTCGGGGCGGCCGGCGTGTGGTGCGGCTCGGTCTGGCTCACCACCGAGGAGGCCGAGACCGACCCGACCGTCAAGAAGAAGATGCTCGACGCCGGCTCCAGCGACACGCTCCGATCCCGCTCACTCACCGGCAAGCCGGCCCGCATGCTGCGCACCGCCTGGAGCGAGGAATGGGACAGGGAGGACACCCCGGACCCCCTGGGTATGCCACTCCAGCCGATACTCACCAACGAGGCCCAGCAGCGAATCAACAGGGCCGCCCATGTGGAGGGGTCGGGCGCCGAGAAACTGGCCACCTACTTCGTCGGTCAGATCGTCGGCACCATGAACAGGTCGAGGCCGGCCGGACAGGTGGTCATCGACATCATCGAGGAGTTCATCGAGGCCACCGAGGATCTCGCACGTCAGCTCGAGGTGTGAGTCGGTCCCAGTTTCGGGTCAACTGCTAACCGATCTGGGCGAAGCCGATCAGACCGCCGCCGTCGACCACGAGGGCCTGACCTGTCATCCAGCCTGAAGCCTCAGAGGCAAGGTACAACGCTGCATTGGCAATGTCCTCAGGCTCGCCAAGGCGCTTCAGCGGATAGGCCTGGGCAACCTGATCGCCACGACCCTCGTCCCACAGGGCCCTGGCAAAGTCGGTCTTGATGAGGCCGGGGCAGACGGCGTTGACGCGCACACCCGGCGACATCTCAGCGGCCAACTGGCGGGTCAGCTGCACGAGGGCCAACTTGGTTATGTCGTAGGTACCGAGAATCGGACTTGTGGCAAAGGCACCCACCGACGAGATGTTGATCACCTCACCCCCGTGCTCCTTCATCCACGAGTTCCAACACAGCTGCGTCCACACCAGCGGGGCCGTCAAGTTGACCTGGAAGGTTTTCTCCCAACGGGGAATGTCGGTATCGATCACCGGGCCGGCATAGGGGTTGGTCGCGGCGTTGTTCACGAGAATGTCAACCGCGCCGAAGGTGGAGAGCGTCGCCTCGACCACCCGCTCGGCGTCCTCGGCCAACCCGACGTTGCCTGCCACGAATGCCAGGTCGCCGCCGGTCTCCTCGGACAGTTCGGCCACCGCCGCCTCGCAGACATCGGCCTTGCGGCTGGTGATCATCACCTTTGC
Organism: Candidatus Neomicrothrix sp. UBA7884; assembly: GCA_002501135.1. Lineage (GTDB taxonomy): Bacteria > Actinomycetota > Acidimicrobiia > Acidimicrobiales > MedAcidi-G1 > UBA3125. The sequence goes on from DLRQ01000051.1 coordinate 31,724, forward strand.
ACCCGCGGCCGCCAGGGTTCCGGCTATTGAACGCCCGATGCCCCTGGATCCGCCTGTAACTATCGCAACCCTGCCGTCGACCCTGATGTCCATGAACGGCGACCCTAGTCAGCCTCCCGGACAGACCGGGAACTCGGGGGCGTCAGACTTCGTCAGTTGACCTGACGCTCGTGGCCCTCCCAGTAGGGGTCCCGTAGCTCGCGCTTGAGTATCTTGCCTGTCGGGTTCCGTGGGATGGCCTCGACGAAGTCGACCGACTTGGGGCACTTGAACCCGGCCAGACGCTCCCTGGAGAAGGCCATGATGTCCTCTGCTGTCGCGCCACTGTCGGGAACCGGGATCACCAGAGCCTTGCCGACCTCACCCCACTTCTCGTCGGGTACCCCGATAACCGCTATGTCGAGAACGCCCTCATGGGCCATGAGGGCGTTCTCAATCTCGGCCGGGTAGATGTTCTCGCCGCCGGAGATGATCATGTCCTTCACGCGGTCGTAGATGAACAGATAGCCGTCCTCCATGTAGGCGGCGTCCCCGGACCGGAACCAGCCGTCGCCGGGGAGTGCTTTGGCCGACTCCCCGGGCATCTGCCAGTAACCGGACATGATCTGCCCGGACCGTATCCAGACCTCGCCGACCTCACCGTCGGGCAGTCGGTCACCTGTGTCGGGGTCGATGATGTGAATCTCGGTTCCCGCTATCGGTTTGCCGGCTGAGCGCAGGAGATTCTGTCTCGGCCCACCCGGGTCGTGGTCCTCAGGCAGCAACTGGGTGACCACGCCGGTCGTTTCGGTGAGGCCGTAGACCTGTGAGTACTCGCAGCCAAACATCTTCATGGAGTTGACGAGCACGTCCTCGGTGATGGGTGAGGCACCGTAGGCAATCGTCTTCATGGAGGAGAGGTCAATCCCCTCACTCGGAACCATTGAGAAGAACGCAAGGACCGCTGGCACGAAGAAGGCATGCGAAATCTGCTCTGACTCGATGAGCTGGAGCCCGGCCACCGGATCGAACTCGCGCACCAGGATCGATGTGGCTCCACTGCCCATGCCGAAGAACGCCCAACCGCTACCCCCGATGTGGAACAGCGGCATCATGACCATGGTCCGTGCGTCGCCGGTCATCTCCCAGTCGACGTTGTTAAACGCCGCGTTGAAGTTGGAGTTGGTGAGCTGGGCACCCTTTGGCATGCCGGTTGTTCCTGAGGTGTAGAGCTGCATCGAGACGTCATCAGGCTGAGCATCATGGACGTCGCTCTCGGTCGGGTGAGCGTTGCGCCACTCGTCGTAGGAGATGTGGGTCTCGTGGGAGCCAATGACCACAATGCGCCTGACGCTCTCAAGGTCGGCCTCGAACGCTGAAAGGTGCTCGGCCAGGTCCTCATGGATGACCAGGACCGGAGCCTTGGAATCGTTGACGATGTAGGCCATCTCGGGCGGCGCAAGACGCCAGTTGACGGCGACGGTCACGGCATTGATGAAACTGCATCCGAACGCCAGCTCGAAATACTCGGGGCCGTTCTTGTCGATGTACGCGATGCGGTCCTTCGGGCCCACACCGTCTGCCCGAAGGGCGTTGGCCACCTGCCCTGAACGGTCCTTCATCTCGGACCAGGTGATGTGCTCATCGCCGTAGATGATCATGTCGGCGTCGGGCTTCTGGGCCGTACCGGTCAGGATGATGTCTGAGATGTTTGATAGTTCACGAATGTCCATGACAACGGAACATACACCCGGCCAGTTACACAGTCATGGGCCGGGGCAACCTTGCCAGATGTCGGTATCGGGATGGTATGCGGCCCACCCGTACCACTCGGTCACGAAGCTGATCACAAAACTGGGTTGCCGACCGTCGGAGCCGGAGCCATCAAGCCGCCAGTCGCCTCCCAGGTCATCGACGATGCCACCCCGGCCCGGGCTGAAGGTGCGAACCTCACCGTCCACGAGCGCCTCGAACGCAATCCCGAAAATGGAATCGGGATTCAACACAACGACTACCGGCACTCCCCCCAGGTCATCTGCAACGACGGTCAGCTCGCTGACATCCGCCAGCCGGTAGGCGCGAGACCCCGAGTGGTCGGGGCGGTCGTCGACGTTGGGCTGGTGGTGGCGGCACTGGCCATTTCGCCAACTTCGACCGGAGCCGAGGTCGATGCGTCGGCCTAGATCTGGGGCGTGGCCGCCATCGCAGGCTCCACTGCCGTCGCTGCCTCGTCCGCACCACCAGAGCAGCCCGACAGCGAGATCGCCAACACCGCTACCACGAGCCTGCGCACCACGTCACTATCCCACCCGGTCCGTCGCCGTGACAAGGGACCTGCCACACTCGAAGGCATGGCTGAGGCTTCGGGGATCCGTCTGGTGCTGGAACCCGGCGACGAGTACAACCACGAACCCGACCCGGTGCCCAACTACAACGAGTCGATGTACTTCAACGTGGTCGACCACGCGACCGGCGTCGGTGGATGGTTCCGCCTGGGGAACCGGGTGAACGAGGGCTACGCCGAGATGTCGTGCTGCGTGTACCTGCCCGACGGCCGGGTGGGCTTCATGTTCAAGCGACCGCGCATCGAAACCAACGAGGTATTCGACGCCGCCGGCATGCGCTTCGAAGTTGAGGAACCCTTCGACCGGCTACGGGTCCGCTACGAGGGACCGGTCTGCCTGCTGGGCGACCCCGGCGAGATGGCCGAACCCAAGTTGGCCTTCTCAACCAACCCGATCGTGGACTGCAGCATCGACCTGGCGTACCGGGGCATCTCCCCGATGCTGGGTGGACGGCCCGTTGACGCTGTCACCGGCGAGGAGCCTTCACAAGAGGCGGCACAGTCGTTTGCCAAGGCCCACTACGAACAGCACATGGCTGCCACCGGTCTCATCCAGGTCGACGGTGAGCGCTTCGAGGTGGACGGGCTCGGCCTGCGTGACAAGTCCTGGGGAGCCCGCTACTGGCAAGCGATCTCCTGGTACCGCTGGCTGCCCCTCGTCTTCGACGAGGACTTCGCCATGGTCATCTCGCTCATCAGCCGTGACGGCCTGGCCACCCGGTCGGGGGGCATGGTGCTGCACGGCGACGTGTACCACGAGATAACCGACGTCTCGATCGACACCACCTGGGACGAAGCCTGGTACCAGACCGGGCTTGTTGCCACCGTCACCACTGCCGAACGCACCTACGAGGTCGTAGGCGATGTCACGTCGCTGATCCCGCTACGGAACCGCCGGACCACGTCCGAAGGCGACGAGTTGCTGACGAGAATCACCGAGGGCCTGACCCGCTTCACCTGTGACGGCCATGTCGGCTGGGGCCTGTCCGAGTACCTGGACCAGATAGTCGAGGGCCTCCCCTTGGGAGCCGTCCTGTAGGTTCCACCACTGTGTCATACGTACTACCATCAGACGTATGACACTCCTGAGCGTCCGACTCGATGACGAGATATCGGACGAGATCGACACCTGGTCCAACTACCTGGGTGTGTCGCGATCCGACCTGGTCCGCGACGCCCTGCGCCGCCACCTGGTAACCCTCACGGGCGAACGCGACTCCGAGGCATGGGAGGAGCACCCGCTGGACGAGAACGAACTCCAGCTCACCGAGATCGCCGATTCCGGCCCAACCGAGGACTGGTCGGACTGGCACGATGCAACGGGGTGAGGTCTGGTTCACCGCGACGCCGGGCGGCGACCGCCCCGTCCTTGTACTCACCCGAGATCCGGTTGCCGATCGAATCGGTCACGTGGTCGTGGCGCTGCTCACCAGGACGAGACGGGGCCTGATCTCCGAGCTTCCCCTACGGGCCGACATCGACGGTCTTCCCACCGACTGCGTCGTCAACTTCGACAACATCCACACGATCGCACGGGACACGTTCAGGCGACGTGTGACGACCCTCTCAGATGCCCGCATGAAACAGGCCTGCTGGACCCTCGAGGCCGCAGTGGGCTGCTGAGCAGCCCCCTAGATCAGCCTGGTGACCGTGGCGCCGTCGAAACGCTCCACGGACATTCCGGTCACTCCGAAACCGGCCATTGCCCCCTGAAACTCGGCCATGTGGGACGAACCCATGTGGGCGCTGAGGGCTTCGTCGCTCTCCCACTTCTCAAAGATCCTGATTAGCCCCGCCTGTACCGGATCGATGCTGAGCACGTAGTCGATGCAGCCATCCTCGGCATGCGTTGCGGTCATCATCGGCACGATCGCCGCCACGGCGTCGTCGCTGCTGGCCGGGTCGATGTTGATGGTTCCTGCTATCACGATCACGGGAGGCCTCTGATTGGTCGGGCAATGGGTCGTCGGAGCGTAACGTCGGTCCCCGTGGAGCACAGCAGCGGACGGGGACGGAGATGACTGAGGGCCTCGTCACCGGCGATAAAGGGATCGTGCGCTGCTGGTGGCCCGGCGGGCACGCCGACTACCTCGCATACCACGACGACGAATGGGGTCGGCCGACAACCGACGACACCCGACTGTTCGAGAAGATCTGCCTCGAAGGGTTTCAGGCCGGGCTGTCATGGCTGACGATCCTGCGCAAGCGCGAGGCGTTCCGGTCCGGATTCGCCGGCTTCGACCCGGCAACTGTCGCCGGGTTCGGCCACGACGAAATAAACGGCCTGCTGGGCGATGTCGGCATCGTTCGCCACCGGGGCAAGATCGAGTCCACGATCAACAATGCCGCCCGGGCCCTGGAGGTGGCCGACGAATTCGGCTCCCTGGCCGCCTACCTGTGGTCATGGGAGCCGGCCGGTGAGGCCCGGTCCCCGGACGAACCGATACCCGCCACCACGGCCGAGTCAACCGCTCTCAGCCGCGACCTGAAAACGAGAGGGTGGTCGTTCGTGGGGCCCACCACCGCATACGCCTTCATGCAGGCGATGGGCATGGTCAACGACCACCTGCCCGGCTGCGCCTTCCATTCCGTAGTGGAGGATGAGCGAGCGGCACTGCTCCGCCCAACCCTGTGAACAGCAACCTCAACGCACGGCCCAACAGCACCAGCCTGCTCGATCGGCTGCCACAGGGCTCGAACCCCGACGAGATCCTGGAGGGCTTCGTCGCATGGGCCACCGAGGCCGGGCTCACGCTGTACCCGGCCCAGGAGGAGGCCATCCTGGAACTGCTGGCCGGCAACCACGTGATCCTGGCCACCCCCACCGGTTCGGGGAAGTCCCTCGTTGCCACGGCTGCCCACGCAGCCGCCCTCGCAAGGGGTGAACGCAGCGCCTACACGGCACCCATCAAGGCACTTGTCAGCGAGAAGTTCTTCGCACTCGCCCGCGACTTCGGATCCGACAACGTCGGCATGGTTACCGGCGACGCATCGGTCAATCCGGGTGCACCGATCATCGCCTGCACTGCCGAAATCCTCGCCCACAGAGCCCTACGGGAAGGCCGCTCATGCGACGTGGGCCTCGTTGTGGCCGATGAATTCCACTACTACGCCGACCCTCAGCGCGGCTGGGCGTGGCAGGTACCCCTGCTGGAACTGACCGACACACAGTTTCTCCTCATGTCGGCGACCCTCGGCCCCACCACCAGGTTCGAGGATGACCTGACCGAGCGAACCGGCAGACCGACTGTGACCGTGGCCGGCACCGAGCGACCGGTTCCGCTCACCTTTGAATACCGGGAGACCCCCCTTCACGAATCCATCACCGAGCTGGTCGACTCGGACCGGGCACCGATCTACATCGTCCACTTCACCCAGAAGGCCGCCACCGAAAAGGCTCAGGACCTCTGCAGCCTCGACGTGGTCACCAGAGAGGAGAAGGCCGAGATCCGCGAGGCGGTCGGTGGCTTCAGGTTCGACACGCCCATCGGCAAGGACCTGCGCCGCTTCATCGGCCACGGAATCGGCCTTCACCACGCCGGCCTCCTCCCCCGCTACCGGCTACTCATCGAGAAGCTGGCCCAGGCTGGCCTTCTCAAGTTGATCTGTGGAACGGACACGCTCGGAGTCGGCGTCAACGTGCCGATCCGCACGGTCCTTTTCACCCAACTCTGCAAGTACGACGGCTCCACCACACGCCTGCTCTCCAACCGCGAGTTCGCACAGGTCGCTGGACGTGCCGGTCGTCGGGGCTTTGACGACGAGGGGCATGTCTGGGCCCAGGCTCCTGTGCACTGGATCGAGAACCGCCGGGCCGAGGCCAAGGTGGCAGCTGACCCGTCCCGCAGAAAGAAGTTGATGAAGAAGAAGCCACCGGAACGCGGCTACTCCCACTGGAATGAGGAGACGTTCGACAAGATGGTCAGCGGCGACCCCGAACCCCTGGACTCCAGCTTCGACGTCACCCACCAGATGGTCCTCAACGTGTTGTCCCGCCCCGGTGATGGCGGTGCCGACCTGCGACGGCTGCTCACCGACAACCACGAGCCGCGCAAGCGCCAGCGACAACACATCCGTCGGGCGATCGGCGTGTACCGCTCGCTCCGGGACGCCGGCATCATCGAGGAACTCAACGAACCAGACGACGAGAGCCGCATGGTCCGCATCGGGGTGGACCTCCAGGACGACTTCGCCCTGCACCAGCCGCTGTCACTTTTCGCCCTCGAGGTGATCCCTGAGTTGGGTGACGAGGGCTCCGACCAGACACCCGAACAACACGCCCTGGACCTTCTTTCGGTCGTCGAATCGGTGCTGGAGAACCCCGGGGTCATCCTTGCCGCACAGGTCAACCGCCTGAAGACAGAGCTGATCAACAGGCTCAAGATGGAGGGTGTCGAGTACGAGGAACGCATGGAACGCCTCAACGAGGTGCGTCCTCCACGACCGTTGGCCGAGTTCCTCTACGGAACCTTCGACGTGTTCCGCAGTCACCACCCGTGGGTCGGCGACGAGAACGTCCAGCCCAAGTCTGTGGCACGCGAGATGTACGAACTGGGCTTCAACTTCAGGCAGTACGTGGAGCACCACGGCCTGAAGCGGTCAGAGGGTGTCGTGCTGCGCTACCTGACGCAGGCCTACAAGGCGGTCGTCCAGAACGTGCCCGACGAGGAAAAGACCGAGGAACTCCGCGATCTCGAAGCCTGGCTCGGCGAGACCGTGCGCCAGGTCGACTCCAGCCTCATCGACGAGTGGGAGAAGCTACGCAACCCGGACCCGGACGACACGGGGCCCATCGATGGTGCCGAGCCCGAGCGCCCCGACGTGACCACGTCGGTGAGGGCTTTTCGGGTAATGGTGCGAAACGAGGTCTTCAGATGGGTGCAGCTGCTCTCCCGCCGAAGCGGTGAGGCCACCGACGTACTCGCCGAGGTGCCTTCCATAGGCGACGCAGCGTGGAACGCCGACTCGATCAGGGAGGCAATCGCCCCCTACTGGGAGGACCATTCGGTTATGCCAACCGACAGCCACGCAAGGGGCGGCGAGTACTTCGTGCTTGACGACAGCACACCCGACATGTGGCCGGCAACCCAGACAATCGCCGACCCCGACGGCTTCAACGAGTGGGTCCTGGACGGTCGCGTGGACCTGGCCGCATCACGTGAGGAGGGGCGAGCAGTCGTCCGGCTGGGTGGAATCAGACGCCTGTGACCCCGGATTCTAGAAGCTGCGCTCCACGACGAACCGGGCAAGGCCACGGATCTCGGCGTCCACCTCGGCAGGAATCTCGAGTGCGCCCAGCGAGGCCAGGGCTGATTCCAGCCGGCTGGCCGCCTCAAAATCGGTTCGTTCCCTGCCACCGGCGGCTTCGATGATCCCGGCCGCCCGGGCTACATCGCCGTCAGAGAGGTCACCGGGCTGGTCGTAGATGGCAGCGAGGTCCTCGGCCCCGCCCGAACCTCCGGTCAGGACGACGGCAACCGGCATGGACTTCTTGCGCTCCCGCAGATCGTTGCCGGCGGCCTTACCGGTCATGGCCGGGTCGCCCCAGATGCCGAGCACGTCGTCGACAGCCTGGAATGCCAGGCCCAGCTCCCGCCCGAAGGAGTCGAGCGCATCGACGGTCGTCTGCGCTGCACCGGCCAGCACGGCACCGATCGACGCTGCACAACCCAGCAGGGCGCCGGTCTTGTCGGCCTCCATTGCCAGGCAGTCATCGAGGGACACGACCGGCAGGTCGTCAAATGCCATGTCGGCGGCCTGCCCGGCCAGCATCGCCGAGGTGGCCCTGGCCAGGCGGGCGGTGGCCGCTACCCGTTCCGGCGTGGGTTCACCCAGCAGGACCTGGAAGGCCAGGTTGTGGAGAGCATCGCCAGAGATGATGGCGTCGTCGGTGCCGAAGGCTGCCCACACGGTGGCCCTGTGGCGCCTCTCGAGGTCGCCGTCGATGATGTCGTCGTGGATGAGCGAGAAGTTGTGAACCAGTTCCACGGCGACCGCCCCCGGGACGGCAACCTCGCCGGGGGAACCAACCGCCTCGGCTGACAGCACGGCCAGAGCAGGCCGGAGGCCCTTTCCGGCACCAACGGTTGACGGTGAACCGTCTGCCTCGGCCCAACCCAGGTGGTAGCGGGCGGGCAGACCCAGCTCGCCACAGAGGCCGTCGACGGCGGCGACCATTGCCGGCTCGACCAGCCGGCGTGCCCGCTCGAGAATCTCGGGGCCGCTCATCTCTCCCGTCGGTCCTGAAGGAAGGGAAACTCGGCGCGGACAGCCGCAACCCGTTCTGGTTCCACGTCGGCGACCAGAACGGCTTCGACACCCGGTTCGGCATCGGCGATGACCTCACCGAGGGGATCAACGATGAGGCTGTCGCCCGAGTAGGAGAACCGGGGATCGTCACCGACACGGTTTACCCCCACGACGTACGCCTGGTTCTCGATGGCCCTGGCGCGCAGGAGGGTCATCCAGTGCTCACGGCGACTGGACGGCCAGTTGGCGGGAACCAGGTAGACGTCGGTCGTCGGGGCCAGATCCCAGAAAGCCTCAGAGAAGCGCAGGTCGTAGCAGACGAAGAGGCTGGCCCTCACCCCCTCGATGGTCACGGTCACCGGGTGGTCACCGGGCCGGTAGTGGTCGCGCTCGCCCGCGTAGGTGAACGGGTACATCTTGTCGTAGTGGTGGAGTGTCCCGTCGGGGCCGGCGAGCACGAACCTGTTCACCGGCATCGAGGCCGCATCATCGACAACTGGCACCGAACCAGCAGTCCAGAGACCGTGGTCACTGGCCTGCTCCAGGAGAAATCGGACGCTCGGCCCATCTGGTGGCTCAGCAATGCGATCGGCGGCCAACGAGAACCCGACGGGGAACATCTCGGTCAGGACTACGAGGTCGGCACCGTCGGTTGCCGCCTCTGCGATCAGCCCGGTCAGGTGCCCGTGGTTGGCGTCGCGGTCCTCCCAGACCACGTCGTGCTGGACGGCTGCGACCTTCATGAGGGAGATTCTCCCATGCCCGCCAGCCGCTCCGTCGCCTCGGCGAGCACCTCAGGTCTCTTACAGAAGGCAAACCTGATGAGGTGTCTGCCAGCTTCCTCGTTGTCATAGAACACAACGCTCGGAACCGCCACCACCCCGCAGCGCTCGGGAAGCGACAAGCAGAACTCGACGCCGTCGCTGGCACCCAGTGGCCTGATGTCTGCGGTGATGAAGTAGGTACCCGCTGTCGGAAACACCCTGAAACCCGCACTTCGGAGGCCTTCGCTGAGGAGGTCCCTCTTGGCCTGGAGGTCGTCGGCGAGGTCCCTGAAGTAGCCATCGCCCAGGCCGAGCGCCGTCACGAGGGCATGCTGGAAGGGTCCGCCGTTCACGTAGGTGAGCGACTGCTTTGCCGTGAGCAGGGCCGAGACCATGGCTTCGGGTCCGCTGGCCCAGCCGATCTTCCAGCCGGTGAACCCGAAGGACTTGCCCGCAGAGGAGATGGTGAGGGTTCGCTCGGCCATACCGGGGAGGGTCACCAGAGACACGTGGCTTCCACCGTCGTAGATGAGGTGCTCATAAACCTCGTCGGTGACCACCAGCAGGTCGTGCTCGACGGCTACCCGTGCGATTTGCCCCAACTCGTCGGCGCTGAACACCTTGCCGGAAGGGTTGTGGGGGGTATTCACGAGGATCAGGCGGGTACGTGGCCCGACGGCTGCCTCCAACTCGGCGACGTCAAAGGAGAGGTCGGGCTCACGCAGCGTCACCACCCGACGGTGCCCGCCGGCCAGTGCCACCGAGGTGGCGTAGTGGTCGAAGTAGGGCTCGAACATGATGACCTCGTCACCGGGTTCGACGAGGGCCAGCATCGCTGCAGCTATTGCCTCGGAGGCACCGGCGGTTATGAGCACCTCGGCCTCAGGATCCACCTCGATGTCGTAGAAGCGCTTCTGGTGGTCGGCGACCGCCCGACGCAACGGCAGGATCCCGCGACCCGGGGGGTACTGGTTGTGGCCCGCCCGGATGGCTGCCACGGCGGCCTCAAGTACCTCCTGTGGGCCGTCGGAATCGGGGAACCCCTGCCCCAGGTTGATGGCACCGGTCCGGTCCGCCAAAGCGGACATCTCGGCAAAGACGGTTATGCCGAACTGGCGCAGCCTCTCGACGAGGAACTGCCGTGGTTCGTTCACGGTGTCGGCACCTGTCGGGCTACGTACCCCAACCCGTCAGACCGACTGGATTGCACGCCAGACCGTCTCGGGAGTCAGCGGCATGTCGATGTGCCTCACACCAAGGTGCGACACGGCGTCGACGACCGCGCTCTGAACCGCTGCGGTCGACCCGATGCTTCCCGATTCGCCAATTCCCTTGGCACCCAAAGGGTTTCGGGGCGACGGCGTCTGGGTGAACGTGCGCTCGTAGCTCGGGACCTCCATGGCCGACACGGCCGAGTAGTCGGCAAGGTTCGTGGTCTGCGGGTTGCCGTCATCGTCGTAGCGGAACTCCTCCATGAGCGCCTGGGCCACGCCCTGCGCAAGGCCGCCGTGGATCTGGCCGGCCGCCAGCAACGGGTTCACGAGGGTGCCGGCGTCATCGACGGCGACTATGCGGTCGACTGTGACATGGCCGGTCTCGGTGTCGACCTCGGTGACAACGATGTGGGTGCCGAACGGAAAGGTGGCACCGGTCTGGGAGAAGTCCGAGACACCCGTGAGTGCCTGATCTGAGGAACCTGCCAGATCGACCCATGACCTGCCCATGGCCGGGGTACCCGCCACATGGAATGTTCCGTCCTCGAGGACGATGTCGGCGACCGCCGCCTCGAGCTGGTCGGCTGCGGCCTGACGGGCCACCTCGACGAGCTTCTCGGAGGCGTCCGCCATTGCCGATCCCGCCAGCTGCACTGACCTGGACCCACCGGTGGTGTCCCCCGAGGGAACCACGTCGGTGTCTCCGTGGAAGACCTCGACCTGGTCCATCGAAACGCCAAGCCGGTCAGCGACCAGCATCGCCCAGGTGGTGACGTGCCCGGTGCCGATCGGTGTGGAACCGGTGATCGCCAGGAACGTCCCGTCGGGCCGCAGTCGAACCTCGCCGTACTCGCTTCCGCCGAAGCCCGTGATCTCAACGTAGGTGGCGACGCCTATGCCCATCTGGTGGCGGTCGCCGGCCTCACGGCGGCGCTGCTGTTCGGCCCTCAGCGAGGCGTAGTCGGCAGCGGCGAGGGCTGCATCCAGGGCGGCCTCGTACTCGCCCGAGTCATAGGACGTTCCGGTGCGCGTGGTGAACGGAAAGGCATCGGCGGGAATCAGGTTTATGCGGCGCACCTCGGCCGGATCCATGCCGATCTCGGCGGCGAACATGTCGACGGCCCGTTCGATGGCCGCCGTGGCCTCTGGCCTTCCGGCACCCCGGTAGGCACACAGTGGAGCCGTGGTGGTCGCCACCGACTTCGCTGAGAACTCCACCTCGGCGATGTCGTAGACACCACAGGCCAACTGCCTCGTGAACTCCGGCAGGAACGGACCCCACTTGGGGAACGCACCGCAGTCCTGCAGCACCTCGAGCCTGTAGGTCGTGATTCGCCCGTCGCGGGTTCCGCCCATGGTGACCCGCTGGTTCTGTGCCCGCCCGTGCACGTACCCGGTGAGGTTCTCGGTACGGCTTTCGGTCCAGCGCACGGGCCGACCCGTCAGGCGCGCCAACTGGGCGACCATTATCTCCTCTTCGGAGACCATCCCCTTGGCGCCGAATCCTCCACCGATGTCCTTCACGTGGACCCGCACGTCGGACTGCTCGAGACCCATCGCCCCGGCGACGCCGTCGCGGTAGTTATGGCCACCCTGGGAGCTGGCCCAGCAGGTGACCCGACCGTCCTCGAAGGTGGCTGCAGCGACACGGGGCTCGATTGACACCGCAGCAACGCGGCTGTTGACGATGTCGGCCTCGATGACGGCCTCGCAGGTCGAGAAGTCCACTGCCCCGGCAGACGGCAGCTCCCAGATCAGGTTGTGGCCGAGTTCGGGGAACAGGACGGTGTCGCCGGCCAGTGCCTCGTTCAGGTCAACGACCGCTTTCAGGGGCTCGATGTCGGCCCAGATCGCCTCGGCTGCATCGGCTGCCTGGTACGGAGTTTCGGCCAGGACGACGGCAACGGGCTCACCCACGAACCGGACCCGGTCACGGGCGAGGAACGGCCGCGCCATCTCGGACGGGTAGAAGCCCATGGGCGGTGGGCGGTCGTCGAGGCCGATGTCGGCCGCGGTGTAGACGGCCACAACGCCGGGCATTGACAGGGCGTCGGCGATGTCCACGGAGAGAATCTCGCCATGGGCGGCGGTGGACCGTACGAAGTGGGCATGCACGGCACCGGGCAGGACCACGTTGCCGACGTAGCCGCCCTGTCCCCGCAGCAGCGTGTCGTCCTCGCGCCGGAGAACGGCGTTACCGAGTATCGAGGTTCCGGTCTGGTTCTGGTTC
>DLRQ01000041.1:0-3779 GCA_002501135.1 Candidatus Neomicrothrix sp. UBA7884
GGGGGGCGTACCACAAAGAGCGCAACCGCCGAGAGGAGTTGCGACTTTGGTCTCCCCGCTGGGGGGCGTGCCACCGTCCGCACCCTAAGCAGTCTGTGCTGCCCCGGATATTGTCGCTCTGAACCGGGAGCCTCGAATAGATGCTGTTTCTATCCCACCTTGTTTGAGCACTCGTAGTGAGTGAGAAGAGCGATGTCTGGTAGGACCCCCCCCCGGAGCGCTAGACCTGAGGCAATAGGCGTTGTCGCTCTATCGGGCCGCTCTCCGCACCGTCACTGTTCGGGTGAAAGCATCAGAGTCAAGAGATCTGAGAGTCGAGCCATCACTTGAGGGCGCTTGGTGCCACCCAACAGGGCTGGGTTGTTGAGGCCCTGGCCGAGGACGAGTACAGCGACCGCCATTTCTTCCGGGTCACCAGTCGCGATGCGACCTGCGGCCTGGCCCAACCTGATGAACCGGGTGATAATGACAAGGGTTTGTGCCTCATGGTCCCGGTAGGCGTGACGCAGGGTCTGGCTCTCAGAAAGTTGAGCCAGGGCGGCTCGCATTACCCGACTCTCTTCTTCGAACACGGTGGCCAGGCCTTCAAGCAGGTCGGTTGCCACCTGTTCAAGCCCGTCCTCAAGGAGTCGCTCGACCCCAAGTAGGCCAGTCACCTCGACCACCCTGTCCAGGACTGCATCAAAGGCAGCAGCCATTAGGCCGTCTCTACCCTCAGGGAAACGGTTGTAGACAGTGGCCAGGCTCACCCCTGCGTCAGCTGCAACTTCCTCTGTTGTGAAGGATCCGTCAGCTCGCAGACGGTTCAGGGCGGCAGCGGCTAAGGCACGACGAGTTCGCTCTGCCCGTCCGGGCGAGCGCAAGACCAGAGTGTCATCAGTCATCCAGATTGGATACTACAAGCATAATTACCATCTAGAAGTATTTGCTATTTCTAGATGCATCTTCTAGTTTTCCCAGGACCACCACGATCCATCAGGGGCCCTTTCCGGGGCTGTCGGGGGCATGGCTCGACCAGATCAACAGAGGAGTGTCAAGATGCCCACCAGCCAGCGGTTCGACACGATCGTCATCGGAGCCGGCATAGCAGGAACGGCTGCTGCAGCTCTACTGGCCAAGGACCACGGCCAACGTGTTCTGGTGCTCGAAAGGGCACCGTTCATCGGAGGAAGGGCCCTCTCCTACGTTGGCCGAGGCGACAAGGTCGTTGCCGACGGGGTGGAGATGGATGCAGCAGCGTTTCGACGGTCCCTCCCATTCGCCCATTGTTACCTCGGTCGCTGCACCCCATCCATTGAGGAGATCTTTGAGCAAGAGCTTCTAGATGGCCGAACTTTCGAAGCCGGGGGACATGGCCTGTTCTGGGGCAACAAGAGTCGTGTCGACCACCTCATGGGCCATCTCGGCGTGGGTTGGAACCTACCGGTCAATGAAGGACTCGGTTTCATCGTCTGGAACGGTGAGGACGCGCCGACTGACCACAACCAGGTCGTGAAAGGAAAGCCCTACGGCTGGATGTCAAAAGAGGGGTTCGAAGCGACCATGGTGCAGTTGCGCGACATGGCTACGACGACCTTTGAGGACATGGCCAGACTCATGAATACGCCCTTCCAAGATTGGTTGGAGCAGCGTGACATGCATCCCGAGGCGTATGACTACATCAAGGTTCTGGCAGCGTCCCAGACGGCTCAGGCTGAGCCGTCGATGTACTCGGCGGGTGACTTCATTGGCTACATGGCGATAGCCGGGAGGATCGGCATGAACCTGGTGACAGGGTCGGTGGCAACCGCCGATGAGCCTGGCTGCATAGCCATTCCACAGCAATTTGAGAAGGTGATCCTGGAGCATGGAGGCATGGTGTTGCGCGACACCGTTGTCAAGGAGGTCCTGATTGAGGACCAGCGTGTCATCGGTGTGCGGACCAGATCTAGATCCGATGACAATGAGTACGGTGCCGAGCAGCTCTTGATGGGTGACAACGTGATCTGCACGATCCCCCCAAAGTACATCTTCGGAGTTCTTCCTCCAGAGTGCTTTCCAGCCGAGTGGGTGGACCTGCTCACAAAGCAGTTCTACGGAGCGGGCCTGCTCACCGGTTGGTGTGGAATGAAGAACCCTCAACTCCCGGCGATTGGCATAGACGAGCGCAGCTTTGTCTACATGCCGGGTATCACCGATCCCGCCGAGGGCTTTATCGGCGTCGTTGACATGGTGATGTGCGACTTTTCGGCGTGGGGTGACCGAACCGCCAAACGTTCTCCCGTGGCGGAAACCGAATACCTCTTCTCGACGGCGCTTACAGATGCGGAGATGCGTGATCCGGACAGGGTGAACCGGGTGATCGACCTCTGCGAGGACTGGGCTCGCCGCACTTTCCCCAACTGGGATGAGGACCTGGAGTTTTCGATCTGGACCCCGAGCCCTGAGGCCTACGGGCTATGGAGGCCGGTGGATGAGGACCGGCCTGATGTCGTGTCGTCCCACGTGGAAGGCCTGTACTTTGCTGGCGACCAGTACGGCAAGCGTCTCTGGGGCGGGGGTGTCGACGGGGCCTCCCTGTCGGCAATCATGTGCGTAGACGCCATGACGGGCCACGACCTGGAGAGCGAGATCATGCCCGAGTACCACAGGGGTCTACCGGTGCTGACGGTCTAGACCGCTACCGGAGGGGGCCTGCCCCTCGTTCAGTCGGGGCCCAGGGTGGGGATGGTGTCCCGTCCGGGGGGGCGTACCACCATTCCCAAGAACCAGGTTCCAAGGCCTCTCGGCCAATGAGGCACCGACACAGGTCCGTCTCGGCCTGCCGTTAGCTCCCGATCAACCGTTGACCGCGTCCAACTGCCGCACGAGTGGGAACTTGTCGCCCACAACACGGTCTCCGGGTGAGAGCAGCGGGTCGATGTAGGTGTTCAGCGCCGGCTGCCCGTTGTAGGTCACGTCGTCACCCAGCCAGTTGACAGAGAACGCTGCCCGCCGCCGGTCGAGGCGGTTACCGGGTGCGCAATGGAGTGTGTGGGACCACCAGACCAACATGTCGCCCGGCTCCAGTGTCGTTGCCAGGATGCAGGCGTCCGGGTTGATCGAAGGTAGAGAAAGCTCAGGTCGGGCGTGGCGATAGGGGGCGCTGGGATCGTCGAAGTCGACGGCGCGGTAGAGGGTGGACGAACTGTGCGAACCGGACAGAAATCGCAGCGCTGATTCGAGGGGAATGTGATCCAACGCAACCCAGCTGTTGATCACCTTCGTTCCATCGAGCGGATAGTAGGAGTGGTCCTGGTGCCATGGCGTTAGGGCGCTGTCACTGTGGGCTTCCTTGATCAACAAGAAGTCGTAGAACAGCGCCAGAGTCGAGCTGTCAAGTAGCGGCCACACGAGATCAGCGAGAGGCGAATCCAATATGAACCGCCTGAAGGGTTCTACGGTCTGCCACGCTCCTGAACTGAACGAGAACTGACCCTTGTCGCCCTCTCGCTTCACCACATCGAGGTCGACGCTCGCTCCGGCCAACGCGGCGGCGATCCCGTCTTCAACGATAGAGAGCCACGGTGCCTCGAATGCTCTCCGGAGACAGACGACACCGTCGTCGCCGAGGGCCTGTCGTGCTCCGCCGTCAGCGCCTGCCGAGCCGGCATCGAACGACTGGACGGAACCGTAAGGTGCGTCCGATCCTTCCACTTCTGATCCTTTCGGCCTAACCCATTCAGATTAACGACTGGGACCTGTGCCGGTCAGGGGCGTACCAGTCATGGCTCCAGCATCGTCATGATGCTCCTCCTCCA
>DLRQ01000041.1:4110-18305 GCA_002501135.1 Candidatus Neomicrothrix sp. UBA7884
TGCTCCTCCTCCAGGTGTAATCCACCGCCGTGGTCGGTGCCCTCCTGGTGGCCGTGTTCCAGAACCCCGGCACTGTTCAACAGAACCAGAACAATCGAGAATGCAACGGCGCTTGACAGCACGTTGCGAACAGCCCGCCGGCCAACATCAGGGTTGTGGATGGCCGGAAGGGTGTCGACCGTCGCCACGTAGACGAATGTCCCGGCTGAGAACAGCAGCACGGGTGCCAGGACCGAACTGTCGGCGCCATCGAGCACCAGATAGGAAAGGACCAGGGCCACGGGTGTGGCGAGGGCGAACAACAGGAGTCCGCTGACGGCCGCCCTCCTTCCCCCTGGTTGGTGGAGCAGGAATACCCCCAGGCTGAGCGCAGCAGGCACGCGGTGGACGACAACCGCAAACGCCACGAGCAGTGAGAACGACGTCTCACCGGATGCTGCCGCAGCTCCGATCGCGATGCCATCTGCCAGGGCGTGGACCGACAGCCCGATTGCGACGAACCCTCCGGAATACGGGTGATGCACGTGTTCATGGCCGTGCCCGGTTGCGTGGTCGTGGTGTTCCTCGTGAACAGCATGGCCAATCCCCAGGCCTTCGAGCACCAGCATCACAATGAATCCAGCCAGTGCAGCAAGACCCAGTGCCACGGGATCAGGGTCAAGTGTGCCGCCTCCTGCAACGGCAACGTGAAAGCCCTCCGGGACAACCAGCACGAACGCCGAGACCAGCAGAAACCCGGAGGCATAGCCGGTCAGGTCCGAAAGGCCTTGAGACGTGACCCTCCTGGCGAACACCTGCGGCAGCAGCCCGGCGCCGAGGGACACCGCAACTATCAAGAGAGCCAGGTAGAGGGTTTCCATTCCCTCATACTATTGAGAACGGTTCCCGTTTCCAACACCAGGTAGGTAGAAGCGCGAAGCCGTCGCACCCGACATCGATCTGAAGAAGACAGCCAGACCCCAGTACTCGGCAGGCGACGAACCCGGGGTCGTCGTCGATGAGGCTGACCCCACCACGAGATCTACCTCTCGGACCCTCGCCTAACAGACCCGCACGACTCCGCACGATCATCCGCCAGGCGGTGGGCGCCTAGCTTCCATGTGGGTCAACCGACGTGGACGACGGCCTCCACCTCAAAGACGGCACCAAGCGGAAGTGCTGCCACGGCAACGCACGACCGGGCCGGGCGGCTCTCGCCGAACGCCTCACAGTAGATCTCGTTCATCGCCCCAAAGTTGCCCATGTCGGTCAGGAACACCGTTGTCTTGACCACCTGGTCAAGGGTGGCGCCGTTGGCCTCGACCTGCGCCCTCAGGTTCGCCAGGGCCTGGGTTGCCTGGGCCTCGAGGCCACCCTCGGCGAGGCTGCCTGCGACAGGACCGTCAACGACGCTGCCATCGACAATGCCGACCTGACCGCTGACGAACAGCAGGTCGCCAGCGTGGACAACCGGGGTGTAGGGACCAGCGGTACTACTCATTGACGGGCTCCGTTCCTGAAGATGGACAGCGAGCCTGCCATACCCCCAACTAACCGAACAATCCGGAGAGCGGAACAAGCCACCCCCCCACCACGACAGCCGCGCCGCCAGGCACCACGACTATCACGACCACTGCGACGGCTCCTCCCGGCACCACGGCTTCAGCCGCCTCTTCGCCGCCCACCACCACCACGGCTACCCCGTCCACGAACCCACCATCCACAACGACGACCACAACGCCCATCCCAACATCACCTCGTCGACACCAGCCACCTCAACCGAGCCTCTACCAGCCACCACAACCACTCTCCCGACATCGACCGAACCACCCGGTACCACCGTCGCCTGCGGCAACACCGACACCTACCGGCACTGCGTGGCCTCCGGGGCACCGGTCGCACCGGCCAGAACCGACGTGTGGGGCCAGCTGACTGGCTACACCCCGGAGGTCCTCTGCGCCTCGGACCTCGACGACCGGGTCTGCGAACTGGTGACCGAAGTCCTACTGGTAGCTGCAGCCGAGTGGGGCAACTACGGACCCACCGAGTACTGGGTGATGGGGGCCGACGAGGGCGCTGCCATCGACCTGATCGGCGTCAACTGCGACAGGCGGGATGCTGCCCGTCAGCAGTCTCGGAGTTCCTGCATGGACCGCAACACAGCAGATGACTACGGGATGCTCTCCTACCAGGCTGTCGACGCCGAGGTGGTCGCCTCGGGCCAGGCCAGCCTCGACGCCGGTCGAAACGGCATGCGTGACTGGAACATCCACTACTTCACATCGTCGTTGCCCATCGGTTTCGCCGGCATGTTCAACATTCCCTTCGCCAACGAGCAGAAAGCCGTGTTCCACGAGTACTTCCACGCTGTCCAGCACGCCCACATCCAATCCGATAACTTCGACGAGCGAGACGACCTGCTCGGCCCGACCTGGTTCGTCGAGGGTGGAGCCGAGTTCATGGCCCAGACCGCATCGCAACGGCTGCGCGACTCCGGGGCCCTGACAGCCTCTGACTGGAACCCCCTTGCTGAGCGGATGACCTGGACAATGGAAGAGGTCAGGTACTGGATGTCATCCAATCCCGGAACCTCGGTTTCGCAAATCCAGTACGGCCCCGATCAGGGCATCGCCTACAGCTACGGCTCCTGGGCCCACGCATGGCTGGCAGACAGGTTCGGACCCGACGCACTGCTCGAGTCCTACTACCCGCGTGTGAACGACCTCGGTTTTGAGGGCGCCTTCCAGAACGCCTACGGAATGAGCGCCACCGAGTTAATTGCCGAGTTTGACCAGTTCGTTCTGCTGCCGATCCAGGAACAGTTACAGATCCTCCCCGGATAACTGCGTCACCCGAGAGTTAGCATCCGACCATGGCCGACATGACCGACGCCCAGCGCGACGAGTTCCTCAGTGACGTCTGGGTGGCGGTCCTCGTCATCGAACGAGCCAACAAGGGACCCCTGTGTGCACCTGTCTGGTACCGCTACGTGGACGGATCCTTCGAGGTGACCATGGAGGATGCCTCTGCCAAGGCCGTGCTGCTCCGACGGGTCGGGCGTGCCGGCATCTGCATCCAGGACGAATCGCCGCCCTACAAGTACGTAACAGCCGAGGGTCCCGTCACCGTCACCGCCCTGGGCGGACCCGAGCGCCACAACCTGGTGCTTGAAATGGCCACCCGCTATCTGGGCGAGGAGGCCGGCCGCCGGTACGCCGAAGGGTTCTCCCCCGACGAGGAAGGTGGGGCCCTCATGACCCTGCGTCCCCGTCGCTGGCAGACCACTATGTACTGAGCCCCCTCAGCGAGGGCCGGGCGACCCGGATCAGGCTGCGGGTTCCAACACAACCAGGGGGATCTCCCGGTCGGTTTTCTCCTGGTAGCCGGCGTAACCGGAGTAGGCGGCGGTTACGAGCGGCCACAGCCCGTCCCGTTCCTCTGAAGACGCCACCCTGGCGCGCATCGGCCTGGCGGAACTGCCCTTCATGACAACCTTGACCTCGGGGTTCTCGACGAGGTTCAGGTACCAGGCCGGGTGGCGGTCCTCCCCACCCTTGGAGGCGACGATCACGATCGCGTCGCCGTCCTGATGGGGGGTGGTCAACATGACCGTCCGCTCCTGCCCTGACCGGCGGCCAACAGTGGTCAACTTGAGGACCGGCATTCCGGCCGTCCTCCAGCCAAGCCTTCCTCCGCTTAGGCCGAGCAGCCCACGATGAAGGCGGTTGGAGAACCTGAGCACACCGTCGCTTGGCATCGGCCAATTTTAGCGTGTCGCAAACCACGGGCTCAGCCCCAACCGCACTGCAGCCCTCGGCCTGCTCCTGCTGGCCAACCTGATCTGGTCCCTCGTTCTCCTGGGGGAATTCCTGGCACGACGACGCCCCTTCGGTGCCCTTGAGGCGCGGCAGGCCCGCTTCCTGCCGGCATTTCCCGCATGGGCCGCCGTTGTCGTCATCGTCTTCCCGCCTGCGTTCGGCTTCGCCTGAACCGGACGCCGCCATTTGACGTGGCAGATAATGCCAACAAAACTCCCCCCTCAGGCCAGGTGGGGACAATCTGCCCTGACTCAGACCAACAAAAGGAGCAGAATCGATGTCACAGACAGTCCATGTCGTATTCCCGTGCAAGGAGGGCCAGGGGGCCACTCTCCTCGAGACACTAAAGACCGCCCTCGTCGACACCCGGGCCTTCGACGGATGCGAGTCCATCGAGATGTTCACCGACGCAGACAACCCCGACAACCTCATCCTCTGGGAGCAGTTTGAGACCAGGGCACACCACGAGGCCTACTTCGCGTGGCGAATCGAGACCGGCCTACCCGACATGCTCGCCCCGATCCTCGCCGGTGATCTGCAGATCACCTACCTCAACGACCACCCCGACGTCTGAATCCAACCGGTCCAGTTCGGTAGGCCAGACCCAACGCCGGGATCCGGCCATAGAATCCCTTCACTGGCGACTGGCTGAGGAGCCACCGCTGGACACGGTTTCCCACCGTGCGAAGAGCCCCCGCTTCGGCGGGGGTTCCTCGTTTTCAGGTGGTCAGGAGCCAACGAATCCGACAAGTCCAGTTCCCTCCCTACGGGTTGTTCCGGGGTGATCGCAGGCTCCACATTCCACACGCTGCTAGACAAACGGAATGGGCATCCTCTTCGTGACCGACTTCTCACCCATCGTGAACGACCCGGCAGTGGGTCAGGCGTTCCACACGGACACCCTTGGCCTACCTCGCGTGACTGTTTCAGGCGATTACATGACGATGGACGATCTTGGTGGAACCAGGACCTGGGGATCTGGCCGCTCGCTGACGCTGTCGAATCCTGCTTCGGGTCAGGTGATCACCCGCCTGCTCGGACCCGAAGGACTCCTCATCGGTATCTGCCACACCCCCTGGATGCACGAGACCTAGGTCCGATCCAGCCAGGTACCACGCGCCCAAGACCGGCGGCCCCTGGGCCCATGTGTCAGGCTCCTCTGCCCACAACCACAACCACAACCAGGAGACCGACAATGGCAACCTACGAATGCTCTTCCTGCGGGGTGTCGGTCAACGCCATCTGCGGCACGTGCAACGCTCCCCTCCTGGACGACACCCTCATCATGGACGACGGACCGAACGTGCAGGTTTCGAGGTGTCCGAACGAGCATGGCCAGATCAAGTCGCCCGTGTGCTGCGAGACCGACATGACCTGCATACTGGCCTGAGCCGGATCGCGTCATCTCACAGACACAGCGCCTGCTCAGGCGAACACCGCGGCTGCTCCTGGGCCTGACACTCTTCGGGATCGGCCTCGGCATGATCGTGCTCGCCGACTACGGGCTTCCCGGTTGGGACGTGTTCCACCAGGGCCTGGCAGAGCAGACGCCACTGACAATCGGTACGGCCGTGATCCTCGTGGGCGCCGTTCTGCTCCTGGCGATGTTGGTTCTGAGAGAGCCGATCGGGGTCGGAACCATCGCCAACGTCATTGTCGTGGGTCTGGTGCTCGACGCCGTCCTCTGGGTCTTCGACGAGCCGGCCAGCGTGGCCGTCCGTGTCACCCTGACCCTGACGGGGCCGATTGTCGTAGCCATCGGCTCGGGCTTCTACATCGGCGTTCGTCTCGGGCCGGGCCCCCGTGACGGCCTCATGACCGCCCTCGGCCAGCGTGGAATCACCATCTGGAAGGCCCGCTTCGGCATCGAGGCCATTGCCCTCACGAGCGGCATCCTCCTCGGCGGCACTATCGGATGGGGAACCGTCTGGTTCCTCGTGGCAATCGGCCCGACGGTCCACTTCTGCCTGAAACACCTCTCACTCCCGATGGAACCAGACGAGGCTGCCGCAGCCTGAGCCCCACCGGCAGTCGACGGGACCTTCGCCCCTGCCGTCGCCTTCCGACTTTGCATATGTTCAAGTTGCAGCCAGAGGCGGAGGTCGTCCGCACCTCCACGCGAATGAGGTGACGGCTATGTACACGATCAGGGAGAGGGGCCGGAATGGAAATCTGGAGATCACATCGAGTTCGCTCGTTCGAATGATCCACGAGAAGGAACCGCCGAACTTCTGGACGAAGCGTCGGTGCCACGATGAGAGAGTCGTGATACCTCTCGAGTCGGTCACCCACGTCATGCACCGCCTGAACAGGTTGAGAACCGACGTGGTGACCATCTCCACCCCTGACAGGACCTGGAAGTGGAAGGTCGCCCGCGCCGAAGCACTCGGCGAGGAGTTGAACGGAGCTCTAGCAGCCCTCCAGGAGACCTAGGCGACCTCGCCCGAAAGGTCGCGACACGTCGGCGAGAGGGGAACCTCATCTCTGGTTTTGAAGGTCCCCAGAAGGTGGTCGGCGAAGGTCGTGCAGATTCCGTACCAGTAGTTCTCGTTGCGGTAGTGGTGGAGGCGATGCACCCTCCATGGTGCCCTTACGAGGGCGCTTCTCGGCACGTATCGGGTATGTGGCAGGAAGTGCATCCACTCGTAGATGAGAGTCAGCGACGCCACGGTCAGGCCACCGGTCAATCCGAGTGGAACACTGCGTAGGACAGCGGTGAAGGCAAGGCCCCAGAACACGGCGGCGAAGACATGGGTGGTTGTGTCGACGAACAACAGGCCCAGTCGGCCCGGATCACGGTGGTGATCGTGATGCCCACTGGCCGCCAGGTCGAAGATCACCCGGCGAACTCTGGTCGTCGGCTGCACGTGGAGCAGACGCACGTGTATCAGCCACTCGCTCACAGGCTGGATCAGAATCAGGACAACCAGCACCACCAGGTCCCACCATCTCCACGAGGCGACGAGGACCCGTAGCGGAACGAGGACCATCAGCACCAGGAGAAGTTGGCGTGGGCTGCGGAACCGCACAAATGTCCGAAAGCAGTCACCCAACTCGGATGGAACGTCATGCCTGTCTGCGTCCACTGCCTCCGACACCTCCCGTCGGGCGGCCGGCCCCGTCGCCGCCGGCCACAGTAGTCAGATCCGCCGTGCGACGGCAGACCCGGTGCCGGCGCCGACTATGGTCCCGGCATGCCGGGGCTGAGGCCAACCACAAGGGCCGTGGTCGGGTCGGTCGTCCGTTCGCTTGCCGAGAGGGTTGCCCGTGTCGCCGCAATCGGTCCCGCAGACAGGGCTGCCCGAAGCTACGGCAGGTTTGGAACGGGAAGCATCGTGGCATGGCCCACTGGCGCCGGCTTCGGTGAACGCTGGATCTGGCTCGGCAGCGACACGCTGATTGCAGCCCATGTCACCCTGTCGGCGGGCATGGGGCCTGGCCAGCAGATGGTCACTGACCCCGTGGTGCGAATCGGTGACCGCTGCCTGATCGGACGTGGAACCGCCATTGTCGGGCACTTCTCAATCGACATCGGCGACGACGTCTACATGGGAATGAACGTCTACATCACAGATCAGAACCACGGCTACGAGAACCTCGACCAACCCATCGGAACCCAGACCCCCAACGACGATGCCGTGTCGATCGGCCCGGGCAGCTGGATCGGCTCGGGTGCCGTGATCCTTCCCGGCGCCCGCATCGGCAGCCACGTGGTGGTGGGCGCCAACTCGGTTGTCCGCGGCGAGGTCCCCGACAACACCGTTGTGGTGGGTTCCCCCGCCCGGGTTGTCCGACGCCACGACGGATCTGCCTGGGTGCGGGACGCCCCGGACCAACCCGGACCTGGCTGAGGCTGCATCTTGCCAGCACCGGAGGAACACAGGACCCGACACGGCTGGTCAGGCGTCGCTGTACTCGGCCTTCTGACGATCACCTCCTACGGGTCATGGATGTACGGGTTCAGCATTCTCATCGGACCGATCGGCGATGACATGGGATGGAGCACCACCACGCTCGGGATCACGTTCGGGGCCGCGATGCTGCTAACGGGACTCGGTTCGTTCACCGGCGGCCGCCTCCTCGACAGGTTCGGGGGGCCCGGCCCGTTCCTGTTGCAGGCGCTGGCTGGTGGCGGCCTGCTCCTCACCTCGACCTGGTCCGATCAGATGCTCACGTTCGGCATTCTCTACTCCCTTGGAGCGGGCATAACCGGTGCCACCGGCTCCTACCACGTGACCACGGCTGCGGCCGCCCGGCTACGCCCCCACCGCCCAGACCAGGCCATCGCCGTGGTCACCCTCATCGGTGCCTTCTGTAGCCCCATCTACCTGCCGCTGACCGCATGGATGGTCACGACGTGGCACTGGCGTACGGCTGCTCGAGTCCTGGCCCTTCTGTCCATAGCCGGTGGCCTGCTGGCTGCATCCCTCACAGCCGACGCCTGCAGTTCCCACTCGGGCCCCTCTCTGAGGCCGCTGGACGCCGTTCGCAGCGCTCTGGGACGCCCCGCCATCCAGAGGATGATGGCCGCGTACCTGGCCACGGGAGTGGCGTTCACATCGGTGCTCGTCTACCAGGTTCCGATACTTACAGCCTCAGGTGTGAGCCTGGCGATGGCGGGCACGATTGGAGGCCTACGTGGCCTCTTTCAGTTCTTCGGCCGCCTCGGCCTGACCGGCCTGGTTGAACGCCACGGCTCAGGCGCGCTGCTGAGACTTGCCTTCCTCGTCAGCGCAGCGGGCATCGCCTTCCTGCTCATCGGGAGCATTCCGGCGGGCCTGACATTCGCCATTCTCGCCGGCCTGGCAATGGGTGCGAGCACCCCGCTCCAGAGCGTGTATGCCCGGAGCCACTTCGACGAAGGCGACCTCGGCCTGCTCATGGGCCTGCAGGGCGTATCGATGGGTCTTGCAGGCGCCATCGGACCGGTCCTGGGAGGTGTCATGCGCGACCTCTCCGGAAACTGGGCACCCACGGTGGTGATGGGAATCGTCACGATGGCCCTCGGCGCATGGCTGCTCAAGCCTGACGAGCACCGACCGGTCGGCGAGACCACACTCCAGTGAACATCCCCGGAGCGCCGGAGCCCCTTCTCGCCACTAGTTCACTATCCTGTGCCCGAGGAACGGCTGCCGCCTGCGGCATTCTGGCAGTTGCCGGATCCTGAACTTCCACCATCGACCTACCCGGATATGAGGCCGAGGATGCAGACCCTGGAACCCACGACGCTGACCCTCAAAGATGTCATCGATGTCGTGCCGGCATCATGTCGAGAGCGTTCCACCGCCCGCGGGTTGGCTCTGGTCGGCCGCGACGTTGTGCTCTACGCAGCCGTGATCACCGGAATCGTGCTCAGCCCCACCTGGTGGCTGACACTGCTCCTGATCCCGTTTGCCGGCCTCATGGTCGCTGCAATGTTCGTGCTCGGCCATGACGCCGCCCACGGTGCGTTGACAAACAACAGCCGCATGAACGTCGCTCTCGGCAAGTTCCTGTTTGTTCCTTCATTTCACATCTACGAGGCCTGGATCCTCGGCCACAACCGCATCCACCATGGCCACACGGTCAGGCAGGGGATGGACTTCGTCTGGCATCCGGCGACAGTTGATGAATACCGGGCCATGGGCCCCTGGGGGCGCCTGCGCCACCGCGTCGAGTGGTCGGTGCTGGGACCTCTGCCGTACTACCTGCGCGAGGTCTGGTGGAACAAGATGATCGCCTTCCGCCAGCCGCCGGCCAAGTGGGTCTCGGCGATTCGTCGTGACCGCTACTTCCTGTACCTGGCCGTTCTGGCTGCAGCTACCGGTGCGGCGTTCCTGGGCGGCCTGGGCTCCGGCAACCTCCTGGGCGCCATCTGGATGATCACCAAGTTGATGGTGATCCCGTTCCTGATTTTCACCCACGTGATCGGCTGGACCGTCTACGTCCACCACATCACCCCTGAGATCCGCTGGCACACCCGCCGCGGCTGGACCAAGGTCGCAGGCCAGCTCGACGGCACAACAATCCTGCGGATGCCGAAGATCGTCAACCTGTTCTTCCACTGGATCTTCGTGCACACACCCCACCACGTGGACATGCGCATCCCCTGTTACCGCCTGAATGAAGCCGCCCGGGCCATCACGGCAGCATTCCCGGACCGCACCATCGACCGCAAGCTGCGCCTGCGCACCTACCTGATGGCCACCCGCACCTGTAAACTGTACGACTTCGAAGAGGGCACCTGGCTCTCCTACCGGGCCGCCCGCACCTGACCTGTCAGCCGCCGTAGTTCATGCCGGTATCGCGGAGCAACAGCGGCACCACCGAGTCGTCACGGACGCCAGCCCCGACTACCTCTGCCACGAAGATCGTGTGATCGCCGCGCTTGACGGTGTCGGTCACCCGGGCCTCGAACCAGTAGGCGCACTCGACCAGCAGCGGTGACCCGGTGACCGGGCCCGGTTCGAAACCATGGCCGTTGATCAGTTCGCCCTCGACCGACGTGGAGCGGAAGAAGGCCTTTGCGATGTCCAGCTGGTCGGCCCCGAGGACGTTCACGGCGAATGCCCCGGTTGACCCGATGATCACAGCCGAGCCGCTGTCGGCCTTTACGCCGGCGACCACCAGGGGCGGGTCGAACGACGCCTGTGTGAGCCAGTTGGTGCCGCCCGCGCCGTAGTTCTCGCCATCGGTGGCTGTGAGGACGTGGAGCCCGTAGTTGATCGCCCGCAGCGCCGTCTTCTTGTCCTGTGGATCCACCCGTCATCTCCGTGTTGTCGGCTTCTGGCCTCGAACCTACATGCGCTTGGCGTCATTCTTCGTAACTAGGGACCTAATGCCCTATCGGATTCCCTGATAGCAACGTTTAACTTGTCTGAACTGCGATAACAGTCGTTATCGCTTAGAGTTTGGGAAGAACAGGAGCACAAGATGGCACTGGCCACCGACGAGAGCGTCCACGAACTACCAGAGATGACCCCGATGGGCAACCCACTCGACTGGTCGTGGCTCAGGGGAACCAGGGCCGAATGGGGCATGAACCCCGTTCCCAGCCGTCGGGGCCTCACCATGATGGACATCGCAACCGGCACCTACGGTGAGGTGCTGGAGGAACCCCCGTACCGCTCCATGGCTCCCCGCGGAGCCGACATCGACGAGGACACGCCCGACATGGGTTACATCCTCAACCACAAGTCACAGGTCTGGGCCGACAACGTTGTCGAACTCTACGAGGAGGCTGTGGCCCGTCAGTGGTCGTCAACCCGGGACATCCCCTGGAACGAACTCCAGGAGCTCCCCTCCGACATCGAGCACGCAATGTGCCAGCTCTGCACCGTCCTCACCGAAATTGAGATGATCGCAACGGACCTGCCGGCCAAGTGGATGTGGCGCATGAACCACCACTTCGTCGAGGCCAAGATGTTCCTGGCGACCCAGATCATGGACGAGGCACGCCACGCCGACGTGTTCCGCAAGAGGGCGCTGGCAAACGGCGGCGGCCTGCTGCTATCTGGCTCCGGTGATGAGAGCCTGCTGCGCAGCATCCTCGAGGCAAAGACCTATACACAGGCATCAGCCCTGCTGCACCTGCTGGGTGAGGGCTTCATCCTCGACGTGTTCCGCCAGGGCGAGCTGATCGCACCCACACACGTCGAGAAGAAGATATTCCGCCTCTCCATGCAGGACGAGGCACGCCATGTCGCCTACGGCACCATGCACATACGCCAGGCCATCGCCGGCGACCCCGATGTTGCAGACGAGATCCACGAGGCCCTCGACCACGGCGAGCAGTTCCTCATCGAGTTCGGCACCTCACCGGTCCTGTCATCGGCCCTGGCAATATTGCTGGGCGGTGGGTCCGAGCACATCGAGGACAAGGGCTTCCCGATGCAGTCCCTGCTGGCCACCAAGATCTTCACCTCCTACCTGGCGCGCTGCGAGAGGGCCGGGCTGAACAGGATCGACCGAACCGACCTGCCCCTTGAACTGCTCGGCATTGATATCGACGCCTTCGACCGGACCGGCGTCTGAGCCACCTGAAAGGAAAGGACCCACCATGTCAGACAGAGTGAACGATCTGGCCTTCTACCAGGACCTTGCAGACCTGATGAACGCCCACCCCGACCAGTACGAGACCCTCGGCGAGGTGGACTTCACCCTTGGGGTGCTCATGGCCGCCGAAGGGGGCAACGACCTTCGCCTCAGACTGCGCTTTGAGGACCTCGGCTGCGCAGACGTTTCCCCGCTCTCCGAGGGCGGAGAGGCCTCCTGTGACTGCTGGCTCGAGGGCGACACCGACTCCTGGGGCGAGATGTTCGATGACATCACCACCAACGGGCGTGCGACGGGCAGGCGCACCATCAACAGCCTGACCCTCGTGGGAGACCGCATTGACGTCAGGGGCGACGACCCGATGGGCGTCGACAAGTTCTTCCGCTTCAACCAGACGATCCAGCAGTTCTTTGACGGTGCCGCCCAGTTGGCGCCCTCATCGGCCTGACACGAACCACCGAAAGGACCCACAATGCAAGCAATGGCATGCCCCCACTGCGGCGAACCCCTCGACCAGGTGCTCGACCTCCCCTACGGCTACTGGGAGTGGGACGGTGAGCGCTACAACCTCAAGAGCACCGCAGACACCGTCAACGTGGCCCCCTGGGCCTGCAACAGCTGCCTCCGCTCGCTGCGGCCATTCCACCCACAGGACGTGACGGCCGCCTCCCTCGCAGCCACCTGAGCAGCCCGATAAGGATCGGGGACGGGGACGCCTGGTGAGCCACAAGGTCATCGAAGACGAGTGCATCGGCTGCGGTGCCTGTGAGTTCGCCTGTCCACGTGAAGCCCTGCGCAAGACCGACACCTTCCTAGGGCTGTTCATCATCAACCCTCTGACCTGTGACGACTGTGGCGACTGCATTGAGAAGTGCCCCGTCTGGGCGATTGTTCCCGACCCCGACTGGCCTGTCTGCTACGACACCGGCTGCCCGCTCAGCTCAAAGCGCTACTCGTCGGTCGACTGCAACGTCTGGCAGGAGCGCTGCGGCGCCTGTGGTTCCCCACTGTGGCGAAAGAGCGCCAGCGGCGATGAGTGGGCATGCCCCGGATGTGGGTTGAACCTGCGCGTCAGGTGCCCTCGCAGCCACCGGGTCGAGGAGGTTGCCGAGCGCTACCCCGACCTGACCGACTGGTTCGCCGAGACAACTCCCAACGGTCCCGACCTCGAGACTGCCCAGGTGGACGTGGCAGGCTGAGCGGACATCGCCAGATCAGTTGCCGAAGTCCCAGGTTCCCCCGGAGCGATGATGCCCTGACACGTTCTTGGCGATCAGGATTCGATGCACCTCGTCGGGTCCGTCGATTATCCGAAGCGACCTGGCCGTCTGGAACATGGCGGCCAGGGGCAGGTCGTCGGTGATCCCTGCGGCTCCCCAGACCTGAATCGCCCGGTCAACCACCCTCTCATAGGCAGCCGGCACGAAGACCTTGATCGCTGAGATATCGGTCCTCGGGTAGGAACCGTCACGCATCTTCTCGGCACAGTTGATGGTCATGAGGCGGGCAGCCGAGATGTCCATGTAGGAGTCGGCGATAAAGCCCTGCACGAACTGCTTGGATTCCAGCACACCCCCGTGGACCGTGCGTTCGGCCGCCCTTTCAACCATCAGGTCAAAGGCCCGCCACATCTGCCCAATCGAGTTCATGCAGTGGTAGATACGTCCTGCACCCAGGCGGTCCTGAGCAGCCTGATGGCCAGACCCCGTCTCCCCGAGTTGGTTCTCGAGGGGCACCCGTACGTTGTCGTAGACGATCTCGCAGTGATCGCTGGTGCCTCCCCAGACTCCTATTCCCCGAAGGATCTCCACACCGTCCGTATCTGAAGGCACGATTATCTGGGTCATGCGGGAGTTTCGGTCTGCCTCGCCGCCCCCGTCATCGGTCCGACACATCACGATGAAGAAATCTGCCTCCATGCCATTGGACGTGAACCACTTGTGACCGTTGATGACCCACTCATCACCGTCGCGCCTTGCCGTGGTCCTGAGCGACCGCGGGTCCGAACCGGGCTGGTCCGGCTCGGTCATCGAGAAACCGGACTGCATGTGTCCCTCGATCATCGGAAGCAGCCACTTTTGCTTCTGCTCCTCTGTGCCGTAGCGGACGAGAATCAACTGGTTGCCCGAGTTGGGGGCCATGACGCCGAACAGCGATGACGCACCGACCGCGTAGGCGAGCACCTCTTTCATGTAGGCCAGTTCCAAAAAATCGAGACCCGCTCCCCCGTACTCCTCTGGCAGGTGGGGCGCCCAGAGCCCCGCCTCCCTGACCTTTGCCCTGACACTGGAACGAAGCGCCCGAGCTTCCTCCCTGTCGCCCTCAGTCGTGTGACCACCACGATGGTCGGCCCAGAGCATGTTC
>DLRQ01000041.1:18618-27686 GCA_002501135.1 Candidatus Neomicrothrix sp. UBA7884
GGCCCAGAGCATGTTCTCGTTCGGAAGTATCTCCCGGTTGACGATCGCCGCAGTAAGCAACCTGACCTCGTTGATCCGCTCAGAAACCGAGGGGATCGGCTGCACGTTCATTGCCATGGTCGACACCTCCGATCTGATTCGGGACGCGACCCCGGGGACCCGGGACCACACACCACCGTCGCATCCCGGCCGGCCGATCCGCTAGGGACGATGGTCCCGACGGCAACGACGCTGCCAGTCGATCCCAGACAACGGACAGCCTGAAAACAGACACCGACAGGGACCTTGGTCCCTGTCGGGCGCGTCTGGCGCTCCGTACCGTTCACGGCAGTGGGGCTGGTCGGCCCCTACGCGACGTGAGGATGGGGGCCAGGGGTGGATCAAGACCGGAGAAACGACTGGATCTGGTTTGGCTCTCTGTGGGCCATCTTTTCAGCAATCGGCTTCTATCTGGTGCTCGGCATCGACCTGCTGCCGGCACAGTGGGCCCACGAGGCCGAAATTGTCGACGATGCCTACATCCTCCTCATGGGCCTCTCAATTCCCATCTTCGCCGGCGTCGCAGCCGCCCTCCTCACCAGCCTCCTGCGCTTTCGCGTTCAGGTCGACGACATCCCGACCGAAGACGGCCCTCCTGTCCACAACAACCGCAACTTCGTGCGACTGTGGGTGGCCTCGACGCTCATCTTGGCCCTGATGATCACGGTCAACCCGGGCTTCATCGGCATCGCCGAACTCCGCGGTGAGCCGAGCGCCGACATCGTCGTCGAGGTCCAGGCCCAGCGCTGGTCATGGAAGGTCAACTACGAAAACGGTGCCGAGACCTTCAACCAACTCTACCTTCCAGCCGACAGGCGGGTCCGGTTCGACATCACCTCCCTCGACCTCGTCCACTCCTTCTGGATCCCCGGATTCCGGGTGAAGATCGACGCCGTCCCGGGAAGGGTCACCTATCTCTACGTGACACCCGAGGGCGTCGGATCCTTCGAGGACGACTTCAACCTGAGGGTGCAGTGCGCAGAGATCTGTGGTCTCGGCCACGCCCAGATGGCAATGCCGGTAACCGTGCTGTCACCCGCCGACTTCGATGCCTGGGTCACCGACCTGGCAGAAGGAGCCTGATTCATCATGCGACAACTTCTCCGGGCCGTCATCTTCGGCATCCTCGGATACCTGATCGGAGCGACCCTCACCTGGCTTGTCCGGGGCGGATCCCTCGGCGACGAGGTGTGCGTGGTGTTCGGTTACGTCGTCGGACTGGTCGGCTGGCTATTCGGAATCGGAATGGGCGACACCTGGGTCCGCGAGTGGTTCGGCCTTCCCGCCCGGGAGTCCGATGTCACCGGCTGGAAGCGCTACCTGGGCTTCTCAACCGACCACAAGGTCATCGGCGTCCAGTACCTCGCAACCTTCATCGTTGTGCTGCTGCTGGGCGGCGTCGCAGCCATGATCATCAGGTTCGAGTTGGCTCAGGCGGGCGAAGGCATCCTCAACGCCGACCGCTACAACCAGGTCATGAGCATGCACGGCATCCTCATGGTCGCCGTAGCAGTTGCGGCGATCCTCGGCTCGTTCGGCAACTACCTCGTACCGATCATGATCGGTGCCGACGACATGGCGTTCCCACGGCTGAACGCAGTGACCTTCTGGTTGATCCCACCGGTGGCCATCGGTCTGCTGGCCGCCCCCACACTCGGCAGCTTCGACGCCGGCTGGACCGCCTACCCGCCGCTCAGCGTCGTCAACAACGGTGGCCAGATCCTGTTTGTGCTGGCCGTAACCACCTTCGGCCTCTCCTCGATACTCGGTGGCCTCAACGTCATCACCACCATCGTCACCATGCGTGCTCCGGGAATGACCTGGGGCAGGTTGCCGATCTTCGTATGGGCAGCATTCGCGGCATCAATGATCAGCCTGCTCACAACCCAGTTCTTTGCAGCGTCGCTCGTGCTCATCGCCATGGACAGGGTGGCCGGAACCGTCTTCTTCGACGGTGGTGCCGGCGGAGACCCGCTTCTCTACCAGCACCTCTTCTGGTTCTACTCACACCCGGCGGTCTACGTCATGGTCCTACCGGGCTTCGGCCTGGTGCTCGAGACCATCACCCACATGTCGCGCAAACCGCTGTTCGCCTACAAGGCAGTCGTGGTGTCACTGCTCACGATCGCCGGCCTGAGCGTCATCGTGTGGGCACACCACATGTTCACCAGCGGCATGGCCGAGTACCTGCACGGTCCGTTCATGTTCGCCACCGAGATGATCTCCGTCCCCACGGGCGTGATCTTCCTCTCGGCGATGGCGACCCTGTGGCGGGGCAAGCTGTGGATGAAGACACCGCTCTTCTTCGCCATGATCTGGATCTTCCAGTTTCTCATGGGTGGGGTGACCGGCATCTTCCTGGCCGACGTGGTCACCGACGTGAGCCTCCACGACAGCTACTTCGTGGTCGCCCACTTCCACTACACGATCATGGGCGGAATGATCTTCGCCTTCCTGACCGGGATCTTCTTCTGGTTCCCGAAGATCACAGGCCGCATGATCAACGACCGACTGGGGATCATCTTCGCCCTGTGGCTGACCATCGGCTTCCAACTCACGTTCCTGCCACAGTTCTGGCTGGGAACAAATGGCATGAACCGGCGCATTGCCGACTACCCGGACCAGTTGGAGGGGGCAAACCTGTTTTCCTCGATCTCGGCCTTCTTCCTCGGCGGTAGCTTCCTGCTGCTCATCTACATCCTGCTCTCCGCGGCGAGACGCGGCCCGAAGGCCGGCGACAACCCCTGGAACGCAAGCACCCTCGAATGGCAGGTTTCCTCTCCCCCACCCGAGCACAACTTCTCCGGCCAACCAACCGTGGTCGGCCACCCGTACGGGTACGGAACCGCCGACTCACGCCATGCAGAGTTCGCCGGAATGACAGCGGTCGGGCTTGCAGAACCTGAACAGGCCGGGACGGGCGAAGGAGGGGACAATGAGTGACAACTCCCACGACACAGCGGGGCTCATGACTGTGATCCAGCGCGGCTGGTTCACTGCAGGTGCCCTGGCCGTCCTGACCCTCGTCGAGTACGTCGTGGCAACGACCGTCGATGCTCCCACACTGTGGCTCCTGCCCTTCATCGTCGCCAAGGGAGGCCTCATCCTCGAGGTCTTCATGCACTCCAGCGACCTCAAGACCCTCGACGGAGGTAACGCCTGATGGCCATGACCACCACCCCAGAGGCTGTCCACAGCCGGGCCGAGGCCACGTACCGCCCGGCTGCCAACAGGCTCGGCCTCTGGCTATTCCTCGCCTCAGAGACGTTCCTGTTCTCGGCTTTCATCTCGTCAAGGTTCGTGGTGTCGGGGACCGATCAGCCCGAACACCTCAACCAGGGCCTCGCCCTCCTGTTGACCCTGCTGCTGCTCTGGTCGAGCATCAGCGCCTTCCGAGCCGAGGCCGCCATGGCCCACGACAACCGTCGCCTGTTTCACCGCGAGATGCTCACAACCATCGTGTTGGGAGCGCTGTTCCTTGTGGGTGTGGGAGTCGAGTTCAACGAGGCTCTCACCGACTTCCCGGCGAACACCATCTACGGAAGTTCGTTCTTCATGCTCATCGGCCTGCACGCATTCCACGTGCTAACCGGCATTCTGGCTCTCGGCGTCGTCTGGAATCTGGGCCGCCTGGGCCACTACGGGTCCGACAACCACTGGCCCGTCGAGGGCGTCGTCAAGTACTGGCACTTCGTCGACCTCATGTGGGTAGCCATCTACCCAACCCTCTACCTCTTCGGCGGCTCGTGATCACACGCCGTTCGCTGCGGCCACAGGCCGACGAACAGTGCAGCACCGGCATACACGGCATACGCGAAGCCGCTCTTGTAGTAGCGGGCACCACCACGGCCGTATTCCTCGTCTGCCTGGTCGCCTTGTGGATCTTTGCAGGCCCCGGAAGGGCACGTGAGCGGCGCGAGATCGTGATCCCGGCTGGTACGGCCGACCTCATCGCTGCGGGTGAAAATCCGCTGGACCTGCCCGCCAACTGGAGCTTCCGCAGCGGCGACGTCCTGGTCCTCGACAACCGCGACGACGTCGGCCACTACGTGGGGGCATGGTTCTCCCCCTACGGCGAGGTCACCGAGATCACCGTCACCGCCTCTGCCACCGTGTTTTGCACACTTCACCCAGCGGGCCAGATCTACATTGACGTGACACCCAGGCGGACCGACTGGATGCTGGCCGTTCCACCGACACTCCTGATAGGTCCAGCCTTCGGGCTTGTCCTCCTTATGGCCCTCCGGATGCTGCAACGCCTCGAGGATCCGGAAACCGTCGCTGCAGCAGAGGCCGCCCGGCGACGCAGGCGTGACCGGGAACCCGAGCCGGTTGCGCCGGGTGCCACAGGGAATCCGGGACTTTCGTCCCTAATAACAGGCCCGGAGTAGCGCCAGAGTTACTCAGGCGTCAGGGGACCATTCCGTGACCAGATCTAAACCCAGTCCTACGCGAACAAAGGAAACAAAGTTGAAGCACGCAACCATCAAGAAGTTGACCGCCGTGGCCCTGGCCGCCGCAATCACGCTCCCCCTCGCAGCATGTGGCGGTGGAAGCGACGGCGCCACCAGCGACTCTGCAGCTCCATCCTCCTCATCGACCATCTCTGTCGAGGGAACTGAGTTCAAGTTCGCTCCAGCCGACGTGAGCGTGAAGGCCGGTCAGGCGGTGACCGTGACCTTTGACAACCTGGGTGCTGTGGACCACGAGTGGGCGGTTCTCCGAGAGGGAACCCAGATAAAGGCCGAAACCGACTTCAAGGAATCGATGGTCCTGCTCGAGGTTGAGGCCATTCCGGCCGGTACATCGGCAACCCAGACATTCACCTTCGACAAGGCCGGGCGCTACCAGATCATCTGCGCCCTGCCGGGCCACTTCGCGGCTGGCATGAAGGGAACCCTGACGGTCTCCTGACCAGCACGGCTCTACAGGCCAGCTACTGCGATTCCCTTCCCAGGAGCCTTCCGGCATACCACCGGGCAAAGTTGGCGACGCTCGGCTCAAGGTACGAGAACATGCCCTGACGGGCGAACGGCGAACGCATCCCTGCATGCTGTTCCTCCAGCATGGGGATGTCCTCTTCGAGGGCCATGTCGAACCGCTCGTAGTAGGAGCTGACCCTCTCGGGAAAGTCGGGATGGTCGATGGTTGACTGCGGAAAGCTCACCACCTGGGCACAACGACATCGATCGGGCCCGTCTGGGTACACCTCGTAGAGCCACATGGCATCAGACCCCAGGGCGACGATGATGTTAGGGAACAGCCAGGAATAGCGAACACCGGCACGTAGCCGGCCCTCCAGCTGGCTGATCACCGGCAATGCCTTTTCCTGGGTTCCGTCGAGGAGGCCTCCGGTGCCATCTGTGGTCCCGAAGTGTGTGGCGAACCCACCGCGAACGACCTCCGCATCGTCGGGCTCGTCATAGGTGTGGTCGATGCTGGTCGGGTGCACGTACGGAAGGTGGTAATACTCGTTGAATACCTCGGCGAAGGCCTTCCAGTTGCAGTCAACGGTGAACTCACGGCGCCTGGCGGTGACCATTGAGTCCACCGGCCATGCCTCGTGGACAGCCGGGAAGTCGCCGATCCACGTGTCAATCGGGGGAGGATCATCCTCGAAGCTCACAAGGACGAACCCGGCTACCTCAGCCAGCGCGAACTCCGCCAGACCGTGCTCGCCCTTCTCGAAACCGTGGGTGCGACCCATGCTCGGTGCCGCCAGCAGCCGACCATCGAGCCCGTAGGTCCAGAAGTGGAAGCGGCACCGCATCCGGGTGCAGTTCCCCTCTCCCAGCATCACCTGCGCCGACCTGTGGCTACAGCTGTTGGCGTAGGCGTGCAGGCCCCCGTCAGCGCCCCGGACAACCACCACGGGCACACCGCCGAGTTCCATTGCGCTGTAGTCACCTACCTCAGGCCAGCGGTCAGTGCGACCAACCCCGACCCATCCGGAACGGAACACCGCCTCCTGCTCAACTGCGAACACCACGGGGTCCGTGTAACAGGCCGGTGGAAGGGTCCGCATCGTGTCAGATGGGCCGGTACAACGACCAAGGTCGGCCGTCACGCCAGTGGGGAGAACCGCCACCCGTTCATCAAGGCCGTACATTCGCCGGAGCATAGGGCTGAGACAGGGCGCGGCTCCAGCCGGAACGGTCAGGAATCCGGTCTGCTGTTGGCCGAACCTGTGTACTCGTTCAGGCCCAGTTCTGCACGCTCGTCGACTGTCCGCGCCATCACGTATTCGTCGAGCGGAATCCCGGTGGCATCAGCTGACCTGACAAGGCCGTTGAAGACCGCCACGGTGGCGGCCGCATCCACCAGACCGCCGGGCCCCACTGCCTGGAGCATCTGCTCATCCAACAGCCTCACCGACTCAGGGCTGTCGTGTGCCGCCTCTGCGTAGGCCGTCAGCAGCTCACCGTGTGGAACACCTGAAGCAACCCCGTGCTGGACATCTCCTCCGATGGTTCCGGTCAGGTCGACCACCTGATCGAGGGCCTCGCTGCTCTCACGGAGCAGCATCACGTGTGACGATGTTCAGTAGAAACACTCGTTCAGGGCAGAGGTTCGGGCAGCCACGAACTCAATCTGGGGGCGGCTCAGAGAACGGTGGCTCCAGACCATTTCGAAGAACTCGCTGCCGTCGTACATGCTCGAGACAATCGCCATGCGCCGCGCATTGTCGGCCGGCACGTAGGAGAGCGCCCTCGCCACGTTGGGGCCCTGCCAACCGTCGACCAGCCACGGCACGTATGCCTCGCCCGCTGCGACACCCTCGGGCACCCCTCCGACCGGTCCGCCGGCGATTACATCTGGAAAGGGCTGGCGGGACCTGCCCAGCAGACTGCAGAAGATGTCTATCGGCACAGTAAGCACCACCACAGCCACCAGCTCCACGTAGCGTCCCGGGCCCATCAGGTCAATTGCCTCGGCCGCCCACGCAGCCGTGATCCGGCCCGACTCGGAAGTTACCCGCCGCACAACCTCAAGCGTCAGGTCCGAGATGCCAGGACCATCTTCACGGCTAAGGTCACCCAGTGCCGGAATCGCCAGGCCGATGGGCCGTGGACCATCGGCCATTGCCGACCTGGAGGCCTCAGCGATCGCCATGCGCTGAGCGCCTGTCCACCAGGTTCCGGGCCCACCAAGGCCGTCCCAGGCCTGTTCAAACGCAGCAAGAATCTGCTCGTCGACCAGATGGCGAAAGGAGTCCTGTGGGAATGCTTCCATTGCCGCAACCTAGTGCCGGTGGCACATCCCGGGCTGCCCCCACATGTGCCACCGGGCACGTTCCGCCATTCGGCCAGCTCCTGCCGCTACCCTTGTACCTGCTCCGGTCGGCATCGCCGATCGGTGGGTTCGCAGGCGGGCTTTGGTTCTTCCAGTCGACGTGAACCATCTTCCATACCTTTCGACCTCACCAAACGTGCTGAGGCGACGCGAACCACCGAACAACCCGCACATCCGCGGGCAAGGAGCAAGATGTCCCCCACCTTCAGCGACCTGGGCGTACCCGGTCGCATCCGCGAAGCCCTCGAGCGTCGAGGAATCACCGAGCCGTTCGAGATTCAGGCGGCCACGATCGCCGACGCAATGTCTGGCCGCGACGTCTGCGGACGTGCCCCGACCGGATCCGGAAAGACGCTGGCATTCGGCATACCGCTGGTAGCCGATGTCGAAAGGGCCGCACCCCGCGAGCCACGTGCCCTGGTTCTGGCTCCCACCCGTGAACTTGCCGAACAGATCTCCACTGAGCTCCGCTCCTTTGCAGGCAAGGTCTCAATCGGCGTCGTGTACGGAGGCGTCGGCTACGGCCCTCAACTGAACGCACTCAGGAAGGGTGTCGACATTCTCGTTGCATGCCCCGGTCGCCTCGAGGACCTGATCGAACAGGGAGCACTCTCGCTTGCCAGCGTCGACCGCGTGGTGCTTGACGAGGCAGACCGAATGGCCGACATGGGCTTCATGCCTGCTGTGCGCCGCCTGCTCGACCAGACCGACTCAGACCGCCAGACGGTTCTGTTCTCGGCAACCCTCGACGGCGACGTCGCCAAGCTCACCCGCGACTACCAGCGGGACCCGGTAAGGCACGAGGTCGGCGAGGAGACACCCGACATCACCACAGCCAGCCACGTGTTCTGGAACACCACACAGGCAGACCGACGTGAGGTCACCACTGAAGCCGTAGGCGCTGCCTGGCCGGCGATCATCTTCTGTCGGACCCGCCACGGCTCGGACCGCCTTGCCCGCCAACTGAGCAAAGAGGGCCTCAAGACCGCCGCCATCCACGGCGGTCGCAGCCAGGCACAACGCACCCGGGCACTGGCCGACTTCAGCAAGGGACGTGTCCACGCTCTCGTCGCCACCGACGTAGCAGCACGCGGAATCCATGTGGACGGTGTCGCATCGGTCATCCACTTTGACCCTCCCGAGGACCACAAGGCCTACGTCCACCGGTCAGGTCGCACCGCCCGCGCCGGAGAAACCGGTGTGGTCATCTCGCTGGTCCAGCCCAATCAGGTAAGGGAGACGAAGCGCATGCAGCGCCAGATCGGCCTCGACGAACCGTTTACCGAACCTGATGCTGCAGTCCTGCGGCACCTGTCACCTGTTCCAGCCCGGGATGTGCGTGATGTCGTGACCGAGAGAACAGGCTCCGCCAGGGAAGACAGCCACGAAGAGCGCGACGGTCGCTCCTCAGATCGTATCGGGCGCGGCGGGGGCCAGGGTCATCGTTCAGGCAATGGCTCAGCAGGGCGCTCACACAACGGATCCGGAAGCAGTCGTTCAGGCAACAAGAACCGGAACAGGCGACGGGGTGCCAGCTCCACGAACGGCGCCGGCGGAGGCAGCCAGAAGCCCGGCTCCAGGAACGGTTCAGCTGGAAGCAACCGGAACCGATCTGAGAACAAGAACTCCTCAGCAAAAGGTTCCGGCGGCAACGCCGGGAAGCCCGGCAACAAGAGGTCAGCGGGCAGTCAGGGTTCGGGCGGCAACGCCGGGAAGCCCGGCAACAAGAAGGGCTC
>DLRQ01000037.1 GCA_002501135.1 Candidatus Neomicrothrix sp. UBA7884
TGGACGGTTGACGATGGGAAGGTCAGGGAGCAGGGAGGCGACACGGGCCATCTCCAAGTCGAACCCACCAACCGGGGAGCCCGGGTAGCCAGAGGTGAACACGGCGGTGTTCAGGCCTGCCGTACGGTCGACGAGCAGTTGCTGGACAGGGATACGGGCCAGGGCCTGAATGCCGGTCAGGTAGACGCGACCATCGCTGCTGCAGTAACGGTCGTCTAGTTGGTAGTCGTCCAGCAAGGTCATCAATAGCCCCCGTTTCACGGCGATGCTGATCCACCAGAGTTGCATGGGTACGATTGTTCTTCAACAACACCAAACGAATACCGGAAAGAGTATCAAAATGACGGATGTTGACCGGACTGACATTCGGATTCTCGCTGCACTCCAGTCAGATGCACGGCAGACCAACCGGGCGCTCGCAGGTACCGTCGGTCTGGCACCGTCCACGACCCTGGACCGGGTGCGCTCGCTCGAGGAGCGGGGCGTCATCACCGGCTACCACGCCACCACCGACCTGAACGCCCTCGGCCGCCCCATCCAGGCGATGGTCGCCATCCGCCTCCGGCCAAAGACGGCCGCCATAGTGGATCAGGTCGTGGAGCGACTCTGGTCACTGCCCGAGACGCTGGCGGTGTTCATGCTCTCCGGCATCGACGACATCCTCGTGCACTTGAGCGTCAGCGACACCGAGGCCCTCCGCCACCTCGTCCTGGATCGCATCTCCAGCATCGAGGGCGTCGTCGATGAGCGAACCTCGTTGGTGTTCGAGCATCGACGACGGACGGTACTGGAACCGCTGGATTCCTGAGCCGCCACTACCGTGCTCCCACGGACCCGAGGGAAGGGTGTCAGCCAGTGAATTCTGCGGGCGTCGTGCTAACCGGTGGACCCATCTACACGATGGACGGTGCCGCAGCAGAGGCGGTGCGAGTTGACGGCGACCGGATATCTGTTGTCGGAAGCCTTGAGGGTGCGATGGAGCCGGGCAGGGCCGAGGTCGTCGACCTAGACGGTCGCTGTCTGCTTCCTGGATTCGTAGACGCCCACACCCATCCCCTGATGCTGGGTCAGTGCATGACCTGGGCGGACCTGTCGACGGCATCGAGTGTCGACGAGGTCGTGAAGATTCTCAGGGAGCATTCTCTTGGCCTGAAGCGCACCCTGCCGGTCCGAGGCTTCGGTTACGACCATCACCGGCTTTCTGACGACAGGCATCCCACGGCTGCAGACCTCGACCGGGTCTCTGAGGATGTGACGGTCACCATCATGCACGTCAGTGGGCATGGCTACGTGGCCAACTCACATGGCCTGGATGCCGCCGGAATCCGGGCAGACACCCCTACCCCGACCGGAGGTCTGATCGACCGTGACGGGTCGGGAGCCCCGACGGGGCGTGTGTTCGACGCAGCCTGTGACCTGCTCACCGGGCCTGACGGCACGAAGGTGGGGAACCATGGCCCCAACCTGCACATCCCCGACACGCACGAGGCACTTGCGGCACAGCTGGACACTGCCCAGGAATCGCTCCTGGCAGCCGGGATCACCTCGGTCGGGGACTGTCAGGTGACAGACCGGGAGCTGTCGGCCTATGCCAACTCAAGAGACGCTGGTCGGCTCCGGCTTCGGGTGACCACGTACGTGCTTTCCAGCCATATTGGGCTGGTCGACCGATATGGCCTGGAGGTCGGGTTCGGTGATGACCACCTCAACTTCGGTGGAATCAAGCACTACGCCGACGGTTCGCTCGTCGCGGGAACCGCCTGCCTCCCATGTGGCTGTGGGAATACCCACGGATTCCTCTACCACGAGGAGGGCGATCTCGAGGACCTGATCGACGAGTCGAATGCCCTCGGCCGCCAGAC
This sequence comes from Candidatus Neomicrothrix sp. UBA7884, assembly GCA_002501135.1. Taxonomy (GTDB): domain Bacteria; phylum Actinomycetota; class Acidimicrobiia; order Acidimicrobiales; family MedAcidi-G1; genus UBA3125. The sequence continues at coordinate 1,863 of DLRQ01000037.1, forward strand.
AGCCACCCACGCCCAGGGTCCTGAGGCGATCCAGTTGGTGCTTGACGCCCTGGGGCGAAGGGCACCACATCCGGACCTACGGCATCGCATCGAGCACTGTGGCTTTCCGACCGACGGTCAGATCGTGGAAATGCGCCGACTCGGGGTTGTGCCTGTACCGCAGCCGGCACAGGTCCACCTGTATGGGGAAGGGGTGCGGAGAGATCATCCTGAACACGCCGAGCGGATGTACGCCTCCGGCCTATTTGCCCGGGCAGGCCTGCCAGTCGTGCTCTCCTCTGACACACCGGTTACGAGTCCGGATGTGATGCTCGCCTGTTGGTGTGCGGAGACGCGGCTGACCTCTCAGGGGCGGATCATCGGTGAGGCTGCGAAGGTGACCCGGTCGCAGGCACTCGAGGGCTATACCCGTGGCGGCGCCCATGCCCTGCGCCGTGACGACGTGGGCAGCATCCGGGTCGGCAACCATGCCGACCTGGTGCTCCTGAGCGCTGATCCGTTCACGGTGTCCGTCGACACCCTTCCCAGCATCACCGTCGACGAGACCTGGGTTGATGGCCGGCCGGCGTGGATTGCTTTGCAGGGCCTCACCTGAAACTCCCCGGGCGCCTGCGAGGTCGGAGTCGAGGCGGCGGGCGACGGCGCATAGTGGCGCCCGGAGTCGCTTCGGGCGTGCAATCCTGTGAACGTGTGCCGTCGTTCATCCATTGCCGTCCTCATCGCCGTGCTGGCGACCTCATGCGGTGGAACCAATGAGGTAGCCACCCCGGCTACCACTCCGGACCTCTTCGGTATCAGTGCAGCCATCACGACCATCGCTCCGCTGAAGGTTGACGGCTGGGTCCCGGTCGACCTCCCTGACCTGCGAGCCGCCAGTGACCAGTGCGTGGATGATGCCCAACCCGACAGTATCCAGATCGTCGAGGAAGGCCCCGAGACCGTCACCGTCGAGTCCGGCGACACCCTGGGTAAGATCGCCAAGCGGTACGAACGCACGGTCGAACAGTTCCTCCGGACCAACGGCCTGAGCGATCCGAACATGTTGAAGATCGGACAGGTCCTGCTCATTCCACGTGAGAGTTCCAGGGAACTTGACATACCCGGTGGCCCCCTCATCAGGTTCGAGGACCTGGTCTGTGTGATCGACACGAGGGTCATGGCCTTCGGTCCCGACGGAGTGGCACTCAACCGATCCGGCCTCATCCAGGTGTTCGTGAGGTGGCCTCGCATCGAAGGCCCAAGGGAATCCCCGAAGGTGAACGGTCGACTTCTGGGCATAACCCAGGGGGCGGTACAGATGTTCCTCGACGAGACAGCTACGGCTGTGGAGCGAAACGGCTACGCCTGTCGGGAATCGACCGAGGGCCGGTGCATGTGGATCCAGCACCAGTACGACGTTCTCCTGGCGACAGATGAGATTCTCAGCCTCCGCAACACTGTCCGGCGACTGCTGCCGGGGATTGCCGGTGAGACGTCAGAGATCCTCACCGAGACCTTCGACCTCTCCACCGGACAACCGATTCAGGTAACTGACCTCTTTGAGCCCACGACCGACTGGGTGGCGGCCGTGTCGACAGAGGCCCAGGCGAGGCTGGAACTTGAGCCCTGGACCGACCAGCGGCGGGTGGCCGGCGCAGGACCCGAGGCCATCAACTTCGCGCGTTTCAACCTGACCCACGGTGGCCTTGTCCTCTCCTTCGCCCCGTTCAGCGTGGGTGGATCCGGAACCAACACCTTGTCAATAACCATCCCGTACCCGGCGCTCGACGGCTACTGGGCCGTCGACGGCCCAGTAGCCAGCCTCGGCTAGGGCCGATTGGCTGACTCTGGGATAAGCCGATGGAACTGCAGGACTTTGGCCTGGGCCTGTACGTACAGACAACGCCCAGCAGTCGCTTCCCTGTCTACACCCGCGGAAATGCCGGAGAGGTCTACCCGGAGGTGGTCTTCCCGCTGAGTACCACGATGGCCAGGGACCTTGGAGACGATCCGTTCAGCGATGCCCTGCTGTCGACGGGAGTCATCACCCGTGCCGAGTGCGACGAGGACGCTGACGTCCACATGGGGATCTTCGGCGGATACTCCTACCTGAACCTCTCGGTTTCACGGGTGATAGCGGTGCGCACGCCCGGCGCAAGCATCGCCGAGACCGATGCAACATTCCTGGGAGCTGAGGGCATAGCCCCGGCGCACGTGCCCAGACGGGGCGACCGGAACCCGGTGGCGATGCTGCGCGGGGTGTTCCACGGCCTGAAGGTGCTGTTGGCCGACGAGATTCCACACCTGTCGACAGACATGGCCGAGGCAGCGGAGTGGAGGGCCTCACTGCCCGATTTCGAGACCGCATCCGACGATGACCTTGTCACCGTGATGGCTACTTCGGCACCGATGCTGGCCCGGATGTTCACCGGCCACCTGCTGGTCTCAGGTGGTGCCGGAGCCGGTTTCTACATGCTGCGCGACCTCTGCTCGAGGAAGCTGGACGATGGGTCCCTGGCACTCGTCATGGTCTCTGGAATAGGCGGGGTCGCCTCGGCTGAGCCGTCGTTCGCCATGTGGGAACTCAGCCGTACCGTCGCCGGTGACACAATCCTGACATCGCTCTTCGACGAGGGGGTTGCTGGCCTGTTTGAAAGGCTGTCGACCACCGAGGACACTCCGTCCGTTGGGGCCTTTCTCGCGGACTTTGGCGGGTTCCTCGACAACTACGGCAGCCGTGGCCCCAACGAGTGGGAGATAGCGTGCGAGGTGTGGGGAACCGACCCCGCTATGCCACTGGCGATCATCGACCGGATGCGCCATGCAGGCGACGACCACGCACCCACAACCAGGTCTGCTGCACGTGCAGGTGAGCGCGAGGTCGCCGAGTCCATGGCCAGGTCCCGTATGCGTGGCGTCACCAGGTGGCTGTTCGACCGTGCCCTCACCTCAGCGGTGGTCCACAGCCGTGCCAGGGAACAAGGAAAGACAATGCTGGTTGACGTCATCCACCAGGTCCGGCTGGCCGCACGCGAGTTGGGGCGAAGGATTGCCGAGTTGACACCCGAGGGAAGGTCCGACGACCTCTGGTACGTGACCTACGCGGAGTTGGATGACTACCGCCGAAATCCAGGAGCATTTGCAGGTTTGGTGGAGTCGAGGAGAGCGACCCGGGACGCGCTGTCGCAACTGGTTCCGCCATTCTGCTTTTCCGGTGAGATGCCTCCCATCGAGACCTGGGACAGGCGGGCGGAGCGCACAATCGAAGCAGCAACTGTCGGAACGGTGCTTTCAGGCATTCCCGGCTCCAGCGGGGTTGCGAGGGGTCGTGCCTGCGTGGTCACAGACCCTTCAGATCCGGGCGACCTGGGGCCAGGGGACATCCTGATCGCACCCCTCACCGACCCGAGCTGGACCCCCCTGTTCGTGCCGGTCGAGGCCGTGGTCGTTGACGTCGGAGGTCAGCTGAGCCACGCCGTCATCGTGTCGCGCGAGCTGGGCCTGCCGTGCGTTGTGAGCGTTACAGGGGCGACCCACTCGATTCCAGATGGGGCCGTGGTGGAGGTTGACGGTGCTGCGGGAACCGTGACCCTTCTCAAGGGCTGACCGGGCCGACCTCCCGGATCAGGCGTTGGCAGACCTGAAGTCGACCATGAATCCAACCAGGGTCTCGACGCTCTCGATGGGCATTGCGTTGTAGACGCTGGCTCTGATTCCGCCGACGCTGCGGTGGCCCTTCAGGTTCACCATGCCGGCAGTGGCGGCCTCGGCCATGAAGCGCTTCTCGAGGTCATCGTCGGGCAGGCGGAACACTATGTTCATGTGTGACCTGCTGGCTTCGTCAACCGGCGACCGGT
>DLRQ01000055.1:0-9290 GCA_002501135.1 Candidatus Neomicrothrix sp. UBA7884
CAGAGTGGTGGGGACCGGCCGCTGAGGCCCCGGGAGATCTGTGTAGGTCAGCGAAGGGTCGCCAGGATTGGATCCTCGGCCTTCCATGCGTCGAGCACCGCCTTTGTGAGGCTGCGCCTGGTGATCGGGGTGTAGATGACATGAGTGCCGATCAGGGATCCGTGGAGGCTTGCCGCCTGCGGCTTGGGAACCTCGACCACGATCGGGGTGTTCCTGTGGAGGCGCTTGAGGCTCTTGAGAATCTCACGGTTCCTGGGGTCACTCATGCGCAACGAGCAGAAGATCACGTCTGCATGCCTGGCGGTACCACACTCCTTATGGTTCTCGAGGGGGCAGTGGCCCGAGATCTGTGTGTCGGGGCCACCACAACCGACCGACTCGAACCCTGCGTCCTCGAGCATCTCCACGATGGCGGCCCGGACCGCGCCGTCCTCTTCCTCGACGAGGACACGTGGCTGAAGGTGCTCATCGCTGAAGTCACCTGGCCCGACGGCATTGTTGTTGTTGAGGCGCACTGTAGATCCCCTTGGTTGCCACGATCATCCGGTGTGGGGCAACCAATCGGTAGGGACCAAAGTCCCGGACCTGTAGAGAGCCAGTGAGGCCCGGAAGTCAGCTGACCTGGAGTTCGGCGACCATTCCGGCATCGCGGTGACCCGGGACGCTGCAGAACAGTACGTAGGTGCCGACTTCCAGTTCGATGCTGCCGGTTGCATCCTCGTCGGGCAACGCCTCGAGGGAGAAGTCGTCGATGCCCTCAATGCGGAGGTCGTGGTAGACGGCTCCCTCGTTGCGAAGCAGGAACGTTGCCCCGCCATCTACAGCGATCCGGGTTGGTGAGTAGGCGAACTCGGTTGCCGTGACGACGGTGGTTCCGGGCTCGACCGGTGGGGTGTCGTCGCCCCCCTGGAGGGCAACGAAAATTGTAAGCACCACCGCCACAACGAATCCGATGATGATCGCGACAAGAACCGCCGGTGATGCATTCGCCCGCCGGGGCGCCATGGATCTGGCCCTGCGCCGTTGTTCAGCACGCGTTCTTCCTCTGCCCACGGGCCCACGCTATTGCCTGACAATGACCTCAAGTAGGGACCTTCGACCCTGCTCACAGGAATCGGGGCTTCGTAGCGTCAACTCCTGGAGACCGGCTACAAGATGCGGAGGGAACCCCATGGAAACCCCAGTTGAACACCGTCTGGTTGACGAGGACGGGAAGAAGCGTCTGATGACGGTGTTGTACGCGGGGCTCTGGTCCCTGGTGCTACTCACTGCCCTCGTAACCGTCACGCACCACCTGATCGAACCCCGGCACGGCTGGGTTTCCTCGCTCGGAGTGGGAGGCCTGGTTGGATTCTGGGTCAGCATCCTTGCCGCCGGCGTAGCGGGTAACGGGTTCTATGAACTCCGGTACGAGCGTCACGCCGCCTGAGGATGTTTCTCCTGGCGTGCTGGTGTGGTAGATGATGACCATGGCTGAGCCAGTTCGTGTCTTCCTCCTTGACGACCATGAGATCGTCAGGCGTGGTGTTGTCGCCGTGATCGATGCCGAACCCGACATGGAGGTTGTTGGCGAGGCTGGAACTGCGGCGGAAGCACTCCAGGTGGTGGCGGAGGTCGGCCCCGACGTTGCCGTGCTCGACATTCGCCTCGGAGATGGATCGGGCGTAGAGGTCTGTCGGGACATCAGGTCGCAGTACCCCGCTGTGAAGTGCCTGATGCTGACATCCTTCGAAGACGATCAGGCCCTTGTAGAGGCAAGCCTTGCCGGAGCCGCGGGATACGTGCTCAAACAGGTCCAGGGAGGCGACCTCCTGGAGGCGATTCGCATGGTGGCCGACGGCAGGGTTCTCTTGGACAGGGCGACAATCCGGTTGGCGCTGCGGCGGTTGCGGGAATCTGGGGAGTCGACGGTGGGCGAATTGCCACCACAGGAGCTTCGGGTCTTTGAACTGATCGGAGACGGCCTCTCCAACCGGGAGATCGCCGACGAGATGATCCTGGCCGAGAAGACCATCAAGAACTACGTGACGAGCCTTCTTCAGAAACTTGGAATGCAGCGGCGTACCGAGGCGGCCGCATTCTCCGCCAGGCTGGATGAGCGCCGCAAGGGCGTCTGAAGTTCAGCTGTCGCTGCTGCCCGGTACCAGCGGTACGACCCACTCGATGGCGGTTCCGCCCGCAGGAGCCCGGTAGGCGGCGAACGAACCGCCGTGGTTCTCTGCCCGCGCCGCCAGGTTGGCGAGACCGCTCCTACGCTCAACGCTCTCCGACAGGCCGACACCGTCGTCGACGACCTCTATCGACAACTCCCTGTCGACCTGGATTCTCAGATCGACGGTGGATGCCCCGGCGTGTTTGGCCACATTTGTCAGGGTTTCTCGAATTACGGCTAGTGCCTCTTCGACAAGGTCATCGGACACCGCCGTGTCAAGTGGCCCCACAAACTGGCAGCGTGGTTCGGCACCGAGGGCTTCGATCATCTCGGACACGACCTCGGTGGCCCTGGTTCTGAGCCCCTGGGCGCTGTGAACCGGTGAGGCCAGATCGAAGATGACAGCGCGAATGGTGCGGGCGGTGGCATCGAGGCCATTCACTATCTCGGCCAGACGGGTCGCCTGAATGGGATCGCTGGCTGCCTGGAGTGCCTGCAGGGCCATGCCTGCCGCGTAGAGCTCCTGGATGACCGTGTCATGCAGGTCGCGGGCGATGCGCTCATGGTCCTCGGCCATGTCCCTGCGGTATTCGCTATCGCGCAGCTCTCGTTCAGCTTCAACCCACTGGGTCATGTCGCGGACAGCGGCGATTACCAGGCCGCTTCCGTTGCCGAGGGGGGCCAGGCTCACGTGCACCGGAAAGCAGGTACCGTCGACCTTCATCCCCTCAAGGCCCTGCCTGGTGCTCATTGACCGTGGCGCTGGTTCGTCTTCGAACCCCTCGCGTTGCCGACGGTGGGCTTCACGGGCAGCGGCTGGCAACAGGTCGTCGACGCTCTTGGTTACGAGGGAACCGGGGTCGTAACCGAACAGGTGTCGGGCGGCCATGTTGGCTGCCAGGATCACACCACCCCGCGCCACGACGAGGAGAGCATCTGGGGAGGTCCGCCACAGTTCGTCGGCCGTGAGCTCCTCTGGGAGTGGTCCTGTGTCTGAGCTTATTTCCATCCCCATGGCGAGGAGGCTAGGCGGTCCATCGGGCGATCAGCGGGGTCAGGCTGATCGGAAGAGGGTTATTCAGCTGCAGGGGTCCTCAATGGGTGTGGCCGGTGCATCGGAGGAAACGGTCAGCTCCTGGCCCACGAAGATGGTGTTGGGATCGTCGATGTCGTTGTCGGCCATTAGAGCCTCGACGGTGGTGTCGTGGCGCTTGGCGATCTTGGAGAGGGAGTCGCCCGACTGGACTGTCACGGTACGTTCACTGGGCTCGGCATCGGGGTCGCCGGTCTCTTCGGCGGAGAGCAGGAGCACCTGGCCGACGAAGAGTTGGTTGGCGTCACAGATGGCGTTGATGGCTGCCAAGTCATCGAGGGACATGCCGTTGTCCTTGGCTATCTGTGAGAGCGAGTCGCCTGCCTCGACGGTGACGGTTCGTGGGCCGGTGTCGGGTGGGACTGTGGTGGTCGGCGGCAGGGTGGTGGCAGTGGCTGTGGCAGCTGTGGTGGCTGTTGTGGCAGCGGTTGTCGTGGAGTAGGAGGCCTGGGTGGTGGTCACGGCCGGGACTGTTGTGGCGTAGGCATCTGGAGCCGTCGTCGGTGTGACGGTTACGGGAGTGGAGTCGTCGCTGCTCCCGCACCCGGCTGCCAAGAGGACGAGAACTCCGAGGCCGAGGATTGCTCTGTTTGCGCGCATGGCCGGAGCATACGTCTGGGAAGCCTGCTGGTTGGGGACACTCTGGCGGGGGAAAGCGCCTCAGTCAGGCCGTCCAGGTGTTCCAGTCGGTGACGGTGGACGCGGGTGATCGGGTGGCCGGTGTGAAGTCGGTGCCGATCGTGTGGCCGACGGTGATCAGGGCGATCTGGCTCACCTTCTCGAAGGGGATGTCAAGCACTGCCGCAGCCTCCTCCTCGAACATGAGGTGGATGGTGGTCCAGCAGGTTCCTAGGCCGCGTTCGCGTGCCGCCAGCATGAAACTCCAGGTGCTCGGAATGATCGAAGCCATCATGGATGCGATGCCTGTTCCGGTCGGATGTTCGACTCGACCAGGCATGCAGGGGATGAGCATTGCGGGCACCCGGTACATGTTCTCAGCCAGGTAGGAGGCTGAGTCAAGCACCCGCATCTGCTGGCTGGCACGGTCATCTGAGGCCTTCGTCCTGGTGGCCCCGGTGCTTGCAGGCATCGTGGAGTAGAGCTCCCAGCCGCGGCGATAGAGATCGGCGAGGGCTGCCTTCTTGTCATCGTCAGTGACGACGAGGAACCGCCATCCCTGCCGGTTGGAACCAGTCGGTGCCTGGACGGCAAACTCGAGGCATTCCTCTATAAGTGCAGGTTCCACAGGTCGGTCGAAGTCGATCCGCTTTCGTACAGAGCGGGTAGTGGAGAGGAGTTCGTCTGCGGAAAGTCCGAGGGTGGTCATTGGGTGGGGTCCTTTCAGGGGGTTCAGGAGTGTCAGGTGGTCTGGGTTTCGGCCAGGTCGCGTATGCCCTCGATCGTGCGGTGCATGTTGGCGGCCTGCCCCTTTTGGCGGTGGGCGATGATCGCCGCCTCCTTGTCGGGCATTGCCGCGATGGCGGCGGTCAGGCCGGATGGGCCGGGGCCCAACACCATCGAGAACCGGAGGCGTGTGCCTCCGAGGAGGGGTGTGAGTTCGAAACGCCACTGGGCCGCAGGGTTGTCGGGATCTCCGGGGTGCCAGGCGAACACCCGCTCTGGTTCGTAGTCGACGAGCGTGCAGGTGATCTCCCATTCGCCAAGGTCGTCTCGTCTGTTGCGGCCCATGAAACGGGCTCCAACGGCCGGCTCGTCGTCGATCCACTCGGCCCCCTGAAACTCGTCGCTGAACCGGGCCGGCAGGTTGATGTCGGAGACGATCGGCCAGATGTCGGCGGCCTTGGCGTCGATGTCAACCTCGACTGTGACTCCTGCACCGTCGGTGAACAGGGGAGGCCGGCCGTCGGTGGTGCCTTCGAGGGTTCGGCTCCACTTGTCGAACCAGGTGATCTCCCTGGCCGGTCGCCGGGGGGCCAGAGCGAATTCGTCGCCGATCGTGTAGGCGACCGGCAACAGGACCACCTGGGTTACCCCCTCGGGGATTTCGAGGAGTTCTGCGACCTTGTCGGCGGCGCCGAGGTGGAGGGTGGTCCAGGCGGTGCCGAGGCCGCGCGAGCGAGCTGCAAGACAGAAGCTCCACGCCGCCTGGATGACTGAGTCGAACAGGCCGGGCCGTCCGCTGCCGTCATGCCCGCCGTAGATTGTGACCAGCACGAGGGCGGGAACCTCGTGCAGGTGGTCGGCCAGATGTCCTCCCGAGCGGGCGGCGCGCTCTCTCGGGTCACCGGTTCCAGCAAGGGCGCTTGCCCGTTCCGACAGCCATGTACCACCTGCCTCCCGGTAGAGGTCCGCAAGCTGGGACTTCACCTTCGGGTCGCGGATCACCAGCCAGCGCCTGCTCGGCTGGTTACCCCCGGTGGGTGCCTGTTCAGCCAGGTCGATGCAGTCCAGGAGGAGGTCCTCGGGCACTGGCTTCTCCAGGTCGAGGCGGCGGCGCACGGACCTCGTCGTCGACAGCAGGCGGTCTATCTCCTCCACTGGAAATGACATTTCGACTCCTCCGGTCCCGGTGTCGATTCCGTTCCAGCCAACGCGACCTTCGGGGCGACCCGGTGAGCATTGCATGCCCCTGAGCCGCTCGGCTAGGCGGGACTCAGGGTCGAGGTGGTGCAGGAAGCAGCGACCGCAACTGCTCGACCGTGGCCCCCAGGATCTCAGCTGCACGTTCCAGGTCGGGCGGAGGCGGACCAAGTGCATCCTGTAGGACCTGTACGGATACTCCGAGTGTCTCGGCCGCTGCTTGAAGGTTGTTGCCGGGGGGCGGTGCGTCGCCTCCATCCTCTGGTGGTTGTCGGTCAAGGGTGCCGTTCCCGCCTCCCGTGAGGGCGCTGTCATGCAGCTCTCCCCACAAGGTGGGGCCCACGTAGTAGGGGAACACGTCGACGAGGGAGCCGTCGGGGCGCTGCTCCTGGGTCACGTGGTAGTGGTAGCGCGGCTCGGTGAAGCCGGGCAGGGTGCCCAGGTGGCCGTTGTGCTCGTCGAGGGCCATCGGGCTGGCGTCGTTCAAAGAGGCGTCGTAGTACCAGTCCTGCATAAACCAGCCTGTGTCGGCCAGGAATGCGTTGCCCGACTGGGAGGTGACGGCGGTGCCGATGTCGGGTCCGGGCAGGTCGGTTGTGACGGTGCCGGCCGCCGGGTCCGTCTGGTCCACGAGAAGGCAGGTTCGTTGGCCGGCTACTCCACAACCGGTGGCCGAGTCGGGGTCGGCGTAGTCACGTACCCGCCACGACGAGCGGGCGAGGGTGTTGTCAGATACCCAGGGTCCGGCGATAGGAACCCCGTCGGCTGCGAAGCCGTAGATGGGGGAGTGGTACCAGTCGTACCCCAGTTGGTCTGCCAAGCAGGTCGGGTTGGAATGGTGATGGTAGGTGCCCATTGCCGAATGGCCGGGGCAGATGTCGAGGTCGTAGGCCTCAGCGGTGGGGGCCAGGTTCCACCAGACCCGCTCACCCTGCCAGGACTGGCCGTCGCTCCAGTTGAAGATCGCAGTTCCGTTCACCCAGAGGCCAATTGCTCCGAGGCCCGTTGCGACGGGTTCCGCTGCCTTGACCGGATCGACTGGGAACCGTGCCTCCCAGTCCTGGCTTGTCGGGCAGGCGGGCCCCGGAGGCCAGTACCCGTAGCCGGATCCGGGTACGTCTTCGCAGCCGGTGCTGCGATATCCGATGTCCTCGCCAAAGGAGACCTGATCCTCGAGGCTCACCAGCGTCGAACCGCCCATGAAGTCGTGTGCCTGTCGGGGCCTGTTGTCGAGGAAGTCGATGTGGTCCTGGCTGATCGTGGTCTCGTAGCTGGGTATGCCGCTGGCCCGAATATGTAGATAGGTGGTGCCGTAAACGTCAACGAGTTCGGCCGACTGCACGTCGGTTGGAACAACTGAAGCGTCTGAGATGACTGCTGCGGGTATGTCGTCGACGTTCAGCATCCACGAGGAGAGGAGGGCCTGTTCAGGGGAGAGGTCAGCCAGTGGTTGTGGAACGCCTGTCGATGTGGGTGGAGACGGTGGTTGAGTCGTGACCGTGGGTGACGCCGTTGTCGTGGCCGTGGCAGCGGAAGTTGCGGTCGGGGGCGCAACAGGCATCGTGCCTGCAATCGATGTGGGGGTCGGGGTCTGAGTGGTTGAAACAGTGGTCGTCGACACGACGGAAGGAGTTGGAACTGGAGTGGGCGTACCCGGTTCTGGTGGCTTCGCAACGGATGAATCGGTTAGCGCAGATGGGGTGGATGCAATGTCGGAGGCGGTTGAGCCGCTCGGTGATGCCCCGGTCGTGGCCTCAGTAAGTTTCGAGGCGGCGCACGCCTGTGCGGCGAGGGAAACGATCAGCAGGAGGGCGGCCGCCAGAAAACGGTTTGTGATGTTGGTCCCCATGTCTGCCACAGCCTCGCAGGTCCATGTTGTGTAGGTGTGATGACAGGGCGAGATCCGGCTGATGGGCCGGTGGTTACAGGTCTCCCAGCCACGCCGGCGCCCGGTCCAGCAGGTACTCGCTGATCTTGTGTGACCTGTCCAGTGCGTCACACATCGAGGTGCTGTTGTCGCCTCGGAACAGGGCAGCCAGCGGGGTCTCCAATCTCGCTGTAACCCCGAGGGAGCGCTGCGGAGCGTCTGTCACCGCTGCGAACGAATCAACGGCTGAAACCTCGATGGGCAGGTCGGGGCCTCCGATTCCGGCCAACTCGGTTGCCAGCACCAGCAGGTCGGGACCTTGATCGAGGGGTGGGAGGGCCCAGGTGAACATGATCTGGATTACGAGGTCGTCGCTCGGGTCGGCATCGTCGGGGATCGACATGACCTCGTCCTCGAAGGCCATCAGGGTGCGAGGCTCGAGGTCAAGCGAGAGGTGCAGGTCGAGCGGTCCGCCACAGGCTGCCTCCGGATGCAGGTCGACCTCGAACGCCTGGCGCATCGAGTAGGTCTCGACGAAGTGGCGTTCATCATGCACATGGAAGCCGTGCTCGGCGGCATGGTCCTTCAGGTCGGCGATGAACCCGGCGATGTCGACTACTGCCACGTGCGCTCCTCCCGACCTGATGGATTGCCTCAACAGGGTAGGTGCAACAGGTTAGGGGCCAGGGAGTCGGGACCACAGGGCTGGGTCATGGTGGCGACCCGCTGTGAAGGCCCCGGGGGAAGCCGCCCTGTCGGGTGCTAGACCGGTGGTGTGGGTGAACATAGGGATATCGGAACTGACGCGTCAGCAGTATTGAGCGACCTGCACGACGCTGCCGATGCGGTCGTGGCGGCGCTCACCTCGCACGAGGACTGGGGGCCGTCGGGAAACCGGCCGGATCAGTACGAGAGCGACGTGGTTGCCGACCGTGCAGTTCATGAATTGTTGGACCCGCTCGGTTACGGCGTGCTCAGCGAGGAGTCCGGTCTGACCGTTGGGTCGGGCCCTACCGTTGTGGTTGATCCACTTGACGGCTCCACCAACGCCTCAAGGAGCATTCCGTGGTACTCGACGTGCCTATGCGCTGTCGATGATGGGGGCCCATGGGTGGCCGTAGTAGCTGATCTGACTACCGGGTGCCGCTACGACGCTGTCAGGGGCTGGGGTGCTCGCCGTGACGGAATCGAGATCAGGCGCGAGTCGGCGCCGGCCCTCGAGGATTCGCTCGTTGCCATCTCGGGCCTACCACCTCGAAACCTGGGATGGGGGCAGTTCAGGGCCTTCGGGTCGGCCGCCCTCGACCTGTGTGCCGTGGCCGACGGCCGAGTCGACGGGTACGTCGACTGCTCGCCCGACGCCCACGGTGTCTGGGACTATCTGGCGGCTGCACTGATATGCGATGAGGCCGGTGTGGTCGTTGCCGATGCACTTGGAAGAGACCTCTGCGTTCTTGATTCTGATGTCCGCCGCACACCCGTTGCAGGCGCCGGACCTGCTCTTGCCGAGGCACTAATGGAGGCCAGGAAGGGGTTCTGAGCCTGTCCTTCAACGGGGAGTGTCCACCGGTAGGGTGTCCGCTCCCGGGCGCGTAGCTCAGTTGGCTAGAGCACCTCCCTTACAAGGAGGGGGTCGG
>DLRQ01000055.1:9580-9824 GCA_002501135.1 Candidatus Neomicrothrix sp. UBA7884
TGGCTAGAGCACCTCCCTTACAAGGAGGGGGTCGGGGGTTCAAGTCCCTCCGCGCCCACCAATAACAGACTGACTAGATGGTAAATTTTGGAGTCGGACACCTCCCGGCGGCGCCATAATGTCGCCTCCATTCACAGTTCATTCACGAGAGAAGTACAACCATTGCGCCTATCTGTGATCTTGTGACATGACCCGCCGCCTGACTGACCACTCAGTCCTAACCTTCGACTGCTACGGGACACTC
>DLRQ01000074.1:0-146 GCA_002501135.1 Candidatus Neomicrothrix sp. UBA7884
AGTTCGAATCTGTCCGTCGCTACCAGCCAGAAAAGCGACCTGGCTCACTGAAAAGACCAGTGGGCCACCAATAGACCCGGAAGTGAGAAATCGTCATGGCATCCGATAAGCGAGTACAGGTAACCCTGGAGTGCCAGGAGTGCAAG
>DLRQ01000074.1:327-1314 GCA_002501135.1 Candidatus Neomicrothrix sp. UBA7884
CAGTTCGAATCTGTCCGTCGCTACAAGCCAGAAAAGCGACCCGGCCCGCCGAAGAGAACGGTCGGTCGTCCAAAAACCCGGAAGTGAGAAATCGTCATGGCATCCGACAAGCGAGTACAGGTCACCCTGGAGTGCCAGGAGTGCAAGCGTCGCAACTACATCACCACCAAGTCGAAGGCGAACACGCGCGAGCGTGTCGAGCTGAAGAAGTACTGCCGGTGGTGCCGCACGCATGTCGACCACAAGGAGACCCGCTGATCCTGCCCCGGGGTCGTGCCATAGGACGAACACGTCCACCGACACGATTTTCCCTGCTGGATCAGGTCAGGTCGGCTGGTATCCTGCCGCCGGATCCGCCCCCCGACTCCGACAATGAGCTGGAGGTCGGGGACACAGGGCAGTGGCTCAAATGGCTAGAGCACCGGTCTCCAAAACCGGCGGTTGAGGGTTCGAGTCCCTCCTGCCCTGCAAGGCCAGTCGGCGGTATCGCCGATCGGCAGGGTGATCGCGTAGTCGTCAACCTGCCCATCGGGGGCGCGCGGCGATCTGACCCCGTTAGCCTGATCCATCCACCGATATTCCAATCTGAGGCCTGTCCATGTCGATGAACCGCGAGCAGAAGAGACTCCTGCAGCGCCAGGGTGAGGTTGACGCCGATGGCGAGCCGATCCGTCAGCGCCGCGAGCAGTCGTCGCACCAGGCCGAGGAGCGGACCAGCGTTGCCCAGTTCTCCCGCGAGGTCAGGGCCGAACTCCGCAAGGTTGCGTGGCCGTCACGTGCCGAGACCGCCAACTACGCAACGGTCGTGGTCGTCACCATCATCGCCGTGACCTCCATCGTGGCGGGCCTCGACTGGATATTTTCCAACTCCGTACTCAACCTGTTTGACATCTGATGAGCACCACAGAAGAGACCGAGACACCAATGGCTGCTGCCGACCTGCTCCCCACCGGGAACCTCGTTGACTCTGGAGCCGAGGCTGCCGAC
>DLRQ01000074.1:1653-4624 GCA_002501135.1 Candidatus Neomicrothrix sp. UBA7884
GCTGCCGACAACGTAGCCGAGCCGACACCGGCCGATCTGCTCCCAGTCGGCAATCTTGTCGACGAAGCCCAGCCCGCCGAGGAAGCTGCCGCTGATGACCAGGCCACCGAGGTCGAGGTGATCGACGAGGAAGCGCTCCTCGCACCCGATGACGGTGAGCCGGCTCCCAAGCCGGAGAGCGCCTATGACAGGCCGGGCAACTGGTACGTCGTCCACACCCAGTCCGGCTACGAGAACAAGGTCCGCAAGAACCTCGATGCCCGCACGGCATCCATGAACCTCGAGGATCGCATCCTCGAGATTGTCATCCCCATGGAAGACGTCGTCGAGTTCCGGAACGGCAAGAAGGTCACGGTCGCCAAGAAGATGTTCCCCGGCTACCTCCTGGTGCGCTGCTACCTCGACGACGCCAGTTGGGCCGCCATCCGCGACACACCCGGCATCGTCAACTTCGTGGGCGCCGGCGGCAAGCCATCCCGTCTGGGCCGGCGCGAGGTCGAGACCTTCCTTCCGAGCGCCGACGAAACCGCAGCCGAAGCACCCGTCAAGGCCAAGGCCAGGCTGGGCTTCGACACCGGCGACACCGTGAGGGTGAAGGAAGGCCCATTCGCCGACTTCTCAGGCGAGATCATCGAGATAAACGTCGACCAGCTGAAGGTCAAGGTGCTGGTCAACATCTTCGGCCGGGAAACCCCGGTCGAGTTGGAGTTCTCACAGGTGGCACAGCTCTGAGTTGTTGATCCTGCCCGGGCTGCCGAGAGGTGACCGGTGCCAGGGTTGCCAATCCTCTGACCCACCTCCAGACTTGACCGTTCGACCCAGCCACCGAATGTGGCCCCAACCGACTACCGACTACGAGTAACAGACATGGCTAAGAAAAAGGCAATGGCGATCGTGAAGATCCAGATCCCTGCCGGTCAGGCATCCCCGGCACCGCCCGTCGGTACAGCGCTCGGCCCCCACGGTGTGGCGATCATGGACTTCTGCAAGGAGTACAACGCCAAGACCGAGGACAAGCGCGGTCAGATCGTTCCCGTCGAGATCACGATCTACGAGGACCGCTCCTTCACCTTCATCACAAAGACACCGCCCACCTCGTTTCTCATCAGGCAGGCGGCAAAGCTTGACAAGGCTGCTGAGAACCCTGGCCGTGAGGTTGCCGGGTCCATTTCGTGGGCCCAGGTGGAGGAGATCGCCGAGGCCAAGATGCCCGACCTCAATGCCATAGACATGGAAGGCGCCAAGCTGCAGGTTGCAGGAACTGCACGCAGCATGGGTATCGAGGTCGCCTGACCAGATCCAAGACCAGATGGCCACCATCCGCAATGGGTGGTTCCGGGACAGGGGAGTACCTCGCCCCGCCGGACACAGGAGCCGAACCCGAGGAAGCCGGGAGGAACACCATGGCGAAGAGTGAAGAAAGCAGCGGCCGGGGCAGGCGTTACGACGATGCAGCGGCCCGTATAGACCCACAGGAACTCCACTCGGGCACAGATGCGCTCGAGATGGTCAGGTCGGTCCACGGCTCCAAGTTCGATGAGAGCGTCGATCTGGTGGTGCGTCTTGCCGTTGACCCCCGAAAGACCGAAGAGATGGTCCGCGGAACTGTGAGCCTGCCATCTGGAACCGGCAAGGACGTCCGTGTGGCCGTCTTCGCCCAGGGCGCGGCCGCAACAGCTGCCAGTGAGGCCGGAGCCGACCATGTCGGTGCCGATGACCTGGCTGCCGAGGTCGAGGGCGGAATGCTCGACTTCGATGTGGCCATAGCGACCCCCGACATGATGCCGACGGTCGGCAAGCTGGGTCGCTCGCTCGGACCTCGTGGCCTGATGCCCAACCCGAAGTCCGGCACCGTCACCGACGATGTCGTCAAGGCGGTAGCCGAGTTCAAGGGTGGCAAGGTTGAGTTCCGGACAGACAAGTTCGGAAACGTCCATCTCCCCATCGGACGGGTCAGCTTTGAGGTTCCGGCGCTTGCAGCCAACCTGAAGGCCGCAGTTGAGGAGCTGGAGCGTCTCAGGCCTGCATCCACCAAGGGCCGTTACTTCAAGAAGGTCGCCATCTCATCGACGATGGGGCCAAGCATCAGAATCGATCCGCAACAGGTCGCCGACTGACGCCTACTGCAGCAGCGGAGGTGGGGGCGCGACGATGCAACGCTACCCTGACCGCCACAACTGACACGCTCACCGAAGACCTCCGGGTTGTGCCGCCATGTGGCACAGAACGCGCTTGACGGCCGCCCGAGCAGGCGAGTCTCCTGATCGGCTCCGGGCCATGTCCGGACCGGGTCATCGGTGTACGTCCGTCACGCCAGATCGAAGACGTACATGGGAGGCCGGTGCAACCGGCAGCCCCTGACCCGAGGAACACCAGGAGGTAGGAGCGTGGAGAATCCCCGCCCCGACAAGGTTGCTGTCGTAGCCGAGGTTCGCGAGCGGCTGGCCAACGCCGAAGCCGCTGTGCTGACCGAATACAGGGGCCTTGATGTCCCTGCCCTGGCCGAGTTGCGTGCTGCACTACGTGCAGTCGGTGGCGAGTACAAGGTGTACAAGAACACCCTCGTGAGACTGGCGGTCAGCGACCTGGCCTTTGACATCGACGACCTGCTGACCGGGCCTACAGCCATTGCCCTGGTAGGCGAGCGGCCCGACGGTTCAGCCGGCGATGCCGTGTCGCTCGCAAAAGCCCTCGATGAGTTTGCCAAGGTCCATGAGGCTCTGGTGATCAAGGGCGGCCTGTTGGACTCCGAGAGGTTGAGCGTCGAGCAGATCAGGGCCCTGGCAAAGATCGCACCGCGCGAGGTTCTGCTCGCCCAGATTGCCGGCGCACTGGCTGCACCGATGCAGCAGTTCGCAAGCCTTCTCAATGCACTCCCACAGAACCTGGCCTACGGGCTCAAGGCGCTGATCGATCAGCAGGGTGGACCGGTGTCGTCAGGCGACGCCGATGAGGCTCCGGTCGAGGAGAC
>DLRQ01000048.1 GCA_002501135.1 Candidatus Neomicrothrix sp. UBA7884
TGCTGTAGGCGTGCGGGCAAAGACACCGAGGTTGGCGTTGCCTCCCTTGTCACCAGATCTCGCACCAACAATTAGTCCGATCGGAACAGCGCTGGTTTTACCATCGGGCCTCTCGGCATCTGGGCCCGAGGTTGGTACGACGTCGACCACGCCTGTCGGCGCCACCGACTCCACGACGGTCCGGTCGCCCTCAAGAAACACGACATGCTGGGGCACAAGGTCAGAAGGTACGAGTGCCGGCCGGAATACGCCAAACGGCCTTGCGCCGCCACCGCCGATGCCGAACATTCCGGGGATGGTCGCCAGGGCCAGCTCGTTCACCGAACTGGAGATGGCCCGACCCACCTTGTGTTCGTCGGGGTCCTTGACCGTCAGCCTCCACAGGGCCACGGCCTCCTCGTTGGATGCTGGGTCTTCCTTGTCAGTGCGCACCAGCCTTGTGGTGACCTCGGCGAAGTCGTCACGGTCGGTCGGACAGGCGAGCCAGAAGGAATCCTCGACGAGGCGTGCCTTTGCCTCGATGTCGAGTCCCGTCAGAGCCACCGATACGTCGTTGCGGTAGCCCCCCAGTTCGTTCATCGACACCTTCAGGGTCGACGGAGGGGGCTCGCCGGCGATACCGCTGAGGGACACCCTGTCGACACCGGCCTGTTCGATGTTGATCGTGTCGAACCGGGCGGTCACGTCGGGGCCAAGGTAGGCGGGCGGTCCGATCTCGTAGAGCAGTTGGGAGGTGACGGTTCCAACCGAGACCTCGCCACCGGTTCCGTCGTGCTTGCCGATCACCGACGATCCGTCGGACGCCACATCGGCCCACGGGAACCCGGTGCGTTCCATGCCCTCCACCTCGGTGAAGAACGAGTAGTTGCCGCCCGTGGCCTGGGTGCCACACTCGATGACGTGCCCGGCCACCACCGCACCGGCCAACGGGTTCCAGTCGTCACGGGACCAGCCGTGGTGCCATGCGGCCGGCCCGCACACGATGGCGGCATCGGTGGTACGCCCGGTGATCACGATGTCTGCGCCACTCTCCAGGGCCTCGACGATGCCCCAGCAACCCAGGTAGGCGTTGGCGCTGATGAACCGTGAGGTGTCGCCGATCGGCTCGCCTGTCTCCATGTGGGTAAGGTCCACCCCGGCTGCCACCAGGTCGTCGAGGCGTGGCAGCAGGTTGTCGCCGGCCACCCATGCGATGGTGGGGGACAGCCCGAGCCTGTCTGCGACCTCTGCCATAGCCTCTGCACAGTGGTCGGGGTCGAGGCCTCCGGCGTTGGAAACAACCCTGATTCCCCGGTCCAGGCAGGACCCCATGACCTGTTCCATCTGGGTCACGAATGTGCGGGCGTATCCGCCACCGGGCCGCTTGGCCCGGGTCCTTGCAAGGATCAGCATGGTGAGTTCGGCGAGCCAGTCGCCGGTGAGGAAGTCGATGTCGCCACCGTCGACCATTTCGGAGGCGGCCGACAGGCGGTCGCCATAGAAGCCCGAGCAGTTGGCGATGCGGATGGAATCGGTCATGGTGTGCCATCGAGGTCGGTCTCGAGTGGGTCGATGACGAGAAGAACGGCACCGCTCTCAACCTGTTGTCCGTCTGAAATGAGCATCTCGGCCACGTGTCCGTCGAACGGTGCCTTCATGTGGTGTTCCATCTTCATGGCTTCGAGCACGACAAGCGTCTGCCCGGTTGTGACAGCGTCACCCACCGCAACCCTCAACTCCAACACCACACCCGGCATTGGAGCGGTCAGGCCGCCCGTGGGTTCTTCGGCACCGGGAAGCACGAACCGGGGAACGACATCGAACACGGCAGTACCACGCGATACCTGGAGCATCACCTTGTTGCCGGTTCCGGTGACGCGGCTGGTGGAACGGCGCCTATCGATCTCAAGGTCGATCTCATCGGGGGACCACCTGTGGACCTGCACGTCGGTGGCGTCGTTGACCCTGAAGCTGCCGTCGCGCTGCGACCTGTAGGAGACCTCGATCGGGGTGTCCCCGTGGTTGAAGGCCACCTCTTGTGCGGGCAGGCGGGCGTTGCGCCAGCCGCTCGGAATGCCTGAGAGGACTGTGGCCTCTGAGCGGTTGCGACCCTGCAGCCACATTGCTGCCGTGATAGCGGCACGTGTCAACTCGGCGTCGGTGAGGGCCAGGTCAGGGGTGGGGGAGTGCCGGTTGATGAAGTCGGTGGTCGTGTCGCCTGACAGGTAGCCGGGATGGCGGAGCGTCGAGACGAGGAAGTCGCGGTTTGTCGTGACCCCGCCGATGTGGAGGCGTTCGAGTGCGAGCGCCAGGCGCCCGGCGGCCTCGGTCCGGGTGGGTCCGTGGGAGACGACCTTGGCCAGCATCGGGTCAAACTCGACGCCGACGTGTGATCCGGCCTCGACACCGGAGTCCCACCTGACCTCGGGGGTGGATGCCGGTTCGAAGGCCACGAGGGTTCCCGTTGCCGGCAGGAACCCGGCGCCCGGATCCTCGGCGTAGAGGCGTGCCTCGATGGAGTGCCCGCTGAACGAGATGTCTGCCTGGCTGTAGCCGAGCGGCTCGCCGGCGGCTACCCGGATCTGTTCGCGTACGAGGTCTATGCCGGTGACCTCCTCGGTCACCGGGTGCTCGACCTGAAGGCGCGTGTTGACCTCGAGGAAGAAGAAGTCGCCGGTGTCGTCGTCGAGCAGGAACTCGACTGTCCCGGCAGAGCAGTAGCCGATGCCGCCAGCCAGGCTCAACGCCGAGGCACCCATGGCTGCACGCAGCTCGTCGCCGACCGCCGGCGATGGCGACTCCTCGATGATCTTCTGGTGGCGGCGCTGAATTGAGCACTCGCGTTCGCCTAGGTGGACCAGGTTGCCGTGCGAGTCGCCGAGGATCTGGATCTCAACGTGGCGAGACCTGGGCAGCCAGCGCTCAAGGAAGACCCTGGAGTCGCCGAAGGCACCGGCGGCTTCCCGCTCGGCTGAAGCAACCGCCTCGGCCAGCTGGCCTGCCTCCTCGACCAGGTGCATTCCCTTGCCGCCGCCTCCGGCCGCCGCCTTGACGAGCAATGGGAACCCGACCCCCTCGGCGGTTGAGGGGTCGTCGCTGGACGGGAGTATCGGAACCCCGGCAGTGGCGGCCGCCGACTTGGCCTCGAGTTTGTCGCCCATGGTGGCGATCACGGTCGGGGACGGGCCCACCCAGGTGAGGCCGGCTGCCTCGATCGCTGTGGCGAACCCTGCGTTCTCGGCAAGGAAGCCGTAGCCGGGGTGGATCGCATCTGCACCAGATGTCAGGGCCGCTTCGATGATCTCGGCGTTGTCGAGGTAGCCCCCGACAAGGCGTACGGCTTCGTCGGCCTCTGCGACGAATGGAGCATCCGAGTCGGAGTCCACGTACACGGCGATGCAGCGGATGCCCATGGTCCGGGCTGTTCGGAACACCCGGCGGGCGATCTCTCCCCGGTTGGCGACAAGCAGGGTCGTGATGCTCACAGCCGGAACACCCCGTAGCGGGTGGCGCCCTCGATCACCCGGTTGCGTACGACCGACAGACACAGGGCCAGGACGGTCCGTGTGTCGCGGGGGTCGATGATGCCGTCGTCGCTGACAGCGCCTGTGGCGACAAGGGCGAGGGAGCCGGCCTCCTGGATCTCCTCGACCATCCTCACGATCTCGGCGTCGGCGGCCTCGTCGAAGTCCTCGCCCTTGCGGGCAGCCCTGGCCCTGCGGACCTGGGACATGACACCGGCGATCTGTTTGGGGCCCATCACGGCGATCTTGGCTGTGGGCCAGAGGAACGTGAAGCGGTTGCGGTAGCCACGCCCCGACATGCCGTAGGTACCGGCACCGTAGGAGGAGCCGATGATCACCGTCATATGGGGAACCGTGGAGTTGGTGACGGCGTTGATCATCTGGGAGCCCTTCTTGATGATCCCGTCGGCCTCGGCCTCGCGGCCGACCATGTAGCCGGTGATGTTCTGCAGGAAGACGAGGGGGGTGTCCTGACGGTTGCAGAGCTGGATGAAGTGGGCTGCCTTCTCGGCTGCCTCAGGGTGGATGACACCGTTGTTGCCGAGAATTCCGATGGGGTAGCCGTGGATCGATGACCATCCGCACACCATTGTCGGGCCGTAGCGGGGCTTGAACTCCTCGAACCTGGAGCCGTCGACGACCCGGGCGATTACCTCCCTGACGTCGACGGGTTGACGCAGGTCGCGGCTGACGAGCCCGAGAAGATCGCCAGAGGCGTGGACCGGTTCGTCGGAAACGAGTGTCGGCCCGGGACCCTGCTTGTGCCAGTCGAGGTGGGAGACGACCTCGCGGCAGATCCGGATGGCGTCCATCTCGTCCTCGGCCAGGTAGTCCGCCAACCCGGAACTCTCGGCGTGCATCTGGCCGCCACCGAGGGTCTCATCGTCAGACTCCTCACCGGTTGCCATCTTCACGAGGGGTGGTCCGGCCAGAAACACCTTGGAACGTTCCTTGATGAAGATGTTGTAGTCAGACATTCCGGGTTGGTAGGCGCCGCCTGCCGTGGATGAACCGAACACGATGCAGACGGTCGGTATGCCGAGCTTTGAGAGTTCGATCATCTCGTAGAAGAAACCGCCGGTCTCTGCGAAGTGCTCGGTCTGGACCCTTCGCCTGGAGCCTCCGTCACCGGTCGGGATCCGCAGGTCGGCACCGGCTGATTCGACGAAGCTCACATAGGGGATGCGGTTGTCGCGGGCGATCTCGATTGCCCGCATCCACTTCTTACCCATGTAGGGGGTGATTGCCCCGCCCAGCACGGTGGGGTCGTTTCCGAGGATCATGCACTCGGTTCCGGCGATTACGCCTATGCCCATCACGAAGCCGCCGCCGACGGCGTAGTCGGAGTCGTAGCCGGCCAGGGGGCTGATCTCGAGGAAGGGGCTGTCGGGGTCGAGGACGTGTGCGATGCGTTCGCGGATCGGCATTTTTCCCCGGGAACGCATCCGGTTCATTGCAGCGGGGCCGCCTCCGCCGTCTGCCTCGTCGAGGAGGTCGTCGATGACGGTCAGCTGTTCGAGCATGTCGGAGCGGTTCTGTTCGAACGCATCGCTGTCCGTGTCGAGCAGGCTGGGCAGGGGTGGGGCCAGCAGTTTCCGCTTCATCCGGCCGATTCTAGCGGCGGTAAGATCACTAGTGCAATATTACCGCTCCGTGGTTCCGTAGAATCTGGTCGTGAATGACCGCAAATGGGGGTTTAGGACCCGTGCACTCCATGCCGGTGGAGGACCCGACCCGACAACCGGTGCACGTGCTGTCCCCATATACCAGTCCACCAGCTTCGTCTTCGAGGACACCGCCGACGCCGCAGACCTGTTCGCCCTCCAGAAGTACGGCACCATCTACTCACGCATTTCCAACCCCACCACGGCCGCCTTCGAAGAGCGCATGGCCAGCCTCGAGGGCGGCATCGGGGCAGTGGCCACAGCCAGCGGCCAGGCAGCGGAGTTCCTGACAGCCGCCTCCCTCGCGGGAACCGGAGACAACCTGGTGTCCTCGTCAGCTCTCTACGGCGGAACCCACGCAATGTTTGACACCACCCTCGGGCGGTTTGGGGTCGAGGCTCGCTTCGTCGACGGCGACGACCCATCGGCGTTCGCAGCGTGCATCGACGACCACACCCGTTTTCTCTACACCGAGGTCATAGGCAACCCGTCAGGGGCCGTCGCCGACCTGGCAGCCCTGGTCGACGTGGCATCCGCCCACGACCTGCCCCTCGTCGTCGACTCCACCTTCGCCACGCCCTACCTGTGTCGACCCATGGAACACGGCGCCGACATCGTCGTGCACTCGGCCACCAAGTTCATAGGCGGCCACGGCACCTCCATCGGAGGGGTTGTCGTCGACTCGGGAGGCTTCGACTGGGGGTCTGGCCGCTTCCCCCGCATGACCGAGCCATCGGCCGGCTATAACGACCTGCGGTTCTGGGAGAACTTCGGTGAGTACGCCTTCTGCACGATGCTGCGGGCCGAGCAACTCCGCGACGTCGGTGCGTCGCTGTCGCCGTTCAACGCCTTCATGCTGCTGCAGGGTCTCGAGACCCTGCCTCAACGGATGGATGAACACGTCGCCAACGCGCAGAAGGTCGCCCGGTTCCTCGAGGGTCACCCCGGTGTGTCGTGGGTCGCCTACGCCGGCCTGGAGTCGTCGCCCTACCACGACCTTGCCAGGCGCTACCTGCCGGCTGGGCCGGGCGCCATCTTCACCTTCGGCGTGGCCGGAGGAAGGGCCGCCGGGGCAAGGTTCATTGAGGGCCTGACCATGGTTAGCCACCTGGCCAACGTGGGCGATGCCAGGACCCTCGTAATCCATCCCGCCACAACAACCCACCAGCAACTCTCAGACGAGGACCTGATCGCCGGAGGGGTAACACCGGACATGGTCCGCCTCTCAGTAGGCCTCGAAGATGTAGACGACATCTGCTGGGACCTCGACCAGGCGCTCTCTGGTGCAGGATCATGAGCGTCGACCACGAGCCTGTTCCCGGGTGGTCAGAGCCGTCGGCTGCCGAGCGGCTTGGTGTGCTCCGGTCGGTTCGCACCATCGCCATGGTCGGCGTATCTGCAAAGCCGGAACGGCCATCCAACTTCGTGGCCACCTACCTGCTCAGTTCGTCGACCGACTACGACGTGTACTTCGTGAACCCCGCGTGCGACGAGATCCTGGGAAGACGGTGCTATTCGAGCCTGGCAGACCTGCCCGTCAGGCCAGACCTGGTCGACGTCTTCCGGAGGCTCGAGGACGTGCCCGGTGTTGCCGATGAGGCGGTCGAGGTGGGAGCCACGGTCTTTTGGACCCAGTTCGGCCTCTGGAGCGTCGATGCCGCCCAGCGGGCACTGGACGGCGGGCTCAAGGTTGTGATGGACCGCTGCCTCAAGGTTGAACACGCCCGGTTCCACGGCGGCCTGCACCTTGCCGGTTTCGACACAGGCGTGATCAACTCCCGGCGGCGTGGAGCCTGAGCCGCACCGTTACCGGCGAGGTTCGCAAATCACCACCGGAATGTCGCGGTCGGTGGATTCCTGGTAGTCGGCGTAGTCGGGCCACTGCTCAACGGCGATCGGCCAGAGCGCCACCTTCTCCTCAGGACTGGCTGTGCGCGCCCTTAGCTCGTGAACCTGGGCCCGATCCTGGATTGTGATGTCGGGATCGGCCAGCAGGTTCAGGTACCAGACCGGGTGCATGGGTGCACCGCCCAGCGAGGCAACCACCAGGTAGCCGTCGTCGTGGGGGACCCTGATCAGAGGCGTACGCCTGACCTTGCCGGTCCTACGTCCCGTAGTGGTCAACACAATGCAGCCGGCCCCCTTCATCTCGAAGCCCTGCTCGCCGTTGGTCGCCAGGTACTGCTCGACATGGCCCGCAATGAATTCGTTGGGACTGGGTTCGTAGTTGTCGTCGCTCATGGCCCGGACAATACATCGCCGCCCGATGGCGGGGTCCTGGGTGCGGGCCGGGTCGGGATGGTCCGACCGTTCCTGTCGAACCAGTTGCGAATAGCGTGGTTATCCGACGAGTTCACATATTCTCGACGCTTATGGGAGAGGGGGAACCCACATGACCAGGCCCGACCTCGATGTTGCCAACCGTGCGTTCATGGATGGTCTCGTGGGCTACCGGTCCGAGACCGGAATCGACGGCTACCTCGGCATCGAGGTACTCGAGTTCGAGGCCGGACGCCTTGTGGCCGAGTTCGAGGTGGCCGACGACCACGTGACCATGGTCGGCAACATCCACGGCGGCTGTCTCGCAGCGCTGTGCGACCACTGCCTGGGCCTCGTCCTGTACCCGGTAATGGCACCGGGGTCATGGGCGGCAACGACCGAGTTCAAGGTCAACTACCTGCGTCCGGTCAGCGGTGGCAGGTGCCGGGCCACCGCCGAGATTCGATCGATGACGAAGCGCTCCGCTGTGGTAACCATCGAGGTCGAGAACGAGGACCGAATGGTCGCCCTGGCCCAGGGAACCTGCACGATCAAGTTGGCCAAGGAGAAGTCCCAGGTCGTCTGACGTCAGGATGGGCCGGATCCGGTCGACTGTACGCTTGTCTCGTTCCCACCCAGGTGGGAACCTGCATCGGTGCCCGAGCGGACCAAGGGAACGGCCTGCAAAGCCGTAAAGCCGCGGGTTCAAATCCCGCCCGGTGCTCCATTCAGGTAGCAGCAGTTGTGCTGCACGGCCCACGAGGTGGGTTGTCTGGCCGATCGATACTGTGGGGCTCTATGGCTGATCAGGATGGTGGCAATCGACCGGCGAATCCCGCTGGAGGACCACCGCTGCCCCACACGCCTCCCATGGGCATCAGGGCGGTGCACCCCGGCGACGATCCCCCAGTTGCTCCTCCGACTCCACCTCGCCCGCAGCGCCACAGGGAGCGTCCTGCGCCGAACTGGCTGGCGGCCCTGATCTCATCGGCTGGTGTCATCGCAGCAATCATGGGAACCTTCCTGTCGTGGCGCGTGGCTGACCACGAGAGCGGTTTCGTGACCCACTTGATCGGATGGGACCAGGCCGGCAAGGCCGTCGTAATCCTGGTGGCGGGTCTGGTCGCCGCCGGTGCAACGGGTGCGTTGTGGACCGACCTTCGTGGGCTGACCCTGAAGCTTGTCCTGTTGGCAACGGGACTGGTCATCCTGGCTGTCGCGGGCCTCGAGATAGCCAACGTGTTGAGCCTCGACCCGTTCGACGGATACGTGTACTCGGTCGGGTCCGGTCTACCTGTGGTCGCAGCCGGTGGAGCGCTGCTGGTGCTCGCCGCCCTCGTCGACCGGGGACGGTGGGCGTTCGGTTCCGATCTGCCGATCTGACGCTCTGCCCGGTGTGCCGTTCGGGGGCCAC
>DLRQ01000038.1 GCA_002501135.1 Candidatus Neomicrothrix sp. UBA7884
CGTGGGCCGCGGTGGCGACGACACCCTGTTTGCCACAGCCGACGGCGTGGTCAAGTTCGGTTACCGCGGCGGGCGCAAGCTCGTCGACATCCTCACCGACTGACGCAGCCGCTCAGCGGTTACCTGCCACGGGATAGCGCTCAGGGGCGCAGGTCCAGGCCTGCCGGGAGCCTGTCAACTGGCCACCCCAGGAGCCGCACGGCGCTCCGGCAGGCGAACCGGTCGGTCATTCCGCCCACGTAGCCAACAGTGGCGATCCGGGTGGAATTCGCACCCGACATGTCCGCATCGTCAGGAAGGTGCTGGGGGTTGGCGCTGATGTGGTCCACCAGCGCCCGCAGCATGTCGATGACCCGCTGGCCCTGTTCCACGGACGCCGGACGGAGGTAGATGTCTTCGTAGTTGAAGGCACGGAATGCCGCCAGCGCCTCGGCCATCGGCTCCTCCATCGAAACTCGGCCGGTCCGACTGGTGGCCGACAACAGCCCGTTGATGAACGCCGCCAACTGCTCACGGCGGGTGGTTCCGCAACGCTCCTTGACGAGGAGAGGCAGGTCGGCTGCACCCACCACGCCGGCATGTTCGGCATCCTCGAAGTCGTGGCAGACGTAGGCGATGCGATCCGCCCAACTGACAACCTCGCCCTCGGGGGTCGACGGAGCAGGCCTCGACCAGGAGTGGTTGCGGATGCCATCGAGGGTCTCGGAGCAGAGGTTCAGGGGAGACAGGACAACATCGGCACCCCAGACCGCGTGGTCGTAGCCACCCTCCAGATAGGGCGACAAGGCATCTTCGCTGGCGTGCCCACCGGGTCCGTGGCCACAGTCATGCCCCAGGGCAATGGCCTCGGCCAGGGCCACGTTGAGGCGCAAAGCCCGGGCAATCGAGGTTGCAACCTGGGCCACCTCGAGCGCATGGGTGAGGCGTGAGCGCTGGTGGTCCTCGGGAAACACGAACACCTGTGTCTTGCCAGCCAGCCGCCGGAACGACGTGGAGTGCAGGATGCGGTCACGGTCGCGCTCGAAGCAGGTCCGCAGGTGGTCAGAAGGCTCTTCGAGCAGGCGGTTGCCGGCGCCAACGACCCTGGTGGCATCGGCAGACAGCTGGGTCTCGTCATCGCCCTCGCGGGCCTCGCGGTCCAACAGGCCAGAGGAGGCAGCGCATGCGGTGCTGTCGGAATGGGCGGTACGCACTCCTTCGGGGGTGCCTGCGGCGGTTGTGCCATCCATCGTGGACGCCCACCGCTCCGACCTCTCGCTTCCGTCGTGTGTCGCGGAGTTGTCCTCCCTAATCGCCATATAGACACCATACGGAGGAGAACTGACATCAGGGGACGCCCGGTGCCCTAAGTAGGCTGATGGAATGTCGCAGTTCGTGGATGAGTGCGGGCTGAACGTGCGCGGAGGCGACGGTGGAGCCGGTGCCGTGTCGTTTCGCCGGGAGGCCCATGTGCCCAAGGGCGGCCCCGACGGCGGAGACGGCGGAAGCGGCGGCAGCGTCTGGCTTGAGGCCGATCACAATGTCGCGTCCCTGTTGGCCTTTCGCGACCATCCACACCGCAGGGCCAGTAACGGAACCCACGGCTCGGGAGGCAAGCGCCATGGCCGTTCAGGTGACGACCTTGTGGTCAAGGTCCCCGAGGGAACCACAGTCCATGACCTCTACTCAGGGCAGGTTCTGGCGGACCTCCTGGTCAGCGGGGATCGCTGGCTCGCTGGCGACGGCGGCCGTGGTGGCCGCGGCAATGCGAAGTTCCTGAGCAACCGTAGACGTGCACCGTCATTCGCCGAGCAGGGAGAGGAGGGTGAGGAGCGCTGGCTGCGGCTGGAACTGCGCCTGATGGCCGATGTGGCCCTCGTCGGCTTTCCGAATGCGGGCAAGAGCACCCTCATCTCACGAATCTCCGCAGCCAAGCCCCGAATCGCCGACTACCCGTTCACCACCCTCGAACCCAGCCTCGGAGTGGTTCGTCCCGAGGGCAGGACAGAGTTCGTGGTCGCCGACATCCCCGGCCTCATTGAAGGTGCCAGCGACGGGCGCGGCCTCGGACACCGCTTCCTGCGACATATCGAGAGGGCCCGCGTTCTCCTGATCATGCTGGACCTGGCCCCAACAGCCGAGCGTGCACCTGACGAGCAACTCAGCGTGCTCCTCGGAGAGTTGGAGGCCTACAAGCCAGACCTGCTCGACCGGCCACGCGTGGTTGTCGGCTCAAGGGCCGACGTTACCGAGACCAGCGAGGACTTCGACGGAGACCGTCTTTCGGCGATGACCGGCGAGGGCCTCGACCCGCTGGTACACCGCCTGGCAGATCTGGTGGTTCAGGCGAGGGAAACCGTCGTACGACGTCCCTCCGTTGTAGTGCATAGGCCAGAACCGGTCGACATCGCAGTTGAGAGGGGCGAGGACGGTACCTGGGAGATTAACGACCGGAGGGTGAAGCTGGTAACGAACCTCAACGACCTTACAAACTTCGAGGCCCTCGACTACCTGCATGAAAGGCTCAAGAACATGGGTGTCGACAGGGCCCTTTCACGCGCCGGTGTGCGTGAAGGAGAAACTGTGCGGATCGGTCGGCTCGAGTTCGACTACGAAGAGTGACCATGGACTCCGATAAGCGAATCACAGCCGTGGTCAAGGTCGGCACGTCATCGATCACCGATGAAGAGGGTGTGATCGATGCCTCCCTCGTGGCCAAGCTCTGCGACGAGGTTGCCGAGTTGCGCCGACAGGGGCACTGGGTGGTTGTGGTCACCTCCGGGGCGATCGCCGCCGGCCTTCCCGATCTGGGTCTCGGAGGCGAGCGACGCCCGCGAGACGCGGTGACACTCCAGGCAGTGTCAGCTGTCGGACAGGGAAACCTGATCGGCACCTATCAGCGGGAGTTGGCACTGCATGACCTGGTCGTAGGCCAGGTCCTCCTGGCTCCCCTCGACTTCTTCGTCAGAGCCCAGTACCTGCACGCCAGGGGGACGCTCACACGCCTCCTTGAGCTCGGAGTCGTACCCGTGGTGAACGAAAACGATGCAATTGCCGACGATGAGATCCGCTTCGGAGACAACGACCGCATCGCCGCCCTCGTGGCACATCTCGTTGAGGCCGACGTACTTGTTCTGCTCACCGACACCCCCGGTCTCCTCACCGCCGACCCGCGCCTCGACGAAGATGCATCCCTGATCGAGGAGATAATCGAGATAGACCACGAACTGGAGCACCTCGCTGGAGCCGGCGGCTCTGTCCGCGGCAGCGGTGGAATGGCGTCGAAGTTGGCGGCCGCCAAGATCGCAAGCTGGTCAGGGGTGAGAACGGTCATTGCCGATGCGAGACGCTCGGGTGTCGTGGTAGATGCGTGCGGAAACACCCCCGGTGTCGGCACCGTGGTGCGCGCTAGAGACGGCCGTCTGAGCGCACGGCGGCTGTGGATTGCATTTGCCGTCGGCTCCTCGGGGCGCATTCAGGTTGACGCCGGCGCCAGAAGGGCCCTCGAGGAGCGTCGGGTGTCTCTGCTGCCGGCCGGAGTGGTCGGTGCAAGCGGTCAGTTCGACGTCGGCGACGCAGTCGAGGTCGTCGACCCTGACGGAACGGTGTTCGCCAAGGGCATCGTGCGTCACGATGCCACGCTGCTCCGGGCCAGCCTGGGAGCCAGGACCAGCGAATTGCCCGAGGGGGTGTCACACGAGGTCATCCACGCCGACGACCTCGTGGTCCTTCCCTGAGGCCGCTGCGGTCACTGCGGCCGCTGGGGTCAAGGCTGGCTCGGCCGGGTCAACCCCGACTGGTCCGAACAAGCCGTGAGAACAGAAGTTTCGCCTCGGCAACCCCGGTGAGGTGGGCAACGACCGTGTAGGTCAGTCCGGCAGCGGCGAGAACCAGTGGTGCGGATACCTGAGGGGGGAGCCCTGCGGTCGTGGTTACCAGGATCAGCGCAACGGGCGTTGCCGCTGCCAGAGCTGGCAACAGTGGACGAAGCGTCCCGAGAGCAGACGGAAAGCCCTCCACGGTTCGCCTGCCGAGGCGTGTCAACAACGCCAGCTCCAGCCACGCCGCAACAGCGGATCCGAGAGCAAGGCCCACAGCGCCCAGATGGGGTGCGCCCAGAGCTCCCGGTATCTCGACATGGGGCCCATCCCCGGCAAAGACGTTCTCGAGCCCCGAGAGGGAACCGGCCACCACGCTCACATGGTCCATCGGGAACATGAACACGACACCGACCACGCCGGCCACCACAACCCTGGTTGCAGCTATGCGCGCAGGGCCTTTCGTGTCGCCGATGGAGTAGAGGGTGTTCTGGAAAATTCGAGATGCACCGATTGCAGGCAACCCGATTGAATAGGCCGCCAGGACCAGCCACACCACCCGGGTGTCATCCGCGTCAAAGGCCCCCCAGCGAAACAGGGCACCCACGATCGTCTCGCCGGCAACCACATAGGCAACCGCGGCGAAGGTCACGAAGAACGATGTCCGCCGCAGGGCCGAGTGGCATCGCGACACAAGAAGTGTCGGATCGCCGGCCCGTGACATTTCTGGCAGTTCAGAGGCCGCAACGCTCATCGCAAACAGGCTGACAGGCAGTGCATAGAGCATCTGTGCTGACAACAGCCCGGCCACGGCACCGGTTACGAGCAGCGAGGCCAGGATCAGATCCAGGTAACCGGACAACTGGACAACGCCCCGTCCCATTACAGCCGGTCCAAAGCGCCTTCTGACCTCGGTAACGGATGGAAGCCCGGCTGCAAGGGAAACACGGATACCGGGTACCAGGCGGACAACAGCCACAGCCTGAACGCCGAACTGGAGAGCCCCGCCTGCGACGAGACCCCAGGCGAGCGCCCTGGCGGCGTCGACGGGGTCCCACGATCCGAGGATGGCTGCAGCCAGCACAGCAATTTGTGCCGCGTTCCAGAGAACCGGGGCGACATATGAGAGAAAAAAGCGCCGGTGGCTGTTGAGGACACCGAGGCACCAGGCAGAGAGGACAAGGAAGCCGACACCGGCGGTTGTGATCCGGACCAGGTCAACGGTCAGGTCCAGTGTCTCATCGCTGAATCCCGGGGCCAGCAGCAGTGTCAGAGGTCGCGCAAGCAGGATGCCCAGAAGGGCGAGCGCTCCCGCCAGCGCCGTCAACATGCCTGCAACGGCGCCTGCAACCCGGCCAGCCTCACGTTCGTGGCCTTCGCCGAGCAGACGGCTGTACACCGGAATGAACGAGGCCGACAGCGAGCCCTCGCCCAGCAGGTTCTGGAGAACATTGGGAATTCGCAGTGCCGCTGCGAAGGCGTCGGCTGCCGGCCCGAGGCCCAGCACCGATCTCAACAGGGCCTCACGGACCAGCCCGGCCAGTCGTGACAGGAAGATGCCGCCTGCAACCGCTGAAGAGCCACGCATCGCCGGTTGCTCCTGCGGCCTCCTGCCACTCACCCGCAGACCTGTGGCTGGGACCTGTCCATTGCGGCGAGGTTAGTCGCAGGCCATCTGTGTAGGTCGCCGCCCTGACAGCCTCGGTAGCCTCTGCATCCATGGATACATCAGCGATCGGGACGGTAAGAGACCTCGCCATGCGGGCAAGAGCTGCAGCGCCCGCGGTGGCTGCGGCCTCAACGGTGGCCAAGGACGCTGCACTCCATGCCTCTGCCGATCAACTCGTTCGAGATTCCGCTGAAATTCTGGCAGCGAACCAGGTTGATGTTGACCGTGCCGCGGCATCCGGAACACCTGAACAGATGGTCGACCGCCTGCGCCTCGACGACAACCGACTGGCTGCCATGGCCGATGGGTTGAGGCAGGTTGCGGGCCTTCCTGACCCGGTCGGAACCGTGACTGCCGAGTGGACAAGACCGAACGGCCTCATCATGCAGAAGGTGAGGGTGCCGCTCGGGGTGGTGGCGATCATCTATGAGAACCGACCAAACGTCACCAGCGACGCCTTCGGCCTCTGCCTCAAGTCAGGCAACGTGGCCTTCCTGAGGGGGTCGTCGGGTGGGCTGTCGTCGAATCTGGCGATTACGCGCTCGATCCGGAGGGCCCTTTCCGAGAACGGCCTCCCTGAGGACGCGGTGATTCTCGTCGACGACGTCAGCCGAGAGGCAGCGGTTGATTTCATGAGACAGCGCGGCCTCGTCGACTGCCTCATACCGCGCGGTGGACCGGCCCTGATCAACTCGATCCTCGAGAACGCCACAGTTCCATATGTCATCGACGGTGATGGGAACTGTCACATCTACGTGGATGCAACAGCCAACCTCGACATGGCTACCGAAATAGTCGTCAATGCCAAGATGCAGCGGCCGTCGGTATGCAATGCCGCCGAGAGCCTCGTGGTCCACCAGGCTGTGGCCCGCGACTTCCTGCCACTGGCAGCCTCGGCGCTCACAGGCGTGGAACTTGTGGGTGATGAACGCTCCCGCCAGATCCTGCCCGAAGTGGGAACTGCAGTAGACGATGACTGGTCAACCGAGTACCTGGATCTCAAGCTCTCGATCAGGGTCGTAGACGACCTGGATGAGGCGATCGCACACATCAACGAGACAGGCTCAGGCCACAGTGAGGCGATCGTCACCGATGACTGCTCTGCAGGCGACCGCTTCACACGCGAGGTCGACGCCGCCGCAGTCCTCGTCAATGCCTCGACCAGGTTCGTCGACGGCGATGAGTTCGGCTTCGGCGCGGAGATAGGTATCAGCACTCAGAAACTGCACGCGCGGGGTCCCATGGGTCTTGAGCAACTGACCACCGAGAAGTACATCATCCATGGAACGGGTCAGGTACGCGCCTGAACCGGGCTGTCGGGTTGCGGCTGTGATCAGCCCCGTCGATACGCTCACCTGATGGACTTTCGCTTTGAGGACGTAGATGGCGTCCGCAGATCACTGGCAGATGCCAACTACCTGGCCGACGACGGCATAGCCGGAATCGTCTACCTGGCCGACCGCCTAGGTAAGCCCATCCTCGTCGAGGGGCCCGCCGGAACCGGCAAGACCCAGCTTGCCCAGAGCGTCGCCGATATCACCGGTGCCAGGCTCATCCGCCTTCAGTGCTACGAGGGGCTCGACGAATCCAAGGCCCTCTACGAATGGAACTACAAGAAGCAGCTGCTGCGTATTCAGGCCAGCGGAGGCGACACTGACTGGTCAGAGATCGAAGACGACCTCTTCTCCGAGGAATTCCTCCTCACCCGGCCGCTGCTCGAGGCGATCCGTGCCGAGGACAGGGTACTCCTGCTCGTCGACGAGGTGGACCGGCTTGAGGTCGAAACCGAGGCTCTGCTCCTCGAGATCCTCTCCGAGTACCAGGTGTCGATTCCCGAGCTTGGAACGGTCACGGCAACCCAGGTGCCGCTCGTGTTCCTGACCTCCAACGCAACCCGGGAACTGTCCGAGGCGCTCAAGCGTCGCTGCCTATACCTCTACATCGACTACCCCGACCTTGAGCGTGAGCGCGAGATAGTGATGGCCAAGGTGCCCGGCGTCGACGCCAATCTGGCCGATCAGGTGGCCCGTATCGTGCGTTCCATCCGCCAACTGGACCTCAAGAAGAGCCCGTCGGTGTCGGAGACCCTCGACTGGGCCAGAACCCTCGTGCTGCTCGGAATAGACAAGGTCGACGCCCAGTCGGCAACCGACACCGTGAACATTCTCCTCAAGTACCGCACAGACATCGACAAGGCGGTCAAGGAGTTCGCCGACCGGCCCGACGACCTCGTCGACGACCCCACCTGAGCCACCCCGCTGCCAGTCGATGACCGTTACCGAACAGGCTGGCCCGCCTAGCGGAGGTGGCCGCGAAGACACACCTCTGCTTGACCTGCTGTCGGGTTTCATCATCGAACTCCGTCAGGCCGGCCTCCCGGTGAGCCTCACCGAGAACCTGGACGCCATGGAGGCGGTAACCCACATCCCGATCGAGGACCGTGACGCATTCAAGTACGCGCTCGGGTCGACGCTTGTAAAGAACCACTCCCACTGGCGGACATTTGAGGTCGTGTTCGAGGTCTACTTCTCGATGAGGGGAGACGAGTACACCCTTGAAGGTGCTGCCGACGGGGAAGGACCTGAAGGCGAGCCCGGACCGCCGGGCGAGGGTGCACCACAGGGCGGTGGAGGGGCAATGTCGGGCCTCACCCCTGAGCAACTGGCCGAGATGCTCATGAAGGCCCTCATGAACGGAGATCAGGCGATGCTCCGGGCCCTCGCCCGACAGGCGGTCATGCGCTACGCCGGTATGGAACCCGGCCGACCTGTCGGTGGTACCTACTACCTGTACCGGACACTGCGGAACCTGGACCTGGACGGGGTTCTCGAAGGCCTCATGGATGCCGCCAGACAAGAGGCACCCGAGGACCTCACCCCGCTTGAGGAGCGCCTCGAACGAGACGAGTTCGGCGATCGCATAGAACAACTCAAACAGGAAATCGAAGCCGAGATCAGACGCCGCCTCGTGGCCGACCGCGGCGTTGAGGCCATGGCTAGGACGCTGCGAAAGCCCCTGCCCGAGGATGTCGACTTCATGCACGCCTCCCGCGAGGAGATGGCTGAGTTGAAAAAGGCTATACACCCGCTCACCCGGAAGCTGGCCGTGCGCCTGGCCCGCAAGCGACGCCACGGCCGAAAGGGGGCACTCGACTTTCGGAACACGATCCGCCACTCCCTCAGCTACGGGGGTGTACCCGCCGAACCCAAGTTCAGGTTCCCGCGGCCGGCGAAGCCGGAGATCATGGTCGTTGCCGACATCTCCGGTTCCGTGGCGGCCTTCGCCCGGTTCACCCTTCACCTCGTCTACGCCATCAGCGGGCAGTTCTCAAAGGTCAGGTCGTTTGTGTTCATCGACGGCCTCGACGAGGTGACCGGATTCTTTGAGGGTGTTGAGGACATCGGCGAGGCCGTCCACCGTGTCAACACCGAGGCAGACGTCGTGTGGGTCGACGGGCACTCCGACTACGGGCATGCCTTCGGGGTGTTCTGGGAACGCTTCGGGCGCGATGTGGGACCCAAGACCACGGTCATGATTCTGGGCGATGCACGCAACAATTACCACGCCTCACAGTCATGGATACTCAAGGAGATGCAGCACAAGGCCCGAAAGGTCTACTGGTTGAACCCTGAACCCCGTGCCTACTGGGACACCGGCGACTCGATAGTGGGGGAGTACTCGACCCATTGCGAGGGAACATTCGAGGTGCGCAACCTCCGACAACTGGAGGCCTTTGTCGAGAAGTTGGTCTGAGGTCGCTCAGGCACCCAGATCAGATGTTGCCCGAAGCAACTCGGCCAGCCTGAAGGCGAGATCGACGCTCTGGCTGCCGTTCAGGCGGGGATCACACATGGTCTCGTAGCGGCTGGAGAGGTCCTCGGTCAGGACCTCGGCACCGCCACCCAGGCATTCGGTCACATCGTCGCCTGTCAACTCAAGGTGGACACCGCCGGGGTTGGTGCCAGCGAAGCGGTGAGCGGCAAAGAAGCCGGAAACCTCGGCCAGGACATCCTCGAAGTGGCGGGTCTTGTGACCGTCGTCGGCGGTGAAGGTGTTGCCGTGCATCGGGTCGCAGGTCCAAACCAGCTGGTGGCCTGCATCGGACACGGCCGACAGCAACGGAGGCAACAGGTCGATGACCTTGTTCGCACCCATGCGGGTGACGAAGGTGAGCCGGCCGGGACGCCGATGAGGGTCAAGGACGTCGCACAGGGCGAGCAACTCGTCAGCGGTGGCGGTGGGTCCCACCTTGCATCCGATCGGATTGTTGACCCCTCTCAGGAACTCGACATGGGAGCCATCGATCTGACGGGTTCGTTCACCGATCCAGAGCATGTGGGCCGAGCAGTCGTACCACCCGCCGGTCAGTGAGTCCTCACGGGTCAGGGCCTCCTCGTAGCCGAGCAGCAGTGCCTCGTGGCTCGTGTAGAAGTCGACCTGGCGCAGTTCGGCAAGCGTGTCGCCGGTGATGCCGCAGGCCTCCATGAACTGGACGGCCCTGTCGATCTCGTCGGCCATGGCCTCGTAGCGCTGACCTGCGGGGCTGTCAACTACGAACTCCCTGTTCCACTGGTGGACGCTCGTAAGCGAGGCGAAGCCACCCTTAGTGAAGGCCCGTAGCAGATTCAACGTCGCTGCAGCCCGGTTGTACGCGGTCATGAGACGCTCCGGGTCGGGAAGGCGGTCACCCTGGGAGAAGCCGATGTCGTTGATTATGTGGCCGCGAAAGGACGGCAGCTCGACGCCGTCGAGCGTCTCGGTGTCGCTGCTCCGGGGCTTCGCGAACTGCCCGGCGATACGCCCGACCTTCACCACGGGAACACCGGTGTAGTACGTGAGAACGACCGCCATCTGGAGGATCACCCTGAGGCGATCGCGGATGGAGTCGGCAGAGGTCTCAAAGGACTCGGCGCAGTCGCCGGCCTGGAGGAGAAACGCATCCCCGCGGGCGACCGCTGCCAGTTGTTCTGTCAGTTCGCGCGCCTCGCCTGCAAAAACCAGTGGGGGCATGGAGGAGAGCCTGTCCACAACGGACTGGTGGGCGTCGGGATCAGGCCAACTCGGTTGCTGCTCGGCCTTGTGGTCACGCCAGGAGGTGGGTGCCCAGGGGGCCAGGGGCGCAGGGGAGGGCGCTGGCAATTCGGCACCGGTCGAGTCCACGGGATAGAGCCTACGAGCAGGCGCTGTCGACAGGTGTGGTGATTATCGCAGGTGCCCTGTGGGGCATGCCCGCTTAGGCTGCGTCGATTACCTCGGTGGCCCTGTCACGCACGGTGTTGACCGCACGCTTTACCAGACGCCGCGCAGCCTCGGCCGTGACACCGAGATCCTCGCCGACCTCGCGGTAGCTGCGCTTGCGGCCATCGCCGATACCGAAACGCTGTTCGACGGCGTAGCGGGCACGCGTGTCGAGAACGTCTAGTAATTGGGTTGCCATCTCGTTCTCGGCCATGGCCATCACCTCATGCTCGGGGCCTGGCTTGGAGTCGGGAAGCAGGTCGACCAGTTCGTTGCTGTCGTCGTCGCCGATGGTGCGATCGAGGGACGTGGGGGTGGTGAGGCGGTGGAGGCGTGCATGCTCCTCGTCCAACTCATCGCCGTTGCCAGAGACGTTGCGCAGGGCGGCCCTGAGGCTCGCCGAGCGGTCACCCGGAAGGCGGACAAGGCTGGCCTTCTGGTCG
This sequence comes from Candidatus Neomicrothrix sp. UBA7884, assembly GCA_002501135.1. GTDB lineage: Bacteria > Actinomycetota > Acidimicrobiia > Acidimicrobiales > MedAcidi-G1 > UBA3125. The sequence continues at coordinate 11,148 of DLRQ01000038.1, forward strand.
AGGGCACGGCCGATCGCCTGACGGATCCAGAAGGTCGCATAGGTCGAGAACTTGAAGCCCTTGCGCCAGTCGAACTTGTCGACAGCGTGCTCAAGGCCCAGGTTGCCTTCCTGGATGAGGTCGAGCAGCTCCATACCGGGAGGCAGCGGGTAGCGGCGGGCCACGCTCACGACCAGGCGCAGGTTGGACCGGATGAAGCGGTCCTTGGCGCGTGCTGCGAGGCGGATTGCACGGTCGAGCTCCCGACCGGTCTCTCCCTCTTCCTTACTGGCCCGTGCTGCTGCACCGGCTTCGATCGTCTGGGACAGCTCACGCTCCTCTTGTGCGTTGAGGAGGGGAACCATTCCGATCTCGTTCAGGTACTGACCTACTGAATCACTCATTGTCTACTCACATGCCTTTGGACCGGCACCGCCGCGCGGCGCCGCATAGCTGACTTTCGGGGGAAAACTGAGGGCGATCCGCGCAGATGCTTGTTTCGGTGCCTTCGTCTGGGTGACATTCTTGCATACCTTGGCTGCCGTGTGAAGGGGCAGGGCTATGACACATGTCATAGAAGGCCTCTGGCCGGGGTTCACAACCGAGATTGGGTCGGAAATGTGCAGGTCAGGTGGGTGTCAGACGGAGGATTGGTCCAGCCGGTAGCCTCATCGACGTGCCCGGCAACAACCCCCGCCGGATCGGCGTTCTCGGCGGAACCTTCGATCCACCGCACAACGGACATGTTCTGGCAGGCATCGAGGCCCGCGACCGCCTGAAGCTCGACCTCGTTCTCTTCACGGTGGCAAACGATCCGTGGCAAAAGACCGGGGTCGGTGGCCTTCGTGAAGCAGGCCTGACGAGGGCCGAGCTTCGGCTGTCCATGGTCGAGGCAGCAGTTGAGGGCCACAGAGGCCTACAGGCAGACGATCTCGAGATGCAGCGGGGAGGACCCACCTACACGGCCGACACCCTGATCGAACTCGAGGGGCGTTATCCGGGAGCGAACCTGTTTGTGTTGATCGGCAGCGATGTGGCCTCGGCCCTCGACAGCTGGATCAGGCCCGATGAGGTCAGGCGGCATGCGACCATTGTTGTCATGGATCGACCCGGACACGACGGCGGCCGCCCTCCGAACGGGTGGAGCTACGAACTGCTCGAGGCGCCACTGCTGGAGGTGTCCGCCATCGACATCCGGAGCAAGGTCGGATCCGGACTACCAATCGACGCACAGGTACCGGTCGGGGTTGCTGACCTGATTGATCAGCACGGCCTCTACGGGGCTCAGCGGTGAACAGCGAGGATCACCTCCCGGTGGGTTCCACCGACCCGGCGGACGTCGATCCCGATTCCCTTACGGACAAGCCTCCAGCCTGGATCCGGTGGTTCCGGGGGCCCGATCCGGCAACTCCGGTTGAGACGGCCTGGCGATGGGGTTTCCCCCTTCTTCTCCTCGTGGCGGTCATCTGGTCTGGAACCCTCATGGTGGACGGTCTCAGGACCATCCTCAACAGCGAGGAGGGGCAGACCCGTGTGGCGGTGACCAACCCCTCGGCACCAGGTTTTGAGGCGTTCGTTGAACAGACCTGGTCGATGCTCGTCGTAACAGAGGACGAAGATTCCAACCTCGTCGGTGTCGCTGTCCTGGCCGTCTCAGACCGGGTCGAGGGTGGCGGCACCGTGCTACTGGTGCCAGGGGACCTGTACGTCGATGCATGTGGTGGCGCTGCCTGCAGACTCGCCGACCTTCATGGAGCCGACGGGATCGCCAGTTTGCGGGCTCTCTTGGGCTCTCTGCTCGGTACGGACTTCACTGGGGTTGCATTGCTGACCCCGACCAGTTGGACCAACCTCGTCAAACCGGTGTCGCCCCTGCCGATTGGGCTGAAGCACGATCTGTTCCAGACCATTGAAGACGGCACCAGCGTCGTCAGGTTCTCAGCAGCTGACAACTCCCTCGTTGCAGGCGACGTTGTGAACCTGTTGGCACTTCCGGACAGGGGTGGTTCGATCGGGATCCTGCGTAGACACTCGATGTTCTGGGAGGCATGGCTCTCAGTGGTGGCGGCCGGAGCAGAACCTTCGAGGAACCTCCCTGCTGTCGACATGGAGCTGGTCAGGATGGTCGAGACGCTTGCCCGGGGCGAGATGCGGGTCGAAACCTCTCCATGGGTCATGTCGGGAGAATCAATGGTCGCCGACCCGGCGGCGCTGGAACAGATCACCGACGCCATGTTCCCATTCCCCATCCCGACCGGGAGCGGATCAGCCCCGACGGTCCGGCTGCTCAACGGAACGGGCGACTTCGGAATCGACGCCTACGCACGACAGGTTGTGAGGGCCGCGGGCGTCGACATTGCAGTTGTCGGCAACTTCAGGAACTTCAACGTGATCCAGACCCGGGTCGTCTACCGGGAACCCGAGATGCAGGAACTCGCGACAGCCCTCGCCGTGGCCATCCATGCCGGTGTGATCCTCGACGAGGCGGCCAGTCCGGCAGCCGACCTGACCGTGGTCATCGGAGCAGACTTCACTGCCCGAGCCGGTTAGCATCTCCTTCCAGGTGGACACCAACTCTTCTCTCATTAGCGAAGAAGCCTCAGCGGCGGCCGACTATCTCGGGCTGGCACGCATGGCTGTCACCGCAGCCTCCGAAAAGCTCGGACACGATCCGCTGATCATCGATGTCGGCGGCGTCATCGGCGTGACCGACTACTTCGTCGTAACAGCCGGCTCAACTACCCGCCAGGTGCGCGCCATCGTCGACGAGGTGGAGGAACAGTTGACAATCGGAGCCGACCTCAAGCCGGTGAACGTCGAGGGATCCGACTACTACGAATGGGTGCTGATGGACTACGGCGGCTTCATGGTCCATGTGCTCACGGACGAACAGCGGGCCTTCTACGACCTCGAACGTCTCTGGGCCGACTGCCCCAGACCGGTACCGACAGCCTGAGGTGGAATTTCGGAGTTTTGTGGAGCTAGAGGGAATTGAACCCTCGACCTCCTCCATGCCATGGAGGCGCTCTGCCAACTGAGCTATAGCCCCGAGATCGCCGAAAGCGTAGCAGCGGGCGATAGCCCGCCAACGGGCCTCTGAAGGCCCTTTCTATGACTCCCCGCCTCAGATGCGGGTCGCCGGTCCGGCCCGTCGGTAACCTCGCTGCGATGTCTGACCACTACGACCCGCAGTCGATCGAGCAGCGCTGGCAGCAGCACTGGAGCGATGACGGAACATACGAGGTCGATAACGACGACCCACGTCCATCTTTCTACGTGTTGTCGATGTATCCGTACCCGAGCGGTCCGGCCCACATGGGACACGTGCGCAACTACACGATGGGTGACCTGTTGGTCCGGTACCGGACCATGCGCGGCGATGGCGTGCTCTCGCCGATCGGCTTCGACTCGTTCGGCCTGCCCGCCGAGAATGCAGCCATCAAGACCGGCACGCACCCGCGGATCAACACCGACGCGAACGTGGCGACACTCTCAGCGTCCCTGCGCCGAATCGGCGCCGTGTACGACTGGCGGCGCGAGATCCGGAGCCACGACCCCGCCTACATCCGCTGGACCCAGTGGATATTCCTGAAGTTCTACGAGGCGGGCCTCGTCTACCGGGGTGAAGCTCCCGTCAACTGGTGCCCCGGCTGCAAGACCGTCCTCGCCAACGAACAGGTGCTCCCAGATGGAACCTGCGAGCGCTCAGGCGACCTAGTCGACCGGCGCGACATGGAGCAGTGGTTCTACCGAATCACCGCCTACGCCCAGGAACTGCTCGACGGCCTCGAGGACCTGGACTGGCCCGAGAAGGTCAAGATAATGCAACGCCACTGGATCGGTCGCTCAGAAGGTGCCCAGTTCGGACTGCCGGTTGCCGATGATGAGGGTCAACCCCGCACCGATGTCGAGCCTCTGGCGGTCTACACAACCCGGCCCGACACCAGCTTTGGAATCACCTTCGCCGTCATGTCGCCAGAGCATCCGCGGGTCGATGAACTGACCACCGACGAGCAACGCCCGGCGGTCGAGGTCTTCCGGGAGTCAGTGGCAGGCCGCTCCGAGATCGACAGGCTCTCAAGCACCGGCAGCCTCGACAAGCGTGGGGTGGCAACCGGCTGCCACGTCGTCAACCCCTTCAACGGACAGTCGATACCGCTTTTCCTGGCCGACTACGTGCTCATGACCTACGGAACAGGGGCGATCATGGCTGTGCCGGGCGAGGACCAGCGCGACTGGGACTTCGCCGTGGCCCACGGCTGCGACATCGTGCGGACCGTGCAGCCTCCAGCGGACTTCAACGGCGACGCCTACACCGGTGAGGGGCCTGCCATCAACAGCGGCTTCCTCGATGGCATGGACATGATCGAAGCCAAGGCTGCGGCAATCGACTGGCTCGAGACCAAGGAGATTGGGGAGAGGACGGTCAAGTTCAGGCTCCGCGACTGGCTCTTGTCACGCCAGCGCTACTGGGGATGTCCGATCCCAATCGTCTACTGCGACACCTGCGGAGAACAACCCGTCCCGGTGGCCGACCTGCCGGTGGATCTTCCCGACGATGTCGAGTTCATGCCGACGGGCCAGTCGCCGCTCACGACCCACGAGGGTTTCCTGGCTGCGACCTGCCCCGGCTGTGGAGGTCCTGCCCGTCGCGAGACCGACACCATGGACACCTTCGTCGACTCTTCGTGGTACTTCCTGCGATTCTCGGACCCGTGGTGCGACGAGGCGCCATTCTCGGCTGCTGACGCTGAGCGCTGGCTGCCGGTCGACCAGTACATAGGGGGCGTCGAGCACGCAATTCTGCACCTCATGTACGCACGCTTCTTCACCAAGGCACTCTCGGACCTCGGGGTGGCGCCAGCAGGTCTCCGAGAGCCCTTCCGGCGACTGTTCACCCAGGGAATGATCCGTCTCGGTGGAACCAAGATGTCCAAGTCGAAGGGGAACCTTGTCGCTCCCGAGGAGATCCTGGACTCCCAGGGCGCCGACGCCCTGCGCCTGGCGCACCTCCAGGTCAAGCCACCCCAGGAGGACGTCGACTGGGAGGACTTCGGCATCGATGGATGTTCCAAGTTCCTGAACAGGGTCTGGCGGCTCTGCGCGCCCGGCGGATCGCTCACAGCCGGAGCGCGAAGCGGTGAGCCCACCGACGCCGACGCTGAGGTCGACCGGTCCACCCACAGGCTGGTCTACAGGGTCACCGGCGAGTACGACCGGTGGTCCTACAACACGGCCGTGGCCGGCTTCATGGAGTTCACCAACACCCTCTACCGCTGGGTCCAGTCCGACGACGGCCCACACGCCGAAACCCTCGACGCCGCCGTCGACGCCCTTCTCCTGGTTATGGCACCGGCTGCACCCCACCTGTGTGCCGAACTCTGGGAGCGCCGAAACGGCGGCCACGTACACACCGAACCATGGCCGACGGCAGATCCGTCGAAACTCCGCGACGACACGGTGACCATGGTGGTCCAGGTCAACGGAAAGGTCCGAGACCGAATCGAGGTTCCCTCCGATGTCACTGCAGATGCCGCCGAGGCCATGGCGCTCGAATCGGAGCGGGTCCAGGAGTTCCTGGCGGGAGACACCCCCGGGAAGGTGATCGTCAGACCACCATCGCTCGTGAACCTGGTTGTCTGAGCCGACCGGTCAGTCTTCTCGCGCTCTGAGAAAGCGCTCCAACTCGGCTGCCAGATCCTCGCCCGTGGGCAGGCGTCCGCCCGGGTCGTGGAGGTCGTCGTAGGCAGCTTCCAACTGCTCCAGCATCGTGACATGCTCAGGATTTTGTGCCACCAGCTCGTCCAGACGGGACCGTGTGGCGAGGGTGCGCTCAGGAAGCGACCCGGTGTCGAGAAGTGCACCCGAAAGGGTGCTCAGCGCCTCGAGAAGGGTGAGCGACGCAGGAGGGTACGAGGCCGCTGCAAGGTAGTGGGGAACCTGGGCCCAGATGCCAACGGCCTGGATTCCCGCGGCGGCAGCCTCCACCTCGATTACAGCCTGGATGCCGGCCGGTACTGACAGGGTCGACGTGACGAAGTCAAGTTCACGTGTCAGATCCTCTGAACCTGCGGTGCACGCGAGGCGTGTCGGTCTCGTGTGGGGGACGGCGGCCGGGTAGGCGCCGAGTCCTATGGCCATCTGTACCCCCAGTGTTCGGCAGAGGTCGACGACGGCAGCCGAGAAGAGACGCCACTCATGGTCCGGCTCCGGTCCGTCGAGAAGCAGGAGGTCGTTCCCGCCCCTGCGCTCGAGCAGGTGCACCTGAATGAGAGGCCACTTGATGCCTCTGGAGACACCGTTGACAAGGTCGACGGTAGGCCTGCGTGTCCTGTGGTCGAGCAGCCTGTCGGTATCGAACCCGGCGATGAGACTGTTGCCGCCACCGGAGAGGAGAGCCTCGCGACACGCCATTGCCGCACCACCGGCATCGACCCACCCCTGCATGGCCATCAACAGGACCGGCCGGTCGAGCTCGGGACGGTCCAGAATCTCCAGCAGGGCAGAGGGATCGTTCATCGGGTCACGCCCATCTTCAGGCGCCGGGCAGCCGCGCTGCCGCCTCTCGGGCCAGGTCGGCAAGCACGACTGTCCGCTGACCAAAGGCCTCGATTGCCTGCGGGTCCGTGTCGGCCCCCATCGCCCCGGCGGCATAGCGCGTGTACACGCCTTCGATTATGCACGCAGTTCGCCAGTATGCGAACGCAATGTAGAAGTCGAGGTCGACAAGGCTCCTGGATCCGACCTCCTCGTAGAGGTGGCGGATTTCGTCGGGGGAGGGGAAGCCATCTGCAGACATGGGAAGACCCATGCCACTTGATGCCCGCTCGTCTGAGTAGGCGATCATTGCAGCCACGTCCGCCAGCACGTCTCCGAGGGTGCAGAGTTCCCAGTCGAGCACCGCTGCGACGCCGCCGTCTGGCTCCATGATCGTGTTGTCGATCCTGTAGTCGCCGTGGACAATGCCGACTCCCTGCTGCTTCGGCACCCTGGCAGCGAGGGTGTCATGCACCTCGAGGACGTATGGCACCTCCCGGTCGGCGGACTCGACGAACTGTGCCCGCCACCTCTTCAACTGGCGTTCTATGTATCCCTCCCTGCGACCGAGGTCGGCAAGGCCCACGGCGTCGACGTCGACGCCGTGGATTGAGGCCAGGACCTCAACGAGGGAGATGCCCATCTTTCGGCGCAACTCCACCGGATGGGCAAGAGCGTCGTCGAGGGTCCTCACGACAGCACCATCGACGAACTCCATCACGTAGAAGGGGGCATCGTTCACCTCGACGTCGGCACACATGCCGATGACACCGGGAACCGGTACGCCGCTGTCGGCCAGGGCGCTGATGACCCGGTGCTCCCTGGCCATGTCGTGTGCGGTCGCAAGAACGTTGCCTAGCGGTGGACGCCTCAGCACCCATCGGCGGTCCGAGGCGTCGCTGACCGAGTAGGTGAGGTTCGAGTGGCCTCCGGCGATCTTGGAAAAGGTGAGCGTGCCATCGATGCCTCCGATCAACGGCGAGAGCCACCGGCTCACGCTGGCATGGTCGATTCCGGGCTCGTTGCTCATCGTCGCGAACGTAGTGGAGCATGTAGGGGGGCTCCCTACCCTGAGCACATGAATGTCACCGACGCCACATTTCAGGCCCAGGTTCTGGACCGGTCCAGTCAGGTGCCCGTGGTGGTCGACCTCTGGGCTGAGTGGTGTGGCCCATGCCGCTCCCTGACCCCGATCATCGAGAAGGTGGTTGCCGAAACCGGAGGCAAGGTCGAGTTGGCCAAGGTGGATATCGATGCCAACCCGGGAATCGCCCAGAGTTTCCAGGTGCAGTCGATTCCTGCCGTCTACGGCATTCGTGACGGTCAGGTGGTCGGCAACTTTGTCGGCGCACAGGGAGAAGATGCCGTCCGTTCGTTCGTCCTGGGGTTGATGGTGGGCGAGCAGCCAAGCCCCGTCGATCTCCTTGTCGAGGCAGGTGACGAGCCCTCCCTCCGCCAGGCGGTCGAGCTTGAACCGAAGAACCCTGTGGTTGTCTGTGCACTGGCTGCGCTGCTGATCGAGCGCGACGACGATGGTGACAGCGCCGAGGCCCTGGCGTTGATTGCCCAGATACCCGAATCGGCCGAAACCCGTCGGCTTACCGCCATCGCACGTGTCGAGGCGGTCGACGACATCGATGCCACCCTTGGCGAACTTCTGGAACTGGTGAGCCACGACGAGGAGGCGAGGGGTCGGTTCATCGACCTCCTCGAGGTGCTGGGGCCAGACGATGAGCGCACCGCCACCTGGCGACGCCGCCTGACTTCAGCCCTGTACTGACCAGAGACATCGGTCGCCCTCTGGCGACCCGCCGGCAGGTCCGGCACAGTCGGCTTCCCCCGCAACCGACCCTTGCGGAGGCTCGGTTCGTGGCCCACACTGCCGCCCCTGCCGGGGCGTGTACCGTCGGCCGGGTGATCGTGGAACTGGGCACCGGCAACATGCGTGACATCTCACATCGTGCTCTCGTAATGGGAATCCTCAACCGGACACCGGACTCGTTCTACGACAACGGCCGCTTCTGGAGCTTCGACGACTTCTTGAACCTGGCCGAACGTCACATGTCCCAGGGCGCCGACATCCTCGACGTTGGCGGCGTGAGAGCCGGACCGGGTCCCGAGGTGACCCTCGCCGAGGAGTTGGACCGGACCTGTGATGCAGTAGCTGCCCTTCGCAGACGCTTTGACGTTCCAATAGCGATCGACACATTCAGGGGCGAGGTGGCCCGCGCCGCCTTTGTGGCCGGAGCCTGTATCGGCAACGACATAAGCGGGTTTGCAGACCCGTCCTACCTGCCGGCGTGTGTCGAGCATGCCGCCGCCGTGGTTGCCACACATGCCAGGCTTGGCCCGCGCATCCCCGACCCTGCGCCCAGCTACCAGGACCTCCTGGACGAGGTCGGGACCTTTCTGGGGGTCAGGGCGGCATGGGCAGAGGCCGCAGGGGTGCCACGGAACCGGATCATGGTCGATGCGGGCCTCGACCTCGGCAAGACGCCGGCGATGTCAGCGACCCTCCTCCGTGAATCTGACCGGCTGGCCGGGCTCGGATACCCGGTGTTCCTGTCGGCATCCAACAAGGGGTTCCTCGGCGAACTCGTTGATGCCGCGGTCGACGACCGGGCCCAGGCCACATGGGCTGCCCATGCCCTCGGTGTCGGGCTGGGCTGTCGGATACTTCGTTCACACGACGTGCTCGGTGCCCGTCGTGTCGCAGACGTCATGGCATCCCTCCTTGAGACCCGTGCCGGGGTTCTCACATGAGCCGATCACCGGTGCTGTTGATCTCGGGCGACGAGGCCCTGGTTGGTGAGGCCCTCAGGCAGGCTGTCAACGAAGCTCTGGGCGATGAAGACAGGGCGTTCGCCCTTGAGGAACTTTCCGAGGAGAGCTACAGGACCGACGGCGAGCTTGACCTCGCCCCAATTGTAGATGCGGCCCAGACCCCGCCGATGCTCACCGGAAGGCGCGTGGTGGTCGCTAGGAACGTGGGGCGCTTCGGCCGGGCCGACGAAGTGGAGGGTCTGATCCGTTATCTGGAGGCGCCGCTCAATACGACAACCCTGATACTCGTCTGGGAAAAGGGCGTGAACCCGGTACAGCAACGGCTTGCTTCAGTTCCAAAGGTGCTGACAGAGGCGATCGCTGCGGTAGGTGGCGAGGTGTTGAAGTGCTCGGTCGGCAGAGGCCGCGACGCCGACCAGTGGGTTGCCGATCAGATCGCCCACGCCGAAGTGGACCTCGACGGTCGGGCGAAGGCGATGATTGTCGAGAGGATCGGCGAGGACAGGACAAGGGTTATCGGACTCCTTGCGACCCTTGCCGGGGTATTCGGTTCCGGTCACGAGGTTGGAGCCGCCGACGTCGCCCCGTACCTGGGTGACGCTGGAGGCGTCACACCATGGGACCTGACCGATACCATCGACTCCGGCGATATCCCAGCAGCTATCTCAAAGCTCCACCGCACCATGGGGGCTGGCGAGCGTCATCCCCTCGGTGTTCTGGCTGCGCTTCATGGGCACTATGCGAGGCTGCTGCGACTCGATGGTGCCGGCCTGGCCGACGAGAAGTCGGCGGCAGCTGCGCTGGGAATCAAGCCCTATCCGGCCAAGAAGGCCCTAGCGACAGGCAGGAGGCTTGGCTCGGACCGGATAGCGAAGGCGATACGGCTTCTGGGTGATGCGGATCTGGACCTGAGGGGACGCAGCGCATGGCCGCCCGAACTGGTGGCTGAGGTACTGGTTGCCCGCCTGACCTCGTTGTCCCGTCGTTGACGGAACCTGACCTAACCGGCGGCGTTCAGGTGTTTCTGCAGCCTCGACTTGCGGCGAGATGCCGTGTTGGCGTGAATGATCCCCTTGGTGGCCGCCTTGTCGATCATCTTCATGGCCTCGACAGCATCGGCACCGGTTGCATCGCCAGCCTCGGCGGCGGCAAGGGCGTTCTTGATGCGGGTACGAAGTTCGGTACGCAGGGTGCGATTGCGGACACGGCGCTTCTCGTTCTGACGGTTTCGCTTGATCTGGCTCTTGATGTTGGCCACCGGGGCACACACCTCATTTAGTAGACCCGGTAGTTGGTGCCGGGTGCTGTATCAGGACATGGCTGCGGATAGACCATCCGCATTCCCTGTCAGGGCAGCCGTCAAGCGTAGCGCCCGACCCCGTGGATACCGCCCGTAGCGCCTTCCTGATCGGGAGCGGCGCTACCGTCAGCCGCGCATGGAACTTACGCGGCTGCGCAACACGTCGATCATCGCCCATATCGATCACGGCAAGTCAACTCTGGCTGACCGAATGCTCGAGATCTGCGGAGCCGTCGACCCGCGTGAAATGCGCAGCCAGTACCTCGATTCCATGGACATCGAACGCGAACGCGGCATAACCATCAAGCTCCAGAGCGTCCGCCTGGAATGGGGCGATGCGGTCATCAACCTGATCGACACGCCCGGACACGTCGACTTCGGATACGAGGTGAGCCGCTCTCTGGCAGCATGCGAAGGGGTGATTCTCGTAGTTGATGCCGCCCAGGGCATTGAGGCACAGACCCTGGCCAACTGTTACCTGGCCATCGAGAACGACCTCGAGATCGTCGCGGTCCTGAACAAGATCGATCTTCCCGCCGCCGACCCTGATCGTTATGCAGCCGAGATTGAACAGGTCCTCGGTATCCCTACCAGCGAGATCATCCAGGTGAGCGCCAAGACAGGTGAAGGAATCGCCGAGCTTATGGATGCCGTCGTTACCCGGACACCACCGCCCGTCGGCGACCGTGACGCACCGCTCCAGGCTCTTGTCTATGACAGCCACTTCGATCAGTACCGCGGCGTGGTTTCGTCAATCAGGGTCATGAACGGCCGCCTACGAAGCGACGACACCGTCAGGTTCATGCAGGCTGGCGCCATACACGATGTCGACGAGGTGGGAGTCAGGAGCCCGGATCTTGTAGCGGTCGACGAACTGGGGCCAGGCGAGGTGGGCTACCTGATAGCCGGGGTGAAGGACGTGGGTGAGGCACGCTCCGGTGAGACGATCACAACCTCCAGGAACGGTTCCGGGGAGCCACTGGATGGCTACAGGGAGCCACAGCCGATGGTCTTTTCCGGCCTGTACCCGATCGACGGTGACGAGTTCAGCGACCTCAGAGATGCCCTTGAGAAGCTCCGCCTCAACGATTCCAGCTTCACCTACGAGCCGGAGACCTCCGGAGCCCTCGGGTTCGGCTTTAGATGTGGGTTCCTTGGCCTGCTCCACATGGAAATCGTGCGGGAACGTCTCGAACGGGAATTTGACCTGAGCCTCATCACGACCGCCCCTTCTGTCGAGTACCTAGTCACGGCAGTGGACGGAGAGTGCCAGCCGATCGACAATCCCTGCGACCTTCCACCCGGCGGCGACATCCAGACCATCGAGGAGCCATGGCTCCTGGCGGTGATAATCGCCCCCACCGACTACACCGGAACGCTCATGGAACTGTGTCAGGAGAGAAGGGGCGAGATGGAGTCGCTCACCTACCTTTCCCCTGAGCGCGTCGAACTGAAGTACCACCTGCCACTGGCCGAGGTGGTGATCGACTTCTTCGACCAGCTGAAGAGCCGTACGCAGGGCTACGCGAGCCTCGACTATGAGCCAGAGGAGTACAGGGCCTCGGATCTCGTACGCGTCGACGTTCTCCTCCACGGCGAACCTGTCGATGCGTTCTCGATGATTGTGCACCGTGACGCCTCCTACTCCTACGGCCGCCGCATGGCGGCGAAGTTGAGGGAGTTGATTCCACGCCAGCAGTTCGAGGTTCCCATCCAGGCGGCAATCGGTGGCCGGATCATCGCCAGGGAGACAGTGAGGGCCTTCCGTAAGGACGTGACCGAGAAGCTCTACGGCGGCGACATCACCCGAAAGCGAAAGCTCCTCGAGAAGCAGAAGGAGGGAAAGCGCAAGATGAAGTCCATCGGACGCGTCGATGTCCCCCAGGAGGCCTTCATCTCGGTACTGCGCCTCGACGACTGAGGTCACAGGAACGTTGAGGTGTCGGGCCGGCATCCGCCGCCGACCGGCCCTGCCGGTAGCCTTGTCGGGATGTTGGAGGAGCGGAAGGCAGCAATCCTGAGCGCTGTCGTCGAGCAATACATCGAGACAGCCCAGCCGGTGGGTTCAGGCCGTGTGGCCTCGTCGGCGGCTCTGGATGTCTCCTCTGCGACAATCCGAAACGAGTTGGTGCACCTCGAGGAGCAGGGTTACCTGTTTCAGCCGCACACCTCAGCGGGCCGGGTTCCAACCGAGAAGGCCTACCGCTTCTTCGTGGATGGTCTCGACAAGCCGGGGCTACTCCAGGCAGACGACCAGGAGCAGGTCAGGTCTTTCTTCAACCGTACATACAACGAACTCGAGGAGATGCTCGGAGATACCAGCACCCTGCTCGCCAACATCACCGGTAGTGCCTCGGTTGTGCTGGCTCCCGACCGCGACCATCAGGAGGTCAGGTCTGTTCAGGTGGTCGGCCTGGGGCCCGAGCTTGCCCTTCTCGTAATGGTCATGGCCAACGGGACCGTTGAGAAGCATGCCCTTGAACTGCTTGGAGAAGCCTCGGATGCGTCCGAGTCCACCTTGGCGATTGCTGCGGCGCACCTCTCGGCTGCCCTGATAGGAAAGCGCCTGAGCGCTGTTCCCGAGTCCGCCGAGACCGGGGACGTCGGTATCGACGCGGTCATAGCCTCGGCGGTGGCGGTTCTGGCCGAGCGGGGCCTTGAGCTAGACCAGATCTATGTCGGTGGAACCGCACGCGTTGCGTCGGCATTCGGCGAGGTTGAGCGGGTCCAGCAGGTGCTCGACATCCTGGAACGCCAGTTCGTGGTCGTGAGCCTCGTGCGGGACCTGATCGACCGGGGTCTCAGCGTCGCCATCGGGGCCGAGACAGGGCTCGAACCCCTGGCAGACTGTTCGATAGTCGTGGCTCCCTACGAGATCGAGGGTGAGGCCGCCGGATCCATCGGGGTTCTGGGGCCGACCCGAATGAACTACCCGCAGGCGCTTGCCACGGTCGCCGTGGTCGGACGGCGTCTCGGGCAACGGCTTTCCAGGGGCTGATCGGTGGCAAGGGACCATTACGAGGTGCTCGGTGTCGCCAGAGACGCTGATGTCGCCGAAATCAAACAGGCGTACCGTCGCCTTGCCCGCGACTCCCATCCCGATGCGAATCCCGATGACTCGCAGGCCGAGGAACGGTTCAAGGCCGTGTCGGCCGCCTACACAGTGCTCTCCGACCCCCAGCGTCGACTTCACTACGACCGCTTCGGAGATGACTCCTCACCCGCAGGAGCGTCCGGCGACCCGTTCGGTGGTTTCGGAGACCTGTTTGAGACCTTCTTCGGTGGCGGATTCGGCACCGAAGGAAGACGACGGGGCCCCATGCCCGGTGAGAATCTCGAGACGGTGGTGGAACTCGAGTTCGAGGAGGCCGTGTTCGGCTGCGAACGTGAGATAACCATCCACACAGCGGTGGTCTGTGTCGAGTGTGAGGCGACCGGGGCATCCCAGGGGAGTAGTGCCCAGAACTGTCAGACCTGCAACGGTGCAGGTCAGGTCCAGAGGGTGCGGCAGTCCCTTCTTGGACAGGTGGTCACGAGTGCTACATGTCCGACCTGCAGCGGCCGTGGTGAGACCATTGCCGACCCCTGCATGTCCTGCAAGGGAGAGGGACGTGTCGTCGAGGAGCAGACGCTCACAGTTCAGGTCAGGCCAGGTGTCGACGAGGGAACAACACTTCGCCTCACCGGCAGGGGAGCCGTCGGTCCACGTGGCGGCCCCACCGGCGACCTGTACGTCCACATCCGGGTCCACGGTCACGCATTCCTCGTCCGTCACGGCTTTGATCTGATCCACCGGATGGAGATTCCCGTCACCCAGGCGGCCCTTGGTGTGGCATCCCACTACGAGACCCTCGACGGTGGTGAGACGCTTGAGGTACCGCCGGGAACCGTCACCGGGGACGTGTTCAGGTTTCGCGGCAGGGGCGTGCCCCATGTTGAGGGTCGTGGCAGAGGAGACCTTCTCATCGAGGTGGTCGTTGCAACGCCGACAGATCTCGATGAGGAGAGCGAGGAACTTCTACGAAGCCTCGCCGCGTCCCGTGGCGAGGAGGTCGCCCCGCCGGGTGAGGGTCTGATGTCCAGGATCTGGTCGGCTCTCAGTTGAGCCCGCAAACCCGGTCGATGCACCCCGATGGCCGTGGTGGGCCCCATGCCTTTGTCGCAGATGTCGACCGGCCCGAGTTGTCCGAAGATGATCGTCACCACCTTGCCAACGTTCTCCGCCTTCGGTCGGGCGATGCGCTGACCGTCTCAGACGGCCTGGGAGCTTGGCGTCCGTGCAGGTTCGGTGCAGTGCTTGAGCTGTGTGGTGAGCCTGTCCACGTGCCGGCGGTCGCCCGCAGGGTGGCCGTCGGCTTTGCCCTCATTAAGGGCGGCCGCCCCGAGATCGTGGTCCAGAAGCTAACCGAACTGGGCGTTGACCGGATCGTCCTGTTGAACGCAGAACGCTCCGTCGTTCGCTGGGAACCCGACAAGGAACGCCACCAGATGGATCGTCTCGGTCGGGTTGCCAGAGAAGCCTCGATGCAGTCCCGTCGGGTACGGCTACCCGTGCTCGAGGGGCTCGAATCGGTCGCCTCATACGTGTCGGTGCCAGGTGTGGCCATGGCCGAACCGGGAGGGGTTCCACTCGACGCGGCGTGCTCGATGCTGCTTGTCGGCCCGGAGGGCGGCTGGACACATGGTGAACTCGGCTCACGGGAAGGGGTCGGGCTTGGCCCCACGATTCTGCGCTCTGAGACGGCTGCCATCGCTGCCGGCGTCCTCCTGACCGCGCTGCGTGAGAAGACGACCTGATACGCTCACTATATGATGGGTCGTGACCACTCAGAGTCGTCTAGGTGCTCGGGCCCGCTGCCGTCAATACCCGCTGAACCCGCTCCGACCCCGAGGTGAATACCGGGTGACCGAACAACACGATGCCGAGACCGGCTACAGCACCAGCGTCGGCGAGCGAATCCGCACGATCAGGCGACAAAAGCGTCTGTCACTTCAGGACGTCGAGGCACGCTCGGAAGCCGAGTTCAAGGCTTCGGTTCTAGGCGCCTACGAGCGCGGTGAACGCTCCATCTCCGTGCCACGACTTCACCGCTTGGCGATGTTCTACAACGTGCCGGTTGAACAACTCCTACCCCTTGAGACCAGCGCAGATCCCAGTGAACCGTCTGCTACCGCCGACCCGCCACCATGGGTGCCAGGCCAGAAGGTCGTCATCGACCTCACCCGCCAGACAGAATCGACCGGATCCGAAGCCGAGATGATCGGTCGCTACCTTTCGATCATTCAGGTGAAGCGACAGGACTTCAACGGCAGGGTTCTCACCATTCGCAGCGACGACCTGCAGGCACTCGCAGCCATCCTCGGCACGACCGTTGAAGGGGCGCCACCGAGGCTCGCCGAAATGGGTCTCCTCTACAGGCCACCTGCCGACTGACCCGGCAGGGTCCGCAGGTAGCCTCGGCGGGACAATGAGCGTCCTCACCAGCCTCCTTCGCAGTGGCGAAGGAAAGAAGTTGAAAGCCCTTCAGGCCATCGTGCCTGACATCAGCGCGCTCGAACCCGAGATGCGCAACCTCACCGACGATGCCCTCCGTGCAAAGACAGGCGAGTTCCGCAACAGGATCGACTCAGGCGAGGAACTCGACGACCTTCTGGTCGAGTCCTTTGCCGTTGTCCGCGAGGCGGCGTGGCGTGTTATCGGGCAACGCCACTATGACGTCCAGCTGATGGGGGGCATGGCCCTCCACCTTGGCTGGGTTGCCGAGATGAGGACCGGCGAGGGCAAGACCCTGGTGTCAACCCTGCCCGCCTATCTGAACGGTCTCTCCGGACGGGGCGTCCACCTCTGCACCGTAAACGACTATCTGGCCACCAGGGACGCCGAGTGGATGGGGCAGATCCACCGCTGGCTGGGCCTCTCGGTGGGACTCGTCGTGCCAGATGTGAGCGACAGGGCCGAGAAGGCTGCCGCCTACAACTGCGACATCACCTATGCCACCAACAACGAACTCGGCTTCGACTACCTGCGTGACAACATGGCCATGTCCCTCGATCAAAAGGCCCAGCGCGGCCATGTGTTCTGCCTGGTCGACGAGGTCGACTCGATCCTCATCGATGAGGCACGAACACCGTTGATCATCAGCGGACGTCTCGCCGATGCCGCTCAGCTGTACACCCGCTTCGCCGGAATCGTCAGGGGCCTCAAGCGCGAAATCCACTACGACTTCGACGAGGAGAAGAGAATCGTTGCCCCGACCGAGGAAGGGGTCCATGCCGTCGAGGCCGCCCTCGGTGTCGAGAACATCTACGACCAGGTCGCAGCCAACCTCGTGCACCAGTTCCACTCGGCGCTCAAGGCCAAGGAGCTCTACCTGCGCGACAAGGACTACATCATCGCCGACGGCGAGGTCCGAATCGTCGACGAATTCACTGGAAGGGTCCTCGAAGGCCGCCGCTGGTCAGACGGCATCCACCAGGCCGTCGAGGCCAAAGAGGGGGTGGTGATCAAAGAGGAGAACCAGACACTTGCCACCATCACCCTCCAGAACTACTTCCGCCTCTACGAGAAGTTGGCTGGCATGACCGGTACCGCCGAAACCGAGGCCGCCGAGCTGGCTGGCATCTACGGCCTGCAGGTCGCGACCGTTCCCACCAACCGGCCTCTCCAGCGTGACGACCGCAGCGACCTGATCTACAAGACAGAGGCCGGCAAGTTCACCGCCGTTGTTGACGACATCGTCGGTCGACGCAACAACGGCCAGCCTGTGCTGGTCGGAACCGTGTCGGTCGAGAACTCCGAGAAGCTCTCCCGTGAACTCGAAAAGCGTGGAGTCGACCATGAGGTACTGAACGCCAAACAGCACTTCAGGGAGGCCGACGTGGTCGCCCAAGCCGGCAGGCCTGGAGCGGTCACGGTCGCCACCAACATGGCGGGGCGTGGGGTCGACATCATCCTCGGCGGCAATCCTGAGAGCCTCGCCGAACGCGAGGTAAAGGCCAGCGGAGACGACCTCGACACAAGCAGGGGAAAGAAGTCGCTCGCAAGGCAGTTGGAGCACTTCACGAGCCAGTGTGAGGCCGATGGGGATGCCGTGCGAAGTGCCGGTGGCCTCTATGTGCTTGGAACCGAGCGGCACGAGAGCCGTCGCATCGACAACCAGTTGAGGGGACGTAGCGGCCGACAGGGAGACCCGGGGGAGAGCCGCTTCTACCTCTCCCTCGACGATGACCTGATGCGCCTGTTCGCCAGCGGCACCATGCGTGGGGTCATGGACAGAGCCCTTCCCGAAGACGTCCCGATCGAATCCAAGATGGTGAGCAAGGCAATTGAACGTGCGCAGACCACCGTTGAGCAAAAGAACGCCGAGGTGAGAAAGAACGTCCTCAAGTTCGACGAGGTGATGAACGAACAGCGCAACGTCATCTACCGCAACCGTGACCGCATTCTGGACGGAGCCGACCTGCGCGAGGACGTCCTTGAGCACCTGGGGTCCGTGCTCGACGAGGCAGTCGACGCCTTCTGCCCCTCGGAACACCCCGAGGAATGGAACCTCGACGGCCTGCGATCCGAGATCGACGGCTATTGGCCCACAACGCTCACCACCGAGGCCCTGGGGTCGGCCACCTCGGCAGCTGCCCTCTACGACATCTTGAGCGCCGACGCCCTTGAGGTCTACGAGGGGCGCGAGGCCGAACTCGGTGTCGAGACCATGCGCGAGGTTGAGCGTCAAGTGATGCTTCGCATCGTCGACCAGCGCTGGCGTGAACACCTCTACGAGATGGACCACCTCCGCGAGGGAATCCACCTGAGGGCCATGGGCCAGAGAGATCCGGCAAGCGAGTGGCAACGCGAGGGCTTTGAGCTCTTCAGCCGTCTGACAGGCCTGCTCGGCCAGGACTTCCTGCGCTACATCATGCGAATCCAGGTGACCACCGCCGACGACACCGAACAGGTAACCGGGGTGACCGCATCCGGGCCCGAGAGCCCTGTACTGGGAGCGGCGGCGGTGGCAGCCGCAGCAGGAGCTCCTGCGTCCGTCGAGGAATCCGTATCGGACCGTCAGGTCCAGAAGGTCAATACCGAGTGGGAGGCAACCCCCCGGAATGCACCGTGCCCGTGCGGGTCAGGGCGTAAGTTCAAGCACTGCCACGGCAGTTGAAACTCTGAGACAACCGGACATGCAGGACTACACCCAGGAACTCGCCGCCCTACGACGTCGGCTTAACGAGGCCACCGTCTATCTCAGAATCGTGGACCTCGTCGAGGAGCGTGGGCAACTCGAGGGCGAGATGGCCGACCCCGATCTGTGGAATGACCAGGACCGTGGCCGGCAGGTCCAGAAGGACCTTGCACGCGTCGTAGACGACATCACCCTCCACGCCACCCTCGAAGGAAGCCTCGAGGACGTCGAAACCCTCGTGGAGATGGCTGTCGAGGAGGCCGACGAGTCTCTCGACGGCGAGATCATCGCCGCTCTCGGCAAGTTGGGAAGCTCCTTTGATGAGCTCGAGATGAGGTCACTGTTCGCTGGTCCATACGACGAGGGCGACGCGGTCTGTTCCGTCCAGTCCGGGGCCGGCGGAACCGACGCCCAGGACTGGGCCGAGACCCTGTTGCGCATGTACACCCGATGGGCCGAGCGCCGCGGTTTCAGCCTCCAGGTCGAATCCGTTTCGGTAGGAACCGAGGCCGGGATCAGCTCGGCCGAGTTCATCATCCGCGGGCGACACGCATTCGGCCTGATGCAGGGCGAGCGGGGAGTCCACCGCCTGGTGAGGATCTCACCTTTCAACAAGGAATCCAAGCGTCAGACCGCATTTGCATCTGTCTACGTCGTGCCCTTCTTCGAAGAGGTCGCAGATGAGGTATCCATTGACGAGACCGAGCTTCGGATCGACACCTACCGGTCATCGGGAGCCGGAGGCCAGCACGTGAACGTGACCGACTCGGCGGTTCGTATCACCCACATCCCAACCGGCATCGTCACCTCATGCCAGAACGAGCGCAGCCAGCACCAGAACAAGGACAGGGCGATGCAGATGCTTGCCGCCCGACTGTTGGACCTCGAACGCCAGAAACGAGATGAGGAGCTGGCCGAGATCGGCGGGAAACAGAGCAACGTGGATTTCGGAAGCCAGATCCGCTCCTATGTTCTCCATCCGTACCAGATGGTCAAGGATCTGCGGACCGGACACGAGGTGGGAGACGTCACGGGGGTCCTCGACGGCGATCTGAGCGGTTTCATCGAGTCGTACCTGAGGTGGGCACGTGCAGCCGACACCGCCTGAGGTCGCCACCCGCAGTGGGCGGGGCACCGCGATCCCCAGCCGGGGCTCTGGTACCGTGCCCGCCGTGCCGATCTATAGCCACCTGAGGACGTTCGGGCACGCGCCTGACTGCAGGGGGTGACCGGGTGATCAGGCTGGAGTCCGTCTCGAAGGTCTTCAAGGGTGACGTAACCGCTTTGCGCGACGCAAGCGCCGAGATCCAGCGCGGAGAGTTCGTCTTCCTGGTGGGCCCCTCCGGTTCTGGCAAGTCAACCTTCATTCGGCTGCTGAACCGCGAAGAGGTAGCCGACTCCGGGCGCATAATGGTCGCCGGAAAGGACCTCGGATCTCTCAGTTCCTGGAGGGTTCCGTACCTGCGGCGCAACATCGGCTGCATCTTCCAGGACTACAAGCTGCTCTCCAAGAAGACGGTGTTCGAGAACGTGGCATTCGGGCTCGAGGTGATCGGACGCCCACGCCAGGTCATCAGGCGCCAGGTGCCGGCAATTCTCGAACTCGTCGGCCTCAGCCGCAAGGCGGATAGGACCCCCGACGAACTCTCCGGCGGTGAACAGCAGAGGGTTTCCATAGCCAGGGCGTTCGTGAACCGTCCGTTGATCCTGCTGGCCGACGAACCGACCGGAAACCTGGACCCGGCAACCTCGGTAGGCATCATGCGGCTTCTTGATCGAATCAACCGCAGCGGCACCACCGTCGTGATGGCAACACACGACCGTGGCGTGGTCGACACCATGCGTCGGCGGGTAATCGAGTTGGACCGTGGTGTGATAGTCCGCGACGAGTCGCGGGGGGTCTACGACTGATGGCCCTCCTGCAGTCGGGTGGTCCCGCGTGATCTACAGGCTCTGGTACTTCATCCGCGAGACGGTCGTCAGCCTCTGGCGCAACCTCAGCCTCACACTCGCCGCCATCCTCACCGTTGGGATCTCCCTTTCGCTGGTCGGTACGTCGATTCTCGTCAGGGAGGGTGCCGATCGGGCCACTGCACAGTTCCAGGAAGGCGTCGAGTTCATTGTCTTCATGAACGCCGACCACACCCCTGACCAGGATGTGGCGATCCGCCAGGTCCTCGACACCAGCCCCGCTATCGCCCAGTACACATACATCGACAAGATGGCCGCCTACGAAGAGTTCCAGGTTCTGTTCGTCGACAAACCTGAGCTGATCGAAAGCGTCACTCCCGACGTGATGCCGCCCTCGTACCGGATCGTTCCAGCCGACCCCGACGCAGCGAACGTCGCCGAGTTGGCGCGCCAGTTCTCAAGCCAGCCAGGTGTCAGGGAGGTGGCGACCGCCACCGATGCCATCCGCCAGATCGAGGACTTCTCAACCAGGGTCAGCCAGGTCCTGTTGGTGGCGGCAGTTGTCCTTGTCGTCGTTTCGGCGATGTTGATCCTGAACACGGTCTTCACGGCGATTGGTGCCCGTCGCGAAGAGATTGAGGTCATGAAGCTGGTTGGCGCCACCAACTGGTTCGTGCGGATTCCCTTCATGCTCGAGGGGACGATCCATGGCTTGATCGGAGCAGCGCTGGCCATACCGTGCCTGTTCGTCGTCGAGAACCAGGTGCTCTCCTTCTTCCAGGAGTCCGATGTCGTTCCGCTATTCCGCGGCTTTGCCGTGCCTGACGGCTTTGTCTGGGACACCAGCCTGTGGCTCCTCCTGCTCGGAGGAACTGTCGGAATGCTTGGCTCAGCCGTCGCAGTCACGCGTTACCTGGACGTCTGAACCGGTGGGAGGCCCCGGAGAGGGTTGGGTCCGCATCTGCGATTCCAGCCTTCCAGCGGGTGGCATCATCGGCGCCACCGTTGGCGACGAGGACCTGGTGGTATGGCGCTCAATGGCCGGCATTCCGTGCGTGGCAGAGGCCCGCTGTCCCCACCAGTGGTCACATCTGGCTGGCGAGGGAGCCGTAGACGGCGAGGAACTTGTCTGTCTCACCCACCTGTGGCGTTTCACAGCCGATGGTCAGGGCTGGAAGGAAAACGTGAACGGCCGCCGCGACCGCAAGGGCGACCTGGTGGTTACGCCGTGTGTTGAACAAGATGGCGGCATCTGGGTTCAGCCCGGGGGCTGAACGCCGGTTTTCACCAGCCCCCGGCCATGAAAGACTCAGACTTCATCCAAACGGAGGAATCAGATGGCCATAGACGGAGACCTCCTCAAGAAGTACACGCTCACCACGTGGGGTTTCAAGCAGGGCGAAGCGGTCTCGTTGATGATCAACCTGGGTGTCCGCCTCGGCATTTACGCGGCTCTCGACGGTGCCGGCAGCGTCACCGCATCCGATCTGGCAGCAGCTACGGGACTCCATGAGCGTTGGTTGAGGGAGTGGCTGCGTGCCCAGGCGGCGGCTGGTCTGGTGGTGAGCGACGACGGCGAGATGTTCCTGCTGGAGGACGAGGCGGCCATGGTGCTGGCGAGGGTGGACACGCCCACCTACGCCGGGGGCGTCTTCTCCCATATCCGCCACCCAAGGGTGGCTGATGGCCTCGAGGAGGCCTTTCGGACCGGTCTGGGCCTTACCTATGACGGTCAGGGCGAAGGTTCTGAACACCACGTCGAGGCGATGCTCGCCCCTATGGCCCGGGCGCTCCTAGTGCCCACGGTCATCCCGGCACTGGCCGATGTCGTGGACCGCCTCGAGGCAGGGGCGAAGGTCGTCGACATCGGCTGTGGAACCGGTCTGGCACTCCAGTTGATGGCTGAGGCATGGCCCAGGTCGACCTATGAGGGCTACGACGTCTCGGAGCGGGCGGTGGCTGTAGCGAGGGAACGGTTCGCCGTTGTCGACAATGTCACCGTCCACCTGGCGGGTGCAGAGGACGTGTCGGCGACGGCCGACGCCGACCTGGTGATGACCATGGACTGCCTGCATGACATGCCCCGACCAGACCTTGCCATGACCGCCATCCGGGGTGCCATCGCCGCCGGGGGAACGTGGCTCGTCAAGGAGATCAAGTCCTCGCCGGAGTGGTCGTTGAACCTGCGTAATCCGATGCTCGCCATGATGTACTCCACGTCGGTGGCGTCGTGCATGTCCTCGGCAATGTCGACACCGGACGGGTTGGGCCTTGGAACGCTCGGCCTTGACCCGGTGACCCTCGAGGAGATGGTGACCGAAGCCGGCTTCACCCGGTTCACGATGCACGATCTCAACGACCCGACGAACCTGTACTACGAGATTCGGCCTTAGGACCTCAGCCGAGCCTCCGGTAGCCGCCGACGGGCACGATGCAGCCGAGATCGATCCCACCCGGGTCTACCGGGTCCAGACCGCACGGGTACCCGTACTCAAGGTCGAGCACGCCATCGGGGAGGGAGTGCTTTCGGTGTCCGCTGGTGGACGGGAGCATTCCCGGCAGGTCGACCGGGCCCAGGTGCTCAAGGGCGTGCACTACGTCGCTGCGTCGCAGATCGGGCCCGGCGTCATAGATCGAGCGGGCCACAATCCGCATGACAGCGCAGGCCTCAACAACAGTTCGGAAGATGTCAGAAGTTGGTGGGAACGTCTTGCCGGTAGGCCTACCTGACGCACGTGCGTATTCGGTGTTGCACATGGCGTCGAACGCGGGGATCTCACTGCCGGGGAGGCGGGACGCCCCGGTCGGCTGGGAGGCCACGATCAGAGCCCCGTCGTAGAACGCCCCGGCGGCTGGCCCGGCGAACGAGGCGACATTGCTGGCGGCCACATCGCCGGCCTGGTCGTTCAGGCCTGCCTGGACAAACGTGGGACGGGGCATTTCCTGCTTGACCATTTCTCCGACGAGGCCCGGCAGAGAGGGCATGTTCAACAGCGGAAACACGACGTCGGTGTCAGCGGCAATCATCCGGGATACAGCGGTGTCGTGACCCAGGCGACAGGTGGCTGAGCCCTCGCAACCCACAAGGTGGAGCACGGGCTCGTAGCCGAGCCAGCGGAGTGGCTTGATCAGGCCACTCTCGACCGAGTCAGGCTGACCGGCCGAGTCGCCCACCACCACGGCGATCGACCTGCCGGACAGAAGTCCTCGCTCCTCAGCGGACTTGACGGTGGCAGCCAGAAGTACCTCCGAGGCTGGCGACAGGGTAAGCAGGGCTCCGTCGGCATCGGCAATCAGATCCAGTGGGTGGGCCCCGGTGCTGACGACGCCGACGTCGTGTTCCACGGCGACACAACGAACTGCGGAACTTCCGAGTCCGGCCATATCCACGACCAGGACTGCCGGCATCGACTCGGTCGCTTCGATGCAGGCGGCAGCCTGCAGTGTGTCGAGGTCAACGCCAGCTCCGCCGAGGGCCGGCGCATCCACGATCCGGAGGTCGATAAGCCTCCCGAAGATGCCTCCACACTCGTTGTTCACAAGGTTTGCAAAGACCTCGAGGATCGAAGCCGACTCATCTGGGGGGATCGACATGCCGATCCTCGCCAACTCGTCGAGACGTGTGCGGATCTGGACGATGGTGACCATCTGGTCGGTGATCCCGCGGTCGGTTGCATGTGGTTCATCTTCTTGAGGCTCCACCGACAGGCAGAAGCGTTCAAGGGGTTGAAACGGATGTGTCCGGTTGAAGGTGTCCTGGAAGGCTTCAAAGTCCGGTGAAGGCAGGAAAGGTTCCGACAGCGGTTCCGGCACGGTTGAAACAGGTTGGATGGTCTCCACTCCGGATGGTGCTGCCGTTGTCGACACAGGAGCCGAAGTTGAATGGGTGGCGGCTGCAGAGGCGGGGGCGGTGCTGCCAGCTGGAAGCGTCGTCGCTGCCGGCAGAACAGAAACGTCGCTTCCCGGTGCGGATTCCGTCGGGCCCTCTGGCGTGCACGCGAGCGCCACGATGGCAACCAGCACCAGGTATCCGATTGCTCGTGCTGGCTGTCGGTCCACGGTTCCCTCGGGGTCCACTTAATCTGGAGATCTGTTCCCAGGGGTTGCCACCTGAGCCTGTGTGAGTCTGTCGCATAGGCGGCTGACTTCCAGTGCATACCACGAGCAGCTCCTGATGGTGGGGGTGTCGGGCGCGGCAGCCCGCAGTGCGTAGCCTCGGCCCGGTGCGAACCCGGGGCAGCAGATGAGCGATGACAGGTCCCTGGACGACGAGGCCCCTGTGGGTCCGGACCAGGCCGGCGGCGAAACCGGAGAGCAACCGGCGCTACCCGAACAGGCCCGCACCGAACCCGGGACCGAAGTGTCTGCCGGTCTTCGCGAGCGCAGATCCACCTTCTTTCGTGTCAGGAGCGAGTCAGGCTCCCCGGTAGATGGCATTGCCATCGAACCCGGCCGCCGCTGGACACAGCCAGAGGCAGATCGTCAGATCCGCACCTTCCTGATCAGGATGGCCGGGGATCGCCGTCTCACCCATCGGTCCGACCCCGTCGAACTCGTCCGCGAGAACGACCTGATGCTGTTGTTCGGCCCCGAGGAGGAAGAGGCCTTTGCACGCCTGGCGCTCCGGTTTCCAGACGAGACCGTGGCCGTCTGGGCGACGCTGCTCAGCGGTGGCGACAGATCTGAGGCATTTGGTCCCCGCTCAAGGTCCGACAGGCGCGACGAGACGGTAATCGAACAGGCGCTCCGCCTGGGAATGCGCAAGCGGATTGCCAGTTCTCTCCTGCTGATCGCCCTGCTGGTCGGTGGGGTAATGGTCGGGCGACCGCTGCTTGAACAGGACCCCGTAGATCGAATCGACAGGTCACTACGCTTTTCTTCAGCTGACGAGGCGGTGGACGCCGACTCCGATGAGGTCGGACCAGTCTCAGGTGGCCCACCGGTGGCGGCACCTGCACTGACCGCTGTTGCCGACCGACCGGTAGCGATCCTGCGCGGCGACGAACCTCTCGTTGAGCGCATCATGGTTCGGGTGCCGGACTCCGCCCTGCCGGTCCCACGTGGCCTGCTGACGGCAGCAGTATTCGAACACATCGGTGGCCAGGTCGCCCTCGTCGGCCCCGACGGATGGGTGGACTCAGCCTGCATCAGGGTCTCAGTGGTTACCGACAGGCTGCGACCGCTCGACACCGTTCTCTACGAGGGACCCGACGCTGCATGTCCGGCCGGACTCTCAGGACGGACAGCCTCGGTGACCTGCCTTGGTTCGGCTGGCATAGTCCTGGCAATCCAGATCCCCCAGGGAGAGGTAGCCCTGATCGAAGGCGGGACCGGATGGGCCGAGGCGGTCCGCTTCGGTATCGAATCGCCTGTCAGCCCTTCGGGACTATGGGAGACCCTTGCCATCCGGGGCACCATTTCGGTTGAGGTCGGCACCGCCTCGGTGGCCGTGCCCCGCTTTGGTGGAGCGGCCGGCGACGAACTCACCCTTGACCTCGGAACGGGTGCGTCAGGGCGCCGCACAGCGACCTGCACCCTTGTCTGACCGTGGCAGAAATGGTGGTGCTCAAGGACCACCGATACCGTGTGGAGTATGTGCGGCAGGGTCGTGACAGCCTCTACACCGGCTGAGTTGAGCGATTACATGGGCGTCGACGTGATCGTCGCAACCCTTGAGGGCCCCGACCACAACGTGGCCCCGACCGGCCAGCTGCCGATGGTGTGGTCCGAAGTGACAGGTAGCCCGGTTGATACGGAGCTAACTACGGACGGCGTCACCCGTCGGCTGGGTACCGCAAGCTGGGGCCTCGTGCCTTCGTGGGCCAAGGACCCCTCAATCGGCCACAGGCTCTTTAACGCAAGGTCTGAGACCGTGGCCGACAAGCCGTCGTTCCGCTCGGCTCTGCGGCACCGGAGGTGCGTCATACCGGTGGAAGGCTTCTACGAGTGGGGACCACCGATTCCAGGTTCCAGAGATCAGGCACGGAAGCAGCCCTGGTACGTCCATCGATCCGATGGAAGTCCCATGGTCCTGGCGGGGCTGCGGGAAGAATGGAGCGGTGTTGGCGACGGCGCCTCCACACCTATCAGGAGTACCTGCACCGTGATCACCGTGCAGGCAGGCGCTGATCTCGAGAGTGTCCACCACAGGATGCCGGCGCTTCTCGAACCCGAGGTCTGGGCCGCGTGGTTGGACCCGACAGTCACCGATGCCGGACCCGTCCTGCCGCTCCTCCGGCCTTCGGCAACTGGAGTAGTCCGACTCCATCCTGTCGACCGGCGGGTAGGCAACACACGTAACAAGGGACCCGATCTCCTGAACGAGGTCGACGTATCGCCAGGAACGGATGACCCCCCAGGTGACCAGGAGGCCCTCTGGTGAAGGCCGCAAAGGGGCTGGAGCGCACCGGCGAACAGGTCGCTACGACCGTCCACTCGCTACGTCGTCGGGTCGACATAGAAATGCTCCGGTGGCAGGCACGCCTCGACGCCCCGGTTGTCGACCGTTACCTGCCGTGGGCTCTGGCGTCCACCTTCTGGCTCCTGCTGGCACTCTTGGCGATCGCACGTAGCCGCGACCTGGGCATCGGCCCACAGGTGGGCCACTACCTCCAGGCCGTACACCTCATTGGCGCGGGGGCATCTCCCGTTGTGAGCGAATGGGGGTTCAACGTCTTCGCCAACCAGGCTGCGTTCCTGTTCTGGCCCATCGCAAAGTTGGCGGAGTCGTTGCCCACTGTCGAAACGCTGCTTGTGCTGCAGTCGCTCGCACTGGCAGTGACCGTTGTGCCCCTGTGGCGAATCGCCCGTGGCCCGGCCAACCTGCGGGTCAGTGGAGCGGCAACCCTCGTGGTGGCGTTCGCCCTGCACCCATCAGTTCACAACCTGAACCTGGCTGGTTTCCATCCTGAGGTGTTTGCCCTGCCTGCTCTGATGGCCGCCTATCTGGTAACCACCCGTCAGAACTGGTGGGCACTCGGGGTTCTCGTGGCGATAGTGGTGACGGCCCGAGCCGATCTGGGCCTGGCGGTATCGGCACTCGGCCTGTTGTTCCTGACCGAGGATCGCAGGCGGGTTGGATGGGCTCTCACCGGTTTCGGCCTGTTCTGGTTCCTTGTCATGGCGTTTGTGGTCCAGCCCATGTTCGGACACGGTACGTATCCACATGTGGAGGCATTCTCCCATTACGGAGACAGCGTCCCTGGCGTACTTCTCGGCATGCTGGCTGACCCGATTGGACTGCTCGGAGATCTCTTCCACCGGTCCAGCTTCGAGAAGATGCTGCTCCTGGTGGCACCCGTGCTCTTCCTACCCCTGGTGAGACCCCGCTACATCATGACCCTGGCGCCCCTGACGGCCCTCTACCTCGTGGCCGACGTACCCGAGGACATTCTGGGCAACCCCCAACAAGACGTTCCAGCTCTCGTGTTCGTGTTCATTGCCACATCGTTCGCCCTGATGCGCATTGGTACGAGGGGAATCAGCCGGGTCCTCGTAGACCGCCGGGTCCTGACCGTGATGGTCCTCACAGCGTCGGTTTTCTTTATCCGCGACGCTGCCTCATCGCCCTATGAGCAGCCGTGGGACTGGGGCAGCCAGGACCAGATTGACTCGGCCCGTGTTTCGGCGACCACGTGGGTTGGAGACGACGCCAGCGTTATGGCATCGCCCGTCGTGTTTCCGCTCCTAGCTGAACGCGAGTCCGTTCACGTGCTTGAGATCGAGACGCTTGACCGGTTGGATCCCGGGATCCCGTCCTCAATTGACGTTGTCGTCTTCGACAGGGAGACCTCTGGGCTGACCAACTCGGGCAACCGGGGGTTCGAGGGCAAACTCGTTCTCCTGGACTTCAGGAGACGCTTCGAGGACGAGGGCGTCAGCGTCTGGGTGCGTCGCCCGGGAGCAGGCTGACGGTCAGGTCACACAGCCGTGTCCGTGAGCGCGGAGGGTGTTGCGTAGTTCTTCGGCCGCCCGGTCAAGGTCCAGGGAATCGGCATTGGCATCTGCACGGCTGAAGTCAAGGTCGGCCATCTCGTCGATTGGCACCACATGTATGTGGGCATGGGGAACCTCGAAACCGGCGATCATCAGGCCGATCCTTGCCGGGTCAAAGGCCTCCTGTTGGGCACGGCCGATCGAATGCGCCACACCGAGACAGTGGACAGCTGTCTCTGCGGAAAGGTCGGTCCAGCGGTCCACCTCGGCCACCGGGATCACCAGAACATGACCCCGGTGGAGTGGGCGGATGTCAAGCATCGCCACGCATCGGTCGTCCCTCCAGATGATCCTTCCCGGTATCTCACCCTGGATGATCCTCGTGAAAACTGTCGCCATGCCTGAACCTTTCGTTGACCCGGAAGCCGGGTTTGACACCCGGTACCAGTGTCGATCGTAGGCTGTCACCCATGGATACGAGGACGGGGGAGGACGGCCAGGCTTCGCTGACCGGCTGGCCCGGTGTGTTTACGCTGCCGAACCTGATCAGCCTCGTGCGGCTGGGCTGCATACCGTGGTTCGTGTGGATTCTCTTCGCCGCCGGAAACCGGACCGATGCAGCGCTCCTCCTAGGTGCCCTTGGTGCCACCGACTGGGTCGACGGCTGGATTGCACGGCGGTTCGGAATGATCTCGGATGTGGGCAAGGTGCTCGACCCCACCGCTGACAGGCTCTTGTTGCTCGTCGCCCTGGTCGCCATGATCATCGATGGATCCGTGCCCACATGGTTCGCGGTGGCGGTACTTGCCAGAGAGTTCCTGGTCGGCCTGGCGGCAATCGTCCTGGCCCTGTTGGGAGCGGCCCGGATAGAGGTGACCTGGTGGGGCAAGACGGGAACCTTCGCCCTCCTGTTCGCTGTTCCGTTCTTCCTCGCTGGGGAGTCCACAGCGTTCGCACACGAGTGGTTTGCCGTGGGAGCCTGGATCTTCGGGCTGCCGGGGCTGGTGA
>DLRQ01000040.1 GCA_002501135.1 Candidatus Neomicrothrix sp. UBA7884
CCGATGCGGCCGTCGCCGGTGCAGGCAGGCCGACGGCCGATGTCCTGCGTGCCGGCCTCAGGGTGGTGGGCGTTGCACCGGGAGTTTCCCTTGTGAGCAGCAGCATGCTCATGGTCCTCCCCAGTGGGTATGTAGTCGTGTTCGCCGACTGCGGGGTCGTCCCGGACCCGGACGCTGCGCAGCTGGCGTCGATAGCGGTATCGAGTGCCGGGACCTTCGAGCAGTTGACCGGCGAGCAGGCCCGGGTGGCGATGCTCTCCTACTCGACCATGGGTAGCGCCGCGGGAGCACGCGTCGACAAGGTGCGGGAGGCGACCAGGCTGGCTGCAGATCTGGCTCCGGGCCTGGTCGTTGACGGTGAACTGCAGTTCGACACAGCCTGGGTCCCTGAGGTTGCCGCAGCAAAGGCTCCTGCCTCAGATGTAGCCGGCCGGGCCAACGTGTTCGTGTTCCCGGATCTTGATTCTGGGAACATCGCCTACAAGATCGCGGAGCGGATGGGCGGTGCCAGGGCGATCGGCCCCCTTCTCCAGGGCCTCGACGGGGTGCTCCACGATCTGTCGCGAGGTTGCACGGCCGACGAGATCGTCGACGTTGCGGTGGTTGCAGGAATACAGGCGCTGGGCAACTAGCCCTCTTCCTGCAGCGGTAGAGGTTTCAGCGCGTATTCACGAAAAGTTATCTGACCATAACTTGGTCGTGAGTAGGCCTAACGCTAGTGTGAACCGGTGCGACGCCAGACCCTCGATACGACACAGGTTGTCGACTGTGCGGCAAGACTTGTCGACACCGAAGGGTTCGAGGCCCTCACCCTGACAAGGGTCGCCGTCGAGCTGGGTGTGCGCCAACCTGCCCTCTACCGTCACGTCGACGGCTACGACGCGCTTGTCAGGGCCCTCGGCCTGAGAGGTCGCGAGATCATCGCCGGCCGCCTCGCCGACGCAGCAGTCGGCCTTGCCGGCGACGACGCGGTTCGTGCAATAGGCGCTGCCTGGCGGGGCGTCGTAAGGGACCACCCCGGCCAGTACGCCGCCACCGACCGTTACCCGTGCGCAGGCGACCCGGAACTGGAGGCCGCAGTGGAACGCGTCATACACGTGCTTGCACAGGCGCTAGCCGCCTACAACCTCGGCGATGACGAGAAGGTGCACGTGGCTCGCTCCCTCCGCAGCGCCTTCCACGGCTTCTCCCACCTCGAATCCGGCGACGGTCACCCGCATCCCCTCGACCTTGATGACACCTTCGACCACCTACTCGACCTGCTCTGTGCCGGCATCCACGCCCTGCGCAGCGTCACGGTCTGAGAGGCGAAGGTCAGGCAGGACCGGTGACCCGACTCGGATTCGTGCTGGACTCAGGCACCTGCATCGGCTGCCACGCCTGCACCGTGGCGTGCAAGAGCGAACACGACGTACCCCTCGGGGTGAACCGCACCTGGGTCAAGTACGTGGAGACCGGCTCCTTCCCCGACACCGACAGGTCGTTCTCGGTGATGCGCTGCAACCACTGCCAGGACGCACCCTGCATGGACATCTGTCCCACCTCGGCCCTCTACCGGGCCGACAACGGCGTGGTCGACTTCAACGACGCCAACTGCATCGGATGCAAGGGCTGCATGAACGCATGCCCCTACGACGCCATCTACATCAACCCGGCCACCTCCACGGCCCACAAGTGCAACTTCTGCAACCACCGGGTGACCGAGGGTCTCGAACCGGCGTGCGTGATCGTGTGCCCCACACAGGCCATCAGGGTCGGTGACCTCGATGATCCTGAATCCGAGATTTCGCAACTGCACTCGACCGGCACCGGATCGGTCCGGTCCCCAGACCAGAACACGAACCCGGCGGTCATCTACAAAAGCGCCGACTCGACCTCCCTTGATCCGCTGGCATCATCCATCCGGTCTGACGGCATGATCTGGTCCGACACGCTCGACTCCCATCCATCGCCCACACCGGTGTCGCTGACCGCGGCACCCAACCGTGACGACGGCCAGGACATGGGCCGAACCGTCTACACCGCCCGGCATCCTGTGGCCTGGGGCTCGATGGTGTCGGGTTACCTGGTCACCAAGGCCGTTGCAGCGGGCGTGATGCTCATGGCAGCCCTGCTGGTTCTCCTGGGCCAAGGCGACAACCAGGCAGCGGTCGGCGTGGTCCCGCCAATGGTCGCAGGTGCATTCCTCGCAGCCACAGGCGTCCTTCTGGTCGGTGATCTCAAACAACCGGGCCGGTTCCACTACCTGATCACCAGGGGTAACTTGTCGTCGTGGCTGGTCAAGGGCGCATACGTCCTTGCCGGCTTTGCAGCCACCCTTGCGGCCTGGTGGGTGGCGGGCCTCGCCGGTGCCGGTGGGGTGCTACCCGTCCTCGTCGTACCGACGGTCGTCCTGGCCCTCGGAACTGCCGGGTATACGGCGTTTTTGTTCGGACAGTGTGAGGGCCGCGACCTCTGGCAGGAACCCCTGCTTCTCCCGGTACTTCTTACCCAGGCGGTCGTGGCCGGAGGCGCTGCGTACTCGGTGCTCGACCTGTTCATGACGGTTCCAGAGCTGGCGGCCGTTCGGTGGGTCTTCCTCGCAGCGCTAGTCCTCAACGGCATCCTGGTAGCGACTGAGATGAGTGGTGGCCATTCGAGACACGTGACCATGGCGCTGGCCGAACTGACCCACGGAGACCAGGGCCAGAAGTTCCGAATCTGGCTGGTCGCGGGCCTGGCACTCCCGGGCCTGCTTCTGGCATCAGCCCTGCTGACCGACTCCTCCACCCTCGTCGCCGCCCTGGCAGGACTTTCAGCGCTGGCGGGCATGTTCGCCTACGAGGACGCGTACGTGCGCGCCGGGCAGTCGGTGCCACTGTCATGAACCAGCCTGGAGGGCAAACGTGCTGACCGCCTACCCACCCGAAGGCGAGTGGCACGACCACGAGGCCCTCGATGCCCAGGCATGGCCCGAAAAGGTCAGGCGCAGGTTCCGCCTGGTTCCGACCACCTGCTTCAACTGCGAGGCAACCTGCGGCCTGCTGGCATACGTCGACAAGGACACAGGGAAGGTCGCCAAGTTCGAGGGCAACCCCGTGCACCCTGCCAGCCGGGGGCGCAACTGCGCCAAGGGCCCGGCCACAATCAACCAGGTCGACGATCCCGAACGAATCCTCTACCCGATGAAACGGGTCGGCGACCGTGGCGACGGCCTCTGGGAACGCATCTCCTGGGATCAGGCACTCGACGAGATCGGCACCCGGATAGGCGATGCCTTCCGTCAGGACCGCCACGACGAGGTCATGTACCACGTGGGTCGAATGGGTGACGACTCCTACATGGAACGGGTTCTGCATTCGTGGGGTATCGACGGCCACAACAGCCACACCAACATCTGTTCCAGCGGAGCCCGGGTCGGCTACGCCACATGGATGGGATTCGACAGGCCGTCAGCTGACTTCGCGAACGCCAAGGTCATCTTCCTCATCTCATCCCACCTCGAGGCCGGCCACTACTTCAATCCGCACGCCCAGCGGATCATGGAGGGTCGCGAGGCCGGGGCCAAGGTCATCTGCATCGACCCACGCCTTTCAAACACGGCATCACAGGCCGACCACTGGCTGTCGGCATGGCCCGGCACCGAGGCCTTCCTGCTACTGACCATCGCCCGACTGCTCATCGAGGCCGGCACCTGGGACAGTGAGTTCTTCCGGCGTTGGGTCAACTGGGAGACCTTCCTCACTGCCACCCGCCCCGACCTGGAACCCGTGTTTGACAATGTCGAGGCTGCGCTGCTCGACCAGTACGCCGAATACACGCCCGAGGAGGCGGCCCGGGTGTGTGGCATCGATGAGGACGTCATCCGCGAAGTGGCCGGCATCGTCGGCGAGGGCCTCGGGGGGCTCGCATCCCACACATGGCGGGCGGCATCGGCCGGAAACCTGGGTGGTTGGCAGGTGTCGAGGTGCCTCCAGTTCCTGAACGTGCTCACCGGCAGCGTCGGCACGGTTGGTGGAACCAACGCCAACGGCTGGAACAAGTTCATACCGGTCACCCCGATCCACCCCGAACCCCAGGGTCGGTGGAACGAGATGACGTGGCCCGACGAGTTCCCACTGGCCCACCACGAGATGTCCATCCTGTTGCCCCACTTTCTGAAATCAGGGCGCGGATACATCGACACCTACTTCACGAGGGTGTACAACCCGCTGTGGACCAATCCCGACGGGTTCACCTGGCTAGAGGTCCTCCAGGACCCCGAGAAGGTCGGCTGCCACGTAGCCCTCACCCCGACCTGGAACGAATCGGCGTGGTTTGCCGACTACGTGTTCCCAATGGGTGTCTCCTCTGAGCGCCACGACGTATCCAGCTTCGAGACCCATTCGGGCCGGTGGGTCGGGTTCCGGCAGCCCGTGCTGCGCCGCCACGCCGAGATGGAGGGTCAGAGCGTTGACCGAACCCACGAAACCAATCCCGGAGAGGTGTGGGAGGAACAGGAGTTCTGGATCGACCTCTCGTGGCGCATCGACCCCGACGGCTCGTTGGGAATCCGCAACCAGTTCGAGAGCCGCGATGAGCCCGGACAACCCCTTCCACTCGACGAGTACTACACAATGCTGTTTGAGAACTCCGTCCCCGGCCTGCCCGAGGCAGCCGCCGAGGAGGGCATCAGTGCCCTCGAGTACATGCGGCGCAAGGGTGCGTTCGCCATACCGGGCGACCAGTACGAGGTCCACGAAAGGGCCGTCGACGAGGCAGACCTGACAGGAGCCATCCTCGACGCGGCGGGCGTCTACCGACGACCCGGAACAGCCGGCTCACACGACTCGCTTGAAGACATCAAGGGTCACATGCCGTTTATCGGCGACGGATCATCTGCGGTTGAGATCGACGGCGAGGCCAGGTTCGGTTTCCCGACACCGTCCAAGAAACTGGAGTTCTACTCCGAGACCATGAAGGACTGGGGCTGGCCCGAGTACACCATGCCGACCTTCATCCGGAGCCAGGTGCACTGGGAGGACCTGGACTTCGCTGCCGGAGAGCGGATCCTCGTGCCCACCTTCCGCATCCCCACGCTCATCCACACCCGGTCCGCCAACAGCAAGTGGCTGAACGAGATAAGCCACCGTCACCCGCTCTGGCTCCACCCGGAAGATGCCGAGAAACTGGGTATCGAGGACAACGGTCTGGTCCGCATCACCACCCGGATCGGACACTTCGTCATCGGTGCATGGCGGACCGAGGGAATCAGGCCCGGGGTGGTGGCGGCCAGCCACCACATGGGCAGGTGGCGCCTCGATGAGGACAAGGCCCGCTCATGGGGTGCCGGTAAGGCATCGATCGACCGCGACGATGACGGCCGGTGGCGGCTCCGACGCGAACACGGCCACGAGTCGTACGAGAGCGAGGACGCTGACACCGGCCGTATCTGGTGGTCAGACACCGGTGTCCACCAGAACCTGACCTTCCCCGTCCAGCCCGACCCGGTAAGCGGCATGCACTGCTGGCTGCAGCGGGTGACCGTGGGGCCC
Organism: Candidatus Neomicrothrix sp. UBA7884; assembly: GCA_002501135.1. Classification (GTDB taxonomy): domain Bacteria; phylum Actinomycetota; class Acidimicrobiia; order Acidimicrobiales; family MedAcidi-G1; genus UBA3125. The sequence goes on from DLRQ01000040.1 coordinate 5,514, forward strand.
GCACAGGATGGCGACGCCTACGGCGATGTGGTGGTCGACACCGATGCGTCCCACGCCGTGTTCGAGGAGTGGATGGCAAATACCCGGCCAGGCCCGGGACCCGACGGCCTGCGCAGGCCGCTCTGGTTCGCACGCCCGGTCAAGCCAACGGCGACCGCGTACCGCCACGAGGGCTAGGACCCGGCCACCAGTCTGCAGATGGCGGAAGGTGTGGGATT
>DLRQ01000013.1 GCA_002501135.1 Candidatus Neomicrothrix sp. UBA7884
GCAAAGACTACCAGCGGGTTGTGGAAGGCCCACCCGGGTGCCCGAACGCACCAGCTCTGCCTGCAGAGCCTGGAGTTCCACGAGTGGTCAGACCATCAGACCAACTGTTATGGTCACCTCAGCAATCATGCCTCGACCCGGGAGTAACCGTGCCCTACCCGAACACCCTCGTTTTCATCGACATTCCGTCCACCGACCCGGCAGCCGCCGACGCCTACTACAGCGAGGTCTTCGGCTGGGAGATTGAAGAACGAATCCCCGGCCTGTTCCACAGAATCGTCCCCGGACAGAACTTCAAGGTCGACGACGGCACACAGGGCCCGACCGGCAACCTCCACATGGGTCTCTACAACGCCACAAACGCCCGACCCAACCCGGACCCCGACCCCACCGAACCCACCGGCATGAACCCCGACGGCCGAGGTATCCGCGCCTGGATCCTGATCAGCGAGGACGACTCCTTCGAGCGAATCCTCGAGGCCGCCACAAGGTTGGGCGGAACCGAGTTGTGGAGGGACCACTTCTGGACCGAGTTCGGCGGTGCCAATGCCTCGTTCGTCGACCCCTGGGGTAACCAGATGATGCTGTGGCAGCACCTGCCCGACGCCGAACAGGACGAAGAGACCCACGAGGCCGTCGGCGAGGTCAACCTCCCCGACGGCTGGACCATCGAGTAGACACCCACCAGACAGAGGCAGGCCACAGACCACCATGACCGAAGACACCTACCAAGTCCATCCACCGTCGGCGCGCTGGACACACATCGCCCTCCGGGTGAACGACATCGACGCCACCATTGCCTGGTACACCGAACACACACCCCTGTCGCTTCTTGCCCGCAGAGAGGACGAGTTGGGGTATGGCGCATGGATCGGACACAGCGACAGCGTCGAGCACCCCTTCCTGCTGGTCGTCTCCCAGTTCTTTGAGGGCAAGGACCCCTTCGGCGACTCACCCCATGCGGTTCTGGGCCCGTTCGCCCACATCGGAATCGAACTCTGCAGCCGCGCTGACATTGAAGCCGCTGCCGCCACAGCCGAGGCCGACGGAAGCCTCGCGATGCCACCGACACAGATGCCACCACCGATCGGCTACATCTGCATGGCCCGGGACCCCGACGGCAACACAATCGAGTTCTCCTACGACCAGGGCGTGTACGCCACCGCTCAGGAGGTCTGGGGATAACCACCGACCCCACCTCCGTAGTTACCTCGTACCTGGCCTCGTTCGAGACGGGCAACCCGGGGGCAATCGCCGCACACGTCAGCGATGACTTCGACAACGTCCACACCAGTGCCCTCGGTTCATCGTGTCGAGGACGATCCGCCTACCAGGACCGCCTCCCGGCGTTCCTATCGATGTTCGAGGGTGTCAGGTACGAGCCCGTCGAGACAATCACTGAAGAAAATAGGGTTGCAGTCGCCTACATGCTCCATGCCACCCATGGCGATGTTGCCATCCAGATACCCGGGATGTTCAGGTTCACCGTCTGCGATGGCCTAATCACCAGACGGGTCGACTACTTCGACAGCCTCACCTTCCTTCGCCAGACCGACCAGGCCTGAAAACTCAGAGGGAGTCAGGCGCCAGATGACCGAGTCGGGATCGCTTCGTCGACAGGTAGCGCTCGTTCTCGGCGGTCGGCTCGCTCCAGAGCGGTAGACGACCAGCCACCCTCACCCCCAGTTCGGAAAGCCCTCCGACCTTCGCCGGGTTGTTTGTCAATAACACGACCGACGCAACCCCGAGATGTGAGAGAACCTGCGCTGCTACTCCATAGTGGCGTTCGTCTGCCGCATGGCCGAGTTTCAGGTTCGCCTCGATCGTGTCGAGGCCCTCATCTTGAAGGCGGTAGGCCTGAAGTTTGCCAGCAAGACCTATCCCCCGGCCCTCGTGGCCACGCAGGTAGATGATCACGCCACGGCCCTCATCAGCAATGCGCTCGAGCGCCATCTCGAGTTGAGCGCCGCAGTCGCAACGACGGGAACCGAACACATCACCTGTCAGACACTCGGAGTGCACCCGCGTCACGACTTCATCTCCGACAACATCCCCCAACACGAGTGCCAGATGCTCGAGACCATCGATGAGGCTCGTGAACACGTGCCCCTCAAACGTGCCGGCACGGGTCGGAACGGGGGCCGAACCACCCTCGGACACGAGCGTCACGCTCGGCCGTAGGAGGTGTTCTATGTCCGCTCTACCGGCATCAAGCCCCTCCGCTGTGCCCCCGGCCGCTGCTGTACCCACAGGTCAGGCCTCGAGCATCGACGCGAAGCGCCGCCTCCACTCGACCGAGGCCTTGTCGGCCTGGACGCTTACCAGATCCGTCTGCCCGAGCGGCATCTCGCCCGACAGGCGTTCGAGCATGACCCTGTCCTCTTCGCCGATTGCCTTGTCGAACTCGATCACCTCGTCGCCCGGTACGTCGAAGTCGTCGTTACGCCACACCACGAACGTGAAATACGACGTGACCTCGTCTATCGGGGTCGACACCAGAAGGAGGATGTGCTGCAGGCCCGAGTCGTAGGCAACTGTGCTCCTTACCGTCAGCGGAAGGCAGAATCCGGTGCTCATGACCCTTCCCACCTCAGGCTCAGATGACCCTGAGGTGATCTGGGCCTCATCGGGATTCTTCGCCACCACTTCATAGCGGTAGCCGTGGTAGCCGCCGTCGAGGTCCTCGAGTTCAATCGCCGGAACGGTAGGAGGTTGGGCACCGCCAAAGGTTCCCGTATGCACGAACGGGAAGTGGGAGATGTCGAGGAAGTTGTCGACCATCCTCGTGGATGCGACGTTCCAAACCTTCACCTCGGTGTTGATCCGCCTGAAATTGGGGTCTGAGTCAATGGCCATCCCCGGAATCGGAGCTACCGGTTCGCCAGGGCACACCCAGACCAGCCCGTAGGCCTCCTCGACACTGATTGTCGACAGGTTTGCCCGCGGAGGCACGGGAACGCCGTCGTTCGCCGAAGGCACCTCCACGCAGCGACCCTCGCCGCCGAACGCCCACCCGTGGTAAGGGCACGAGAGGCAACCGTCAGCAACTGTCCCTGAAGACAGGGGTGCCTCACGGTGCGGGCACGTGTCGGGGCCGGCGACAATCCTGCCCTCCGGATCCCGCCAGAGCACATAGTCGTCGCCCAACAGGGTCACCCCGTGGGGCCCCGGCGATACATCGACGGAACCGGCCACGACGTGCCAGTGCGCTCGGAGAGCAGTCGAGGACATCAGGTCAGGCTTGGTCATGGACGCAGATTACCTACAAGCATCACTAGTGTCCCAACTCAGCGGAGGCCAACATGACAGACCTGATCGTTGCGGGAACCCTGCTCACGATGGACCCTGACCGGACCATCTGGAGCGACGGCGCTGTCGCTGTCATCAACGGCCGGATTGAACGGGTCGGCAGGCGTGCCGACCTGCTGGAAGACCACCCTGACGTCCAACTCCTGGGTGGCCCGGACTGCGTGGTCACTCCGGGCTTCGTCAACGCACACCAGCACCTCACCGGCGACCGCCTGATCCGCTCCTGCATCCCCGATGACATACCCACGACCACGGCGATCTTCGACTGGGTTGTTCCCGTCCACGCAGCACACACCGGCGACGACGACGAACTGTCGGCGACCCTGTCGCTCCTCGAGGCGGTCGGCAACGGCATCACAACCACCATCGAGGCCGGAACCGTCGCCCACCCCGACCGCGTCGCTGCCGCATTCCGTGCCGTCGGGGTCAGAGGCTGTATCGGCACCTGGGGCTGGGACAGCGGTGAGGGCCCGTTCTCGCTGCCAACAAGAGAGGTCATGGCCCGACAGCGCTCGGTGCTCGACGCCAACCCCAGCGGCGGCCTCGTCGAGGGCTGGGTGACCCTGGTCGGCCACGACCTGGCGTCAGACCAGCTTTTTGCAGAGGCGGCCGACCTGGCGCGGGCCTCCGGCACCGGTCTCACCTTCCATATGTCGCCGTCGGCCGACGACGCCGTGGCATTTGCCGAGAGGTCCGGGAAGCGGCCGATCAGACACCTTGCAGACATCGGGGCACTCGGTCCACAGACCCTGATTGCCCACGCCGTCCACCTTGACGACGACGAGGTGGACCTGCTGGTCGAGACCCGCACGGCGGTCGCCTACTGCCCATGGGCATACCTGAGGCTGGGACAGGGAGTCACCGCATCGGGCCGGCACATAGAGTTCCTCGCCAGAGGTGGCCGGCTGGCCCTCGGCTGTGACACCGAGAACGCAGGTGATGCAATCGACCCCCTCCGGGTGGCCGCCCTGACAGCCGGCCTGGCACGTGACATGTCGAGTGACCCGCTGACGTTCGGCGCCCACGCCGCCCTGGAACTGCTGACCATCCGCGGAGCCGAGGCAATTGGCATGGACGACCGCATCGGTTCAATCGAAACCGGCAAGATCGCAGACCTGGTTGTCCACGACCTGAACGGAATCGGGTCCACCCCGAACGCAGTCGACCCGGCACTTCAACTCCTCTGGACCGGCGACGGCCGCTCTGTCAGGGACGTGGTCGTCGACGGCGTGCCCGTGGTACTCAACCACGAGAGCACCAGGGTCGACCACACCAACCTGGTGGCCGAGGCGGTGGCATCACAGCGACGGCTACTCGATCAGGCCGGCCTGTCACCCACTCCCCGCTGGCCGGTTAGATAACGGGAAACTTGGCCCGGTCCGGCAGTCCTGACCGCGCCACCACAGCCTCGCCGGCTGTCTGGCACTCCGCATAGAAACGCTTCTCGTCGAAGGCAGTGATCCTGCCGTCCTCAACAACCCTGCGGCCGTCAACGAAGACAGTGTGGACGCCTCGACCGTCAGCAGACCAGACCAGCTGGTTCATGACGTTGTGGAGCGGCCTCCACTCCGGCCTGTCCGTGTCGTGCATCACCACGTCCGCCAACTTTCCGGCTTCCAGGGACCCGATTTCATCGCCCATCTGCATGGCTGCTGCACCCCCGAGGGTTGCCATCTCGTAGGCCATCTCGGCCGGGAACATCTGCGGATCCTGTCTGGCGTCCTTGAAGAGTCCGGCGACCAGATAAGTGGCCCGCATGAGGTCCGAGTAGTTCGATGCATTGTTGCCGTCGGTCCCTATCGCCACGTTGATTCCAGCCATAACCATCTCCGGCATCCTTCCGACCCGGGTGATGCCGTAGCTCACCTTCAACGCCGTTGTCGGACAGTGGGCCACGTGCACACCCGTTCTGGCCATGACCTCCAACTCCTGATCATCAACCTGCACACAGTGGGTGATGACCACGTCGTCGGCCATTACGCCCAACTCGTCGAGGTGGACCATCGGGCGCTGGCCGAACTCGGCCACGAAACCATCAGGGTCCAACTGTGCTGGAGACATGTGGAAGCTCAATCCCGTTCCGTGCTCGGTCGCCAGTTCACGCGCTGCGCGCCATAGCGGATCCGAACAGGTCGTGTGGCCCACCAGAATCGACCACGCTCCCAGCCGCCCGTCGGCCACAGACCGGTAGTTCTCCAACTGGTGTTGAAGGAAGCCGACGGCCTCATCAGTGTCCTGTTTGTAGACGTCAGGCTCAGGAGGAAGGTCCCAGACCCAACGACCCAGACGTCCTCGGATTCCAACCTCAGCCAAGCCGTCAATAACCTCATCGAGAAACCGGATGGTTCCGGCCTCGAGAAACGTCGTCGTGCCCGACTTGAGCATCTCAACTGCAGCGAGCTGTGCCGACAGCCTCTCCTCCGCGGCCGTGTGAACCGAGTAGAGAGGGCACAACCACTCGAAAACGTTTTCCACAAAGGGCGTGTCATCTGGCACGTACCCCCTCGTCAGAGGCTCTCCGGTCACATGGATATGCGTGTTGACCATTCCCGGGGTTACGACGAACCTGCCACCGCCGACGGTTTCGGCTGCCAGGTATCTCTCCTCCAGATCGACTGCCCTGCCGACGTCGACGATCTTGTTTCCCCTGAGGGCCACCGCCCCGTCCCGGATCACGTCACGGGTGGAGTTCATGGTGACAACGCGGCCCCCAAGTATGAGGGTGTCGATGTTCTCGGTCATTTCATCCTCCGTAGTCGAATAACTGTCAGCAGGGCCTTGTGGCCACGTAGGTGAACTGAAAGCCGATCGGCTCAATCAGGCGAACGGCCTCGAAGCCAACCTCACGCAACCAGCCGGCCATCTGTTCACCGGTGAGCGGAAAGCCGTTCACGGTGCTCGCCATCATGGTCATACCCATCAGCACCGCGTGTGGGTTGAACTTTCGCTCAGGATCCACGAAGTAGTCCGCGACCATCACACGGCCACCAGGCCTGAGGGCCGAGTAGGCGCGTTCGACGAGGTGCCGGGCGCCGGCCTCACCCTCGGTCCTGCACACATGTCCGAGGGCAACCAGATCAAAGGTGCCCTCGCCGAACTCCACCTCGTGGAAGTCACCCGGGAGAAACTCGCACCGGTCCGCTACACCGTTCTCCTTCGTCATCCGCTCTGCTACCCCCAGCACCCCGGGCAGGTCGTTCACCACGGCAGTTGCGTCGGGGCAGGCCTTCAGAACGGCAATGCTCCATGGTGCACCTCCAGCACCCAGATCCAAAATCTTCGGCGCTGCAAGGCTCGAGTACCTGACAAGGGTGTCGGCACGAGACGCCGCCCGGAACATGGTGGTGAACGTGCCCTCCACGAGAGGCACGTAGAAGGCGGCCGGATCGTCGTCGATCGGGGTCGCCGGTCGCCCGTGGCGAACCGTGTCGGCAAGCCGTTCCCAGTTGTCGTGGGGACCGGGGGCCACCGGTACCAGGCCGACCATCGATGCCTCTCCGTCGCTGGTCAGGTATCGCCTCGCAGTGTCGTTCAACCCGTAGACGCTGCGGAACTGCTCAAGCAGGCCAAGGGCGACCAGCGAGTCGAGAAGGGCCTGAAGATGGGGTTCGGATAAGCCCAGTTCGGTTGCGACCAGCCCGACGGTTGTCGGCCCCATCCGCTCCAAGGTGTCAAACACGTCGAGTTCCAGGGCGGCCAGTAGCAGGTGGTAAGAGCCGAGGCCCTGAATCACACCCCAGACAGGAGCCGCAGGTGGCGGCTTGTAGTCGGTCCACGGACGACCCTTGTGGGCCATGGTGTGGGTCTTCTTCAGTTCGGGGTACGGAGCGTCGGCCATGACCACCTACGGGGTCAACAGGATCTTGCCGAAGAAGTCCCCTGAGAGCATCTTTTCCTGAGCAGCGCCCGCCTCGGACAGATGGTGAACTGAGTCGATCTCAACCTGGTACCCGCCCAAACAGAAGTCCTCCCAGGCTGGTCCGAACTCTTCTGGGCGGTAGGGGTCGGACCCGTGGATTGAGATTCCTGAGTGGAACACGTAGCCGAGCGAAGGAATCGTCGCCTCGTCCCCCGAGGCATTCCCACAGTTCACCAGGCGGCCACCAACACCGATGGAAAAGAGAGACGCACCGAACAAGGCGGTACCGACACAGTCCATGACCATGTCGACACCGGCACCTTGCGTCAACTCTCTGGCCCACCCCGCGACATCTCCAGTCCTGTTGTTGAGCGCGTGGGATGCACCCAGACCGACTGCCCGCTGACACTTGTGGTCGCTGCCGGCTGTGGCCAGAACGGTTGCGCCGGCGTGGACAGCCAGCTGGATTGCCGCAACGCCGATCCCAGAGCCGGCGGCATGGATCATCACGGTCTCGCCCGGCGCCAGATTGCCCACCTCGAAGAGGGCGTGCGATGCCGTCAAAAAACAGGTCGGGAACGTGGCGGCATGCTCGAGAGACACGGACTCAGGCACCTGATGGGCGTGGGATGCCGGCACGAGACATCTTTCGGCGTAGCCACCGTTCACTGTCGCTCCGATCACCCCCAGTTCTCCGTGAAGGTCACCCATGCCGGACAGCTTGGAGTTGTCGGCAACACCGGCCAAGGACGGGTCCACAACGACCCTGTCGCCCACACCTACGCCCATCACATCGGAACCGACCTCGGACACAACCCCTGCCAGGTCCATTCCGGCGATGTGGGGGTAGGTGAACCCAGGCATCTGGAACCAACCGTTCCTCTGAAGCACGTCGAGTCGGTTCAGGGCCGTGGCGACGACGTCCACCACGACGTCTCCCGGACCCGGAACCGGATCTGGCACATCGTCGTAGCGAAATACCTCTGTCCCACCGGGCTCCTCGTAGTACATCGCCTTCATCGGTGTGCACTCCTCGACATCAATGAGCAGACCTTCACTTGAGACCCCGGATGAAGGGTCGCGCCAGAGCCTCGGGCTGGCGTACAGCGTGTGCGAACAGGGCCATGGCCACGATGGTCACCAGCGCCGGCAGCGACGAGAGCATTTCGTTGTTCAACTCATATCCGAGGCCCGGCAGGGTCAACCGGAACGAAAGCACGGACCCGAACAGGAGACAGCCGAAGATGGCGCCACGCAGAGTCCATCCACCAAAGATCACCGCCACCAGCGCAATGAAACCCCTCCCGGCCACAATGCCCGGATCGAACCTTCCCACCTGGCCAAGCAGGAGATAACCACCTCCCAGACCTGCGGTCAGGCCGCCCAGGTAGATCGACTGACGACGCCGCCGGTTCACATCGATTCCGCTCACGTCCGCAGCCTGGGGGTTCTCTCCGACCGAACGAACCTCGAGACCCCAGCGTGTCCGGTGCACGAGCCAGGCGCAGAGGGGCACAACCAGGTAGATCAGGTAGAAGGGCCACGGCTGGCCGAACAGGGCAGGGCCGACAAGGGGTACGTCCACAAGTAGCGGTATCTCGACAACTGACGCCGTTCGCGTCGACGGTTCCCACTCCGACCCGAGGAAGCCGACCACACCCAGGACCAGAATGTTGAGCGTCAGGCCCACGACGAACTGGTCCGCTGTCAGGCGGTGGCTCATCTCAGCCTGCACCGAGGCGACCATCGCACCGGCGACAGTTCCACAGGCCAGACCGACCGCCACCGATCCTGTCGTGTGGTAGCCCATTGCCGCTGCGAACGCCCCCGCCAGAATCATCGCCTCGACCGAGATGTTCAGCGTGCCGGCCCTCTCGGCAACCCACTCGCCGGTTGCTGCGAACGCCAGCACGACAGCGAACCGGGCAGCCGCCGTATACGCGGAGTCCGTGCTGGCCACATCCCAGACCACTGAGATCAGGCCACCCATCAGACCCTGCTCCTTGCCGCCGCCAGGGCTCTGCGCCTCTCGCCTATGAACATGATCGCAGGGGGTAGGAGCAGAGCCAGAACAATCAGGCCCTGGACAACGTCTGTGACCCTGCGTTCTATACCGGTCGATGCCAGGAAGCCCGATCCGGTTCGAAGGCTGGCGAACACGAAGGCCATTGGGATCACCGCAAGCGCACGGTTATTGGCGACCAGCGCAACAAGAAGACCGACCCACCCGATGCTCACCGAGAACCCCGAAACCATCCGGTAGTTGGCAAAATCCCCTCCTGTGAGCATGAACGCACCAGCCAGGCCGGCGAACCCGCCCGAAGCGAGCATGGCAATCATCCCCTGGGCCGACTCGCTGATTCCGAACCGCCTCGCCACCTTCCTGTTGTGCCCCACCACCGTGAGCCGGTAGCCCCACAGGGTCCGGCTCAACATCCATCCGACCAGGAGCACCAGGCAGACGGCCAGCACGGCGCTGATCGGGAAGTCGTTGCCCCACATCGTGATACGGGGCAACCGGGTGTCAGGTGGCAACTGTTCGCTGACGAGGTTCCGGTTACCCAACTTGGCCTCGGCGTCGAGCAGGAGCCAGTGATGCTTGAGGCCGTATCCGACAAGGTTGGAGGCGACCGACACCAACAACAGCGTCGTGAGCACCTCGGGGACCTTTCGCCAGTAACGCAGCCCACCGGCCAGGCCAGACCAGAGCGCCCCGCCGACCACTCCGGCAGCAAGAACGACGATCAGGACGAAGGGACCTGGTCCTGGAACCCGGGTGCTGAAGTAGGTGGCGAACGCCGCCCCGACCAGAAGCTGACCCTCCTGTCCGATGTTGACAAGACCGACCTTTGTGCTGATGATCGTGCCGATGGCAACCATCGCCAGGGGAATCGTCACCCCGATGGTGCCTCCCCATCTGCCCGGCTTCAGGACACTTCCGTTCAGCAGTGCACCGCCCACGGTGCTCCAGTCGGCACCAACCGCCTCGACTATGAGGCCCGAGATCACGAGAGCGCCGAGAGCACAGCCTGCGTACAGGAGGACCACCTCCATGAGGCGACTCCGGGCTCCCCGCTCGGCGGTGGGCTGGGCGCTCACAACAGGTCGCCTCCCATGAGGCGGCCGATCTTCTCCCGGTTGGCCTCGGAGCGGGCCATCTCACCAGTCACCTGGCCCATGAAGATGACCACGATCCGGTCCGCCAACTCCAGGATCTCATCAAGCTCACTTGAGATGAGAAGGATTCCGACACCCGACCTGGCCACCCGCCTCAACTGATCAGTCATGTACTCGATCGCCCCCACATCGAGCCCGCGTGTGGGCTGTGCAGCAACCAGCACCGCGGGATCAGCGGTGATCTCGCGTGCCAGAACCACCCGCTGCTGGTTGCCACCAGACAGCGTCCACATGAGGGCATCGGGTCCGGTGCACATGATCGAGAACCGGTCGATCAGGTCAGAGGCCGCCACCGCTAGTGCCGCACCGTTGATGATGCCGCGTGTCGCCATTCCCGACTGGTCCGAGAGCATGAGGTTCTCAGCCACCGACATCTCGAGGACTATCCCCGAATCGTGCCTGTCCTCGGGGATGACGGCTATACCCGCCCGCAGGGCGGCACCAGCCTGGCTGACATCCACCTCGACACCATCTACGAGAATCTCTCCGCTGGACGGTCTGCGAAGGCCTGAAAGAAGGTCGGCGATTACCCGCTGTCCGTTTCCCTCCACCCCGGCGAGGCCCAGGATCTCGCCGGGCTTCAGGCTGAACGTCAGGTCGTCGAGTTCCATCGATCCGCCGGGTTCCCGGACCTCGATCTTCCTGAACTCCAGGACCGGACCGTCCACGCCTGGCGTTGCGCCATCATCGCCCGCATGCATGTCCGGTATCGCCTCTGATACCTCCGTGCTTCGGAGACGAACATCGCGCCCGACCATGGCCCTCGCCAGCATTCCGGCGTCGGCATCGGCGGTCATGTAGCGGTCCACTACGAGGCCGTTTCTCATGATCGTCACCCGGTCCGTGACCTCGAGCATCTCTGTCAACTTGTGGCTGACCAGAGCTACCGAGCGACCCTCCTGTTCGACGACACCGCGTAGAGAATGGAACAGGTCCTCTGACTCCTCCGGGGTGAGGACAGACGTCGGCTCATCGAAAATCAGGATGTCCGGCTCTCGCCTAAGACACTTGAGGATCTCAACCCTCTGGCGAAGCCCGACAGGCAGGTCGGCAACGCGTGCATCGGGGTCGATGCGGAGGCCATAGCGTTCGCTCAACTCTCCCACGGCGTTCCTGACACCTGTCTGGCTGAGCCTTCCAGAGTCACCCAGGGCCACATTCTCCCAGACGGTCAGTGCCTCTACCAGGCTGAAGTGCTGGTGCACCATTCCAATACCCAGGGAGGCAGCAGCCACGGGGTCGGCGATCCTCACGGATGCACCGTCGACGAAAATCGAACCCGAGTCGGGCACGACCAGACCGATCAGCATCTTCATCAGGGTGGACTTGCCCGCCCCGTTTTCTCCCAGGATCCCGTGTATCTCGCCCCTGTGGATCTCTATGTCAACCGCATCACACGCGGAAACCGCCCCGAAGCGCTTGCTCAACAGGCGTGTGCAAACGGCCGGTGGGGGCCCTGACGCAGCAGGACCCCCACCAAGAAGGCCGTTGTCAGCCTCGCTCAATTCGCTCAGTAGCCGTAGGCCTCAGCCTTGATAGCGCCGAACTCGGCTGCGAATGCGCCGCTGGCGATATCTGTGTAGACGGCATCCATTGCTGCCTGCTGATCAGCGGTGGCGTTGCAGATGACCGCTCCCGGCTCGGGGTCAACGCCCACCCTGAACACCTTGGTCTGGCCCTCGGTCACAGCCCCGCTGAAGATCTGCGGGAAGATCGCAGCGACGTAGTCGCCGCCATCGAACCTGACGGCGATATCCCATGTCAGGTCGCCCTCACGGGTGCAGACATCGGACGGTCCGGCGCTGAGTGCCACCACACCGTTCTCGTTGGCCAACTGGACTATCGCCTCATGTGCGCCACCCAGGTACGGGTAGACCACACCGACGCCCTCACCGAGGGCCGTGTTGAACGCCTCGGTGGCGTTGGGCACGTTGTCAAAGTCGTAGGGCCACGCACCTGTCGGCACATAGGTCACGGTGAACGAGGCGTCTACCGCCTGGAGGCCCATCTCAAAGCCGCGCAGTGCCTCCATCTCGAAGTTCAGGTCGCAACAACCAATGAAGTAGGCGACCGTTGATCCCCGCTCCTGGAGCAGGAGACCCGACGCGTACCCGGCCGAGTAACTGATCTCAGAGCTGTCGTCGAGGCTCTGGGCCAGACCCGGGAGGGACTCGAACCCGGCACCGCAGTTGCAGTACCAGAAGATGTCCGAGTACTGCTCGGTCAGGTCCGGGAGCGGCTCGGCGATCTCGCTGGCGCCAACGATGATGATGTCGACACCCTGTTCGGCGAGGTTCGACAACTCGGTGGCGGCGTTCGCCGCTTCGATATTGTCGACCACGATCGGGGTCTCGAAGCCGTTCTCCGTAGACAGCCTGATGGCGGCATCCACAACCGCCTGGTAGTAGGCACCGTCATCAGCAGGTCCGGCTGCGGCAACGCCAAGGGTGATGACACCATCGCCGTTGGCGTCAAAGGCCATGTAGTTGGGGCCGTATTCGGGGAAACTGATTGAGGTGTCGATGAACTCGTTGGTAATGATGTCGCCC
>DLRQ01000028.1 GCA_002501135.1 Candidatus Neomicrothrix sp. UBA7884
CGTCACCCGCCTGCTCAATACGGTCCAGGACCACACCGAGGCGTTCACGCGCCGTGACGTCGTCGACATCGATCACCACCACCAGGTCGGCGGCCAACCCATCGGTTGCAAACGCCGAAACGGCGGCTACCTCAGCAGCTCCGAGCCCGCGCCCGTAGCCCTGATAGGCGACCGAGGACTCGATGAAGCGGTCTGTAACCACGTCGCGCCCTGAATCGAGCGCCGGCCTGACCACCTCGGCCACGTGCTGGGCCCTCGCCGCTGCGATAAGAAGAGCCTCGGCGCGATCGACCGGACGCTCGCCGTCGGGATCCAGAACCATCGACCTGATCATCTCGCCCAGAGGCGTACCACCGGGTTCCCGGGTGAGCACGGCACCGAGACGATCGGCCAGCAGACGCGCCTGGGTGGACTTGCCGGTTCCGTCAGCACCCTCCACGGCGATGAGGCGGCCCTTCACCGGCCTCCCTCCCGACCGGATGAGGCAATCCGGGTTATGCCCGAGCGGAGGGAAACGACCGAGACCGCTCCAGACGCCAGGATGATCAGGGCGGCGAGCCACAACGTCAGGCGGACACCGGGAATGTCGACTCCGAATCCGAGGAGGTCGACGTGGCGATCCCACAGGACGCTCGAGAGGCGGTCAAGGCCGTCTTCAATCAGGGGCCCGACAACCAGCGCCAGCAGCACGCATGCCCGTACAAGCAGGTAGAGCGTTGAGAAGATGCGACCACGCAGGTGATCCTCGACGTTCTCATGCAGCAGCGTGAAGCCGAGCACGTAGACAGCACCCGCACACACGCCGATACCGAACACCATCGAGATCGAGATGTGAACCTGGCTGATGGATGCCGCCGCCGCCAGGAAGCCACCTGCGCCGAAAAGCGACCAGGTGAAGAGACGAGGCCTGTCTACCCGGCGTTGTGCCCAGGACAGGAGCATCACCCCCACGGCCACACCGACCCCGAGGGCCGAAATCAACACACCAAGACCGGACTTGCCGGCACCCAGGACCTCGTCGGCGTAGATCGCCCCAAGCGGAACGAGCATGCCGCCACCGATGAGGCCGGTGGCCAGGCCCATGTTGACAGTGCGAACCACCGGGTTGACGAAGATGAACTGCCAGCCCTCGCGCAGTTCTGCGATCGGGTCGGCCAACCTGGCCTTCCGCAACTTGGCCGCGTCCCTCTCTGACTTCGGGCGGCGGGGAAGGGCCAGCGTCCAAATAAGGAACCCGGCCACGGCGAACGACAGTGCGTTGAAGTAGAACGCCAGGCCCATGTCGTCGAGCCTCAGGTTGTCGGCCCATGAGGAGCTGAACAGGGCAGTGGAGAGCCGACCGAACAGCGCCATCAGAGCTGCCCCAACCGGAAAGGTCCCGTAGGCGGCCACCAGAGAGAGGGAGTTGGCCCGCGCCAGGTACTCGGCCGGTACCAGGTTCGGCACCGATGCCTCCTTGGCCGGCGACCAGAGCATTGTGAAGGCCTCGAGCACGAGGGACGCCAGGAACAGGCCCCACAGCTCCTCGACGAACGGAAGGCTCAGCATCACAAGAGCCCTGCCGATGTCGCAGGTAACCATGACCCGCTTGCGGTCCCAGCGGTCGACGAGCACTCCGGCGATGGGGCCGAAGAAGAAACCAGGGCCTATCCGGGCTGCCAGAACCAGACTCAGTGCGGCACCCTCGGATCCGGAGCCAAGACGGATTGCAAGGATGCTTATCGCCAACAGCCCGAGCCAGTCACCGGTAGCCGAGATGACCTGGGCAAACCAGAGTCGCGTGAACTCAGGGGAGCCGAACATGCGAATGTGCAGGTCGGGTCTGCCGGTGTCAGATCGAGGCCCGTCATCGAGATGCAGGAGGCTCACGAACTCGTCGCCCGGGGTCGAATTGTCCCCCGGGTGAGGCGGTTCTCCACCCGTTACTTCGGTCACCCTCCCACTCTAGGAGAGCCTGCGAGGAGCGGGCCGTGCATCACCGACACCTCGTCCACCTGGCCCACCGGTCGATCACTTCTTCCTGGAGGAGCGCTTCTTCTTCCCGGGAGGACCCTTGGCCCGGCGCTCAGCCAGGAGCTCAGCGGCCCGCTCGTCTGTCAGTTCCTCGACCGAATCCCCGCGACCTAGCGAAGCGTTGTATTCGCCATCGGTCACATATGGTCCCCAGTTGCCGTCCTTGAGGATGATCGTCTTCCCGCTCTCGGGATCTGCGCCCAACTCGCGAAGCGGCGGCTTTGCCGTCGACCTTCCCCGACGTTTCGGTTGTGCAAGAACGGTCAGGCACTCCTCGAGGGTGACCGTAAGCAGCTGCTCCTCGGTGGCCAGGCTGCGGCTGTCGCTCCCCTTCTTCAGGTATGGGCCGAAGCGACCGTTCTGAACGGTTATCTCGACACCATCAGCCGGGTCGACTCCCACAGTCCTCGGCAGGCTCAGAAGTTCGAGTGCATCCTGCAGGGTGAGCCTCTCAAGGGTCATGGTCTGGAACAACGAGGCCGTCCTGGGCCTTGGCCGCGCATCTGCGGTGGCAATCTCGTCGACCTCTTCCAGCATTGCGCCGACATTGTCGAATCCGGCGACGGCCAACACCAGATCGTCAAGGTTCCTGATCCGTTCGGAGTTGTCGTCACCACCGGTCCTTAACTCAGCTAGGTAACCAGAGTCGTCGAGAGCAATGCGGAGCACCGTTGCCGGTCCTTCTGTACTACGGGACACAAGGACTTCGCGTAGTTCCAGAAAGGAGCGAATACCGGCCAGCGGCCTACCGGTCACCCCGGCCTCCTCGGCATGACCGAGGGCATCAAGGAACCCGTCGCCGTCCTGTGCAGCAAACTCGTTAATCCGCTCCATGGCACCTTTGCCGACACCCCTTCGAGGGGTGTTGATGACCCGTCTGAACGCAGCCTCGTCATCGGACCCCGCTGCAAGGCGCAGGTATGACACGGCCACCTTCATTTCGGTACGGCGCAACGGCAGCGCCATCAACGCGGTCATCTCCGGACTCAGCCTTGTCTGCTCAGGAGGCCTGCCCAGGGAAACATACGGCCCGAAGCGACCCGACCTGGCAATAACTGGAAGGCCCGTCTCGGGATCGTCGCCGAGCACCCTCTCAACCGGGGTGTCGAGGAACTCAAATGCGCGTTCCACGGTCAACTCGTCGGGCGCCAGGTCATCGGGGATCGACGCTGTCCTGTCACCAACCTGTACATAGGGGCCGAACTTGCCGAACCGTGCAACCACCTCCTCGCCATCGGAGGTCACCCCTAGCGGAACAGTACTCACAGCCCTGGCGTCGATATCGCCGAGACGTCCTGTGACCTTCTCGAGCAGGCCAATATCGTCAGATGACCCGAAGTAGAAACTCCTCAGCCACGGAACCTTCTCAGCCGACCCATCGGCGATCCCGTCAAGGTCAGACTCCATCGAGGCGGTGAAGTCGTAGTCGACGAGCCGAGGAAAGTGGGATTCCAGCAGGGTGGTTACAGCAAATGCGCTGAGGGTTGGAACCAGCGCCGAACCCTTCTTCCAGACGTAGTCGCGTCCCTGGATGGTCTCCATTATCGAGGCATAGGTCGACGGCCTGCCGACACCGAGCTCCTCGAGTCGCTTTACCAGCGATGCCTCGGTGAAACGGGACGGTGGCTGGGTGGTGTGACCCTCGGGTGTCGCCTCGACCACCACAACAGGGTCCCCGACGTCGACGGCGGGGAGGATCCCGCCATCCCCATCACCGTCAGTGTTCCGGTCGTCAGAATCGTCGGCGTACACGCGGCGAAAACCCTGATGGCTGATAACCGTCCCGCTGGTGGCGAACGTGACCCCGCTCGTGGAACTGGGGCCGGCCGAGGTCCCGACCACGCGTATCTGAACGGTCTCGCCCACGGCATCGGTCATCTGCGATGCAAGCGTGCGCTGCCAGATCATCTCGTAGGCGCGGGCCTCAGATCGCGGCAGCTCTCGGGCAACCTCGTCGGGATGCCTGAACCGGTCTCCAGCAGGCCTGATCGCCTCATGCGCCTCCTGTGCGTTTCGAACCTTCTTCTGGAAGGTCCGGGGGGATTCCGGTAGGTGGTCGTCGCCGAACAGTTCGCTGATCTGGGCGCGGGCAGCCCTTACGGCCGTGTCCGACAGCGTGGTGCTGTCGGTCCTCATGTAGGTGATGTAGCCCTTCTGGTAGAGGCCCTGGGCTGCGTGCATCGCCATCGCCGCCGACATCCTCAAACGCCTACCAGCCTCCTGTTGGTAGGTGGAGGTGATGAACGGTGCCGCCGGTCGACGCCGGTATGGCTTGGCCTCAACTGACCCGACCTCGAGCGACCGCTCAACGAGCCCGTCCGCAAGGTTGAGCGCGGCCGCCTCGTCGAGGACAACAGCCCCCTCCCGGCTGAGGGCTCCATCGTCGTCGAAGTCCCGGCCTGTGGCCACGCGGGCTCCGTCGACCTCGATCAGCGACGAGGCGAACGTCTCGGAAGCATCTGTTGACATCTGAACCTTCAGGTCCCAGTAGCCAGCTGCCTGGAATGCCATACGTTCCCGCTCACGTTCCACGACGATCCTGGTTGCCACGCTCTGGACCCGGCCTGCCGACAGTCCCTTGGAGATCATCTTCCAGAGAACCGGTGAGAGCTCGTAGCCGTAGAGACGGTCAAGGATCCTCCGGGTCTCCTGCGCGTTGACGAGCCCCTCGTCTATGTCGCGGGTCTGGCTCAGAGCGTCGGTTATGGCCTTGTTGGTGATCTCGTGAAAGACCATGCGGTGTACCGGCACCTTCGGCTTTAGGACCTCGAGCAGGTGCCAGGCGATCGCCTCACCCTCACGGTCCTCATCAGTTGCAAGGTAGAGCTGGTCCGCTCCCTTCAGCAGCGACCTCAGCCTCGTGATCTGCTCCTTCTTGTCGCGCGACACGATGTAGAGCGGCTCGAAGTCGTTCTCGACGTCGATGCCGAGCTTCGCCCACTTCTTGTCTCGGTGGCTGGCCGGGATGTCAGCCGCCCGCATCGGCAGGTCGCGGACATGGCCGATCGACGACTCAACCCTGAAACCATCACCCAGATAGCCGGCGATGGTCTTTGCCTTGGCGGGTGACTCGACGATTACCAAGGAGTAGGACATCAGAGATCCCGATCGATGCTGACGGAGTCCACAGGTGTTGCGACGGGTGGTTCATTGGAACCCGGGCCGGCCGGTTGGGGCCCCGCCGGTCTGGCGCCGTAGAGGATCGCCGATCCGAGCAGGGCAGCCACAGCAGAAGCTACGAGGATGCCGATCTTGGCCTCGTCCTGCAGGACCGGAGTGTCAAAGGCGAGGCCGGTGATGAACAGCGAGACAGTAAAACCGATCCCGGCCATCGCCGAGATACCGACCACGTGCCTCGTTGTCGCCCCGGCGGGCAGGGAGCAGAGACCCAGGCGCACGGCCAGAAGGGTGAACGCTGACACCCCCACGAGTTTCCCGAGCACAAGGCCGAGGGCCACGCCGATGCTGATTCCAGAAGACACTGCGGTGCCCACAGAGTCGCCGCTGATCACGATGCCGGCGTTTGCAAGGGCGAAGACGGGGAGAATCAGAAAGGCGCTGACAGGGTGGAGCAGGTTCTCCAACCGCTCCGTGACCGGAACGGTCTCGCTGAGGTGGAACTTCGCCAGCTTGACGGTTGCGACGTCGCCCTCACCGGCTATTACAGGGCCGACCGATTCAGAGGCATGATCACCCTGCAGCAGAGGCACGGCCGGCGCCAGAAGACCCATGATCACCCCGGCGATCGTGGTGTGCACGCCGGACATGAACACTGAATACCACAGGACGATTCCCAGAGCGACGTACAGCGGTGCGTACCGGATCCTGGAGCGGGCCATCGCGATCACGCCGATGATGGAGACACCGCCGAGGAAGAGCCACCCTGGTTCCAGATTCGACGTGTAGAAGAGTGCTATTACGAGGATTGCGCCGATGTCGTCGACGATCGCGAGGGTGAGGAGGAACACCTTCAGGGTTGTCGGCACCCGGTTCCCGAGAAGCGACACGACACCGACAGCGAACGCGATGTCGGTGGCCATCGGGATTCCCCAACCGGCCGATGCCTCACCGTCACCGGCAAACGCCAGGTAGATGAGTGCAGGCACGACCATTCCACCGAGAGCAGCCAGAGCCGGAAGAAGGGCTGCGCGAAAGCGACGCAGCTCTCCTGTTACAAGCTCGCGTTTGATCTCGAGGCCCACCACAAAGAAGAAGATGACCATCAGGACGTCGTTCACGAACTGACCGAGGGTGAGCGGGTGGCCGTTGTGCTCCAGCGCCACCAGGTCGCCGATCCCCATGTGGATCTCGGTGTGCCACAGGTCGTGGTAGGACGCAGACCATGGGGAGTTGGCCCAAAAGAGGGCCACCATGGTGGCAACGATCAACAGAACTCCGCCGGCCGCCTCGATACCGAGGAACCGCATCATGGGACGTCCCACGGCACGTGCCAGGGGTCTGTCGCTCCCAAGCCATGTGTGTTGGGGGTGGGGTGGGGTGCCTGTCATGGTGAGAACCTGCTCAGGATCGGAGCGGCAGAAACCGTAGTGGTCGTCGGGTGACTTCACACCCATCCACTTGGATCGGCGCCCTGAGGCCGGTGAAGGACCCGCCTGCGGTCAGTTCCCAAAGTGAACGATAAGGCGGACGGCTGTCCCGTTGCCATGGGACTCCACAATCGTCTCGTCGGTCAGGTGATGCATCAGCGAGACGCCCAGGCCGGACTCGTAGCGGAGCCGGTCCGGTGAATCGACATCGGGCAGGGGCGAGAGGGAGTTCGGGTCGAATCCGGGTCCACTGTCCGCGACCTCCACCTCGATCTGGCTGGCCGAGAGGTCGCAGCGGATAACCACACGGTCCTCTACGCCTGACAGGCCGTGGGCCTCCATGGCGTTGGTGGCGGCCTCGGACACCGCTAGGCGAAGATCGGAGACCCGCTCGGGTATCAGGTTCGCTCCGGTAGACGCTGTCGCCCCCACAACCGACCGGACCATCTGCAGGTACTCGGGCACTGCGGGCACACGGAGTTCCACAATGCCCGTCATGATCAGACCTGAACCGGGGTGCCGACAGCCGAGTCGACGTCGACATGGAACGTGAAGACGCGATCCAGGTCACACATCTCAAAGACACGCAGGACCCGCTGCTCACTACAGACCAGCAGCAGGTGGCCATCATGGGACCTCACCCGTCGCAGGGCACCAATGACCGAACCGAGGCCTGCGGAGTCGATGAAGTCCACCCCTGACAGGTCGATCACCAGGTTGTTGTGTCCGTCGGCGACCGCTGCCACCACGGCCTGGCGCAACATGGGGGAAGTCCCAAGATCGAGTTCGCCGGTCATCGCCAACACAACCCACTGGTTCCTCAGGGAGCGACGGATTTCGGAGAACAACGGACCTCCAGTGGGCTAGATGGCCAGAGCCCACGCTAGACGACAACCGGTTGCCTCCAGCGACCGGCGCCAGCAGGCTCATCCGGCCTCGCGGCGCATGGTGACTGTGGTGGTCAGGGTCACCGGCAAGATCGAGAAGCAGGGGCCTGTCACCCCGGCGGGATGCTTCAAGGGCGATCGCAGCAGATACGACCGTGGTTCCAGCGCCACCCTTCAGAGACCAACAGACGACCCACCATGACGCCTCCCGACGTGCGCAATCACAGTGGGGGAAGCCGGGATTTCCAGATGGGGGTCGTGCCGGCCCGCTACCCGACACCTTCGACGGACCCAACGGAGGACATGGTAAGGCTGCCGACCTGTCGCCCATTCCGCCCCGGAATCGGCGAGGTCCACCACAAGGTCCTAGGATCACTGCCGTGGAGGCGGCATTCTTCGACCTCGACAAGACGATCATCGCCCGGGCCTCGATGGCCGCCTATGTCCCTGCGCTACGGCGAGCCGGATACCTCAATGCCCCCATGGCTGCACGAGCCGCATGGGGGCAGTTCCTGTTCCGCTTCTTCGGCGCCGACGAGGACAGGATGGACAAGGCCAGACGTACAGCGCTGAAGCTGGCCGCCGGATGGGAACAGGACGGCCTGAGGCGCCTGGCCCGTGAGCATCTCACCGAGTTGATCGAGCCGATCGTGTACGACGAGGCACTCGACCTTCTGGAACA
>DLRQ01000035.1 GCA_002501135.1 Candidatus Neomicrothrix sp. UBA7884
CCCTGGGCCGAACCGAGGGCCAGTGGGGCGATTCCCGCGATCCGTCGCTTCATCCACGGACTGCTCGACGGGGGCTGGGCCTACCGGTCGGGTGATGCCGTGTTTTTCGACGTGGGCCGCTCTGACGTGTTCGGATCGTTGAGCCACTTTTCCGAATCGGAGATGCTGGTGCGGGGTGCTGAGATGGGGGAGGAGACCGACGATGCACGAAGGCGCAGCCCCCTTGACACGATTCTCTGGAAGTCCTCGGCGGTTGGCGAACCGGCGTGGGATGCTCCATGGGGCCGGGGGCGCCCCGGCTGGCATGTCGAGTGCGCTGCGATGGCTGTCAGCCACCTCGGCCCGACAGTTGACCTGCATGGTGGAGGCAGCGATCTTGTGCATCCCCACCACGAGTGTTCGGCTGCGATGGCATCGGCTGCAACCGGCGAACCTCTGTCACGGCACTGGATGCACCAGGCCATGGTTCGCAACCAGGGGACCAAGATGTCCAAGTCGCTGGGCAACCTGGTGTTCGTGTCCGATCTTCTGGCCGGAGCGGAACCGATGGCTGTGCGCCTGTGCCTTCTCGCAAACCACTACCGCACCTCGTGGGACTGGGACCCGGACCTGTTGTCGGTGGCAACTGAGAGGCTTGACCGGTGGAGGTCCGCCTCCGACGGTGATAGTGCGCATGTGGTGGGGGCTGTGCGGGACGCCCTCGACTCAGACCTTGATGTTCCGGCGGCCGTGGCAGCAGTCGATGAAGCGGTAGCCGAAGGCCGGGGGGTGGCGAAGGCGGCCCGACTGCTCGGGGTGGATCTCGCCGATCGGGACCTGAATGCGTCACGTCGGGGCGGCAGGAATCGCTAGCCTCTGACCGACATGGCTGACATCACCCTCTCGCTTCCCGACGGCTCACAGCGCACCCTTCCTGATGGTGCCACCGGAGCCGACCTGGCCCTCGACATCGGGCCGGGCCTTGCCAAGGCTGCCCTTGTCACGACCGTCGACGGCACCGAGAGGGACCTGGCTGTACCCCTCCCAGATGGCGCCACGGTCTCGATTGTCACAGCCGACAGCGACGCGGGCCTGTACACGATCCGTCATTCGACCGCACATGTCCTCGCCCAGGCCGTGCTCAATCTCTGGCCAGGCGCCACCTACGCGATCGGGCCTCCGATTGACCACGGCTTCTACTACGACTTCCTCCTACCCGAGGGTGCCACGTTCAGCCCTGAGGACCTTGAGGCGATTGACTCCCGGATGCGTGAGATCATCGCCCTCGATCAGCTGTTCGAGCGTTACGAAACTGATGCTGCCGGTGCCATGGAGTTGTTCGAGGGGCATCCCTACAAGCGCGAGATCATTGAAAAGGTCAGCGACGGTGATGGCGGAGCCGAGTTGAGCGGTGAGGCCGGTGACTCAGGGGTGGTGAGCTACTACCGCAACGGCGACGGCTTCGTTGACCTGTGCATGGGACCACACGTTCCCTCAACTGGCCGGCTCGGCCACTTTGCCCTCCAGAAGGTGGCCGGTGCCTACTGGCGTGGCGACGAGAGCCAGCCGATGCTCCAGCGGATCTACGGAACGGCATGGGCATCAAAGAAGGACCTGGCGGGCCACCTCCACCGCCTGGTCGAGGCCGAGAAGCGCGACCACCGGAGGCTCGCGGTCGAGTTGGACTTGGTCTCGTGGCCCGAGTCGCTCGGCCCCGGTCTGGCCGTGTGGCATCCCAGAGGGGCCCTGGTTCGCAAGCTCATCGAGGACTACAGCCGCGAGAGGCATGAGGCCGGCGGGTACGACTTCGTGTTCAGCCCCCATATAGCCAAGTCGATCCTCTGGGAGACCAGCGGACACCTCGACTTCTACGCCGACGGCATGTATCCGCCGATGGAGATGGACGGGGCAACCTACTACCCGAAGCCCATGAACTGCCCGTTCCACGTCACCGTGTTCGACAGCAGCCAGCGCAGTTACCGGGACCTCCCCCTTCGCTACTTCGAGTTGGGTGCGGTGTACCGCTACGAGTTGTCGGGTGCAATCCACGGCCTGATGCGGAGCCGCGGCTTCACCCAGGACGATGCGCACATCTTCTGTACGCGCGAACAGGTTCCTGCCGAGTTGGCATCGCTGCTGGAGTTCACCCTGTCGGTACTGAGGGCGTTCGGGTTCGATGACTTCCAGGCCAAGCTCTCCACCCGCCCCGAGGGCAAAGCTGTCGGCGAGGACGATCTCTGGGACATGGCGACAGATGGTCTCAGGAGTGCTCTGGGGACGGCCGGGCTCCCGTACGTGGTTGATGAGGGTGGAGGTGCGTTCTACGGGCCCAAGATCGACGTCGACGTGACAGATGCCATCGGTCGACCGTGGCAGTTGTCGACCATCCAGCTGGACTTCAACCTGCCTGAGCGCTTCGGCCTCGAGTACGTCGGGTCCGATGGGGAGCGACACCGGCCGGTGATGATCCACCGTGCTCTGATGGGTTCAATCGAGCGGTTCTTCGGTGTGCTGCTGGAGCACTTCGCCGGTGCGTTTCCGGCATGGTTGGCGCCGGAGCAGGTGAGGATCCTTCCCGTGGCTGCCGAGCACCACGAGTACGCCGAGTCGATTCGGTCCAGCCTGGGTGACCGGGGCTTTCGCTCAACGGTGGTTCCGGCTGATGAACCCCTCGGGAAGAGGGTGCGGGCCGGCAAGGTCTCGAAGGTTCCCCACATCCTCGTGGTCGGCGATGACGATGTGGAGGGTACGACGGTGGGGGAGAACGCAAGGGGTGCCGACTCACCCGAACGTGATCTGCCACTTGATGCGTTTGTTGAGCGCCTGGCCGACGAGGTGGCCTCCCGGGTATGAGCGGTCTCGAGAACCTCTGGGCCGGCTGGCGCCTGTCCTATGTCGAGGGGTTGTCCGATGCGGATGCAACAGGGTCGGTTTCGGGTCAGGGTGGGCTGTCGCTCTTCGAATCAATTGAACAGGCCGAGGCTCCAGACGACGAGTCGTTCATCGTGCATCGTGGCCCCACCTGTTTCGTGCTCATGAACGCCTACCCGTACTCAAGTGGCCACATGTTGGTGCTTCCCAGAAGGGCCGCAGCGACCCTCGAGGACCTGACCCAGGAGGAGTACGGCGAACTCTGGGCCACTGTGCGGACAGCGGTGG
Source organism: Candidatus Neomicrothrix sp. UBA7884 (assembly GCA_002501135.1). Lineage (GTDB taxonomy): Bacteria > Actinomycetota > Acidimicrobiia > Acidimicrobiales > MedAcidi-G1 > UBA3125. The sequence goes on from DLRQ01000035.1 coordinate 3,139, forward strand.
CAGCGCTCAAGGCAGCCCTCTCGCCGCAGGGCGTGAACGTGGGCCTGAACCTGGGTAGGGCCGCGGGTGCGGGAATCGAGGGGCACGTGCACGTGCACGTCGTCCCCCGATGGTCCGGTGACACCAACTTCACAACGACGACCGCCGGGATCAGGGTGCTTCCCGAGGCACTCGGCGAGACCTGGCGTCGCCTCCGGAGCGTGTGGCCTGGCTGATTGGCCGTGCGCTGGTTTGGCCGGTGTTAGCGTCCCGGCGTTCGTACAGATCGGAGAACAGCCAATGCCACACAGTGTCAGGGCGGTCATTGCCCGTGCGAAGGGTGAGCCCGTTTCGATAGAGACGATCGAGGTGCCCGATCCGGGACCCGGTGAGGTGCTTGTCGGCATCCAGGCATGCGGGGTCTGCCACACTGACCTCCACTACCGGGAAGGCGCAATCAACGACGAATTCCCGTTTCTTCTCGGTCACGAGGCCGCCGGCATTGTCGAAGAGGTAGGTGAGGGTGTCACCAATGTGGCTCCGGGCGACTTCGTGATCCTGAACTGGCGCGCCGTCTGTGGCCAGTGTCGCTCGTGTCGGCGTGGCAGGCCTTGGAACTGCTTCGAGACCCACAATGCCACCCAGAAGATGACCCTCAACGGCCAACCACTGTCGCCGGCACTGGGCATAGGCGCCTTCGCCGAGAAGACACTGGTTGCTGCCGGGCAGGCCACAAAGGTTGATCCTGCTGCCAGGCCCGAGGCTGCGGGCCTCATCGGGTGCGGTGTCATGGCCGGTCTGGGTGCGGCGATGAACACAGGTCAGGTGGGTCGTGGCGACTCGGTGGCGGTGTTCGGCTGCGGCGGAGTAGGCAATGCCGCCATCGAGGGATCGCGCCTCGCTGGCGCACACACGATTATTGCTGTGGACATTGATCCCCGGAAGTTGGAATTGGCAAGGGAGTTCGGTGCAACCCACGCCGTTGACTCCTCACAGGAGGACCCGGTCGAGGCCATCCGGGCGATGACCGGCGGCAACGGGGTGGATGTGGCGATCGAGGCAATCGGCCTGCCGTCCACCTACGAACAGGCCTTCTATTCGCGTGATCTGGCGGGCACTGTGGTGCTCGTGGGGGTTCCCAATCCGGAAGCCAAGGTCGAACTTCCGATGATCGAGGTCTTCGGCCGCGGTGGGACGCTCAAGTCCTCCTGGTACGGCGACTGCCTGCCAAGTCGCGATTTCCCGATGCTCATAGACCTCTACCTTCAGGGGCGTCTCGACCTTGACCGGTTCGTCTCCGAGACCATCAACCTCGATGAGGTGGAGGATGCCTTTGAGAAGATGGAGCGCGGCGAGGTGCTGCGGTCCGTGGTCGTGTTGTGACCCTTCGAATCGACCACGTCGTGACCAACGGCGTGTTCTCGTTGGACGGTGAGGACTTCGACGTGGATAACAACATCTGGATCATCGGAGATGAACGGGATGTGGTCGTGGTCGACGCGGCCCATGACCACCGTCCGATTCTTGAGGCCGTAGCCGGCAGGAATGTGCTGGGGGTGCTCTGCACCCACGGTCACAACGATCACATCAACGCCGCAGCGCAGCTGGCCGAGGACGCCGATGCTCCAATCTGGCTACACCCTGATGACTCGATGTTGTGGGACGTCGTCTATCCGGACAGGCGCGTCGACGACCAGCTCAGGGACGGGGCGTCCATATCGGTGGGGGGAGAGGACCTCTCGATTCTGCACACACCGGGACACTCTCCGGGTGGGTGCTGTGTCTATTCGCCGACACTGGGGACTGTATTCTCGGGCGACACCCTCTTCAACGGTGGTCCGGGCGCGACGGGTCGCTCGTTTTCGAGCTACGACCTGCTTGTCGAGAGCATCCATGCCCGGTTGCTCGTCCTGCCCGAAGCGACGGTGGTTCACACAGGCCACGGGGATTCGACGACTATCGGGGACGAGGCGCGCAACCTCGACGGCTAGCTGGTGGTGGGGTGTCCGGCAGGTGGGTTCCCGCCGCCATGTGTCAGCCCAGGACCGGGACCTGTTCCATTGCTGCTGAGATCTTCTCCTCGGGGTAGTCGTAGTCGACCAGCTGGTCGGCCAGGTACTGCTCGTAGGAGGCCAGGTCCAGGTGCCCGTGGCCACAGAGTGCAGTCAAGATGACCTTCTCCTCGCCACTCTCCTTGCAGCGCAGGGCCTCGCGGATAGCTGCTGCAATGGCGTGGGTGGGCTCCGGTGCGGGCACGATTCCCTCGCTCCTGGCGAACTGGATGGCCGCAGCGAAGCACTCGGTCTGGTGGATCGACTCGGCCTCGACCAGGCCAAGTTCGTAGATGTGGCTGACCAGTGGCGCCATACCGTGGTAGCGCAGGCCACCTGCGTGGATCGGGTCCGGTACGAAACTGTGGCCGAGGGTGTGCATCTTCACGAGCGGGGTCAGCTGCCCAGTGTCTCCGAAGTCGTAGCGGTACTCGCCACGGGTCAGAGATGGGCATGAGGCGGGTTCAACGCAACGGATAGTCGGGTTCATACGGCCAGCCAACTTTTCGCGAAGGAACGGGAATGAGAGGCCTCCGAAGTTGGAACCTCCTCCCGTGCAGCCGACCAGGATGTCGGGGGTTTCCTCGACCTTGGCCAACTGGAGTAGGGCCTCTTCGCCGATGATCGTCTGATGCAGAAGTACGTGGTTCAAGACGCTGCCGAGTGCGTAGCGGGTGTCCGGGTCGGGACCAGCCTGCTCCACGGCTTCGGAGATGGCGATGCCGAGGCTGCCGGGGCTGTTGGGATCGGCAGCCAGAACCGCACGGCCAGCTGCAGTCATATCCGAGGGGCTGGGGTGCACGTTCGCCCCCCAGATCTCCATCATCGTCTTGCGGTATGGCTTTTGGTCATAGGAGGCCCGGACCTGCCAGACCTCGCAGTCGAGCCCGTACTGGGCTGTGGCGAAGGCGAGGGCGGATCCCCACTGGCCGGCACCGGTTTCGGTGGTGAGGCGCTTCACGCCTTCCTGGGCGTTGTAGAAGGCCTGAGGCACCGCCGTGTTCGGCTTGTGGGAACCTGCCGGGCTGACACCTTCGTACTTGAGGAAGATCTTGGCGGGTGTGTCGAGGGCCTTTTCGAGGCGCCTGGCCCGGAGCAGGGGTGTGGGGCGCCACAGCTTGTAGATGTCGAGGACCTCACCCGGGATGTCGATGTAAGAGTCCGTCGAGACCTCCTGCATGATCAGGGCCATCGGGAACAGGGGGGCCAGGTCGTCTGGCCCGATCGGCTCGTGTGTGCCCGGGTGGAGCGGTGGTGGAGGAGGCTCAGGCAGGTCGGGGATAACGTTGTACCACTGCGTTGGCATCTCTGATTCGTCCAGCAGTACCTTTGAGTAGTCGTCAGCCATTTTTCCCGGTCCCCTTTGAGGTAGTTGTCTTCCGCTTATGGAAGCGACCATCTAAGCAGGTGGGAACGTCCCGGGCTAGCAGACAGCGTGTGCAGCGCTTCTAGCAGCGGCGCAGGACACACCATGAACCGGCTCCGGCCCTGGAGGAGATCCCTTTCCAGGAGCCCGTCGCCGTAGATGACATTGCGTTCTCCACGTCCTCGGCGGACAGGTGGATTGGTGTGCCCTCCGCACGACTGCTGACCCAGACGATCGCCCCTTCGGGGGAAAGGCAACGCTCCACCTCGGTCGGGAACAGCAGCATGTTCACCAGAACCACCACGTCGACGACACCATCTGGAAATGGCAGCCTCGAGGCATCAGCGTTTACCAGCGGGGCCTCGGAGGTGACGGCGTTGGTGAGCATTTCCCGAGACAGATCCATGGCCACGACCAGGTTGAAGCGGGTGCACAGTTCCCGTGTGAAGAGGCAGGTTCCCGCGCCGGCTTCAAGAGTGGTCTGGCCCGCGACGGAGCCACGGTCGAGGGCATCAGCGAGAGGAAGCGCCCGCTCAGGGGTGTCGCGGCCTTCAGTCCACCCGGGTGCAAGCCCGTCGAAGAGGTCTCTTGCCGACTGCGAGCGATCAGCGTTCCAGCCAGCGTCAAACGCCACCGACCGGGTCACCTCCCTCATCGGATGGGTCGGCCCCGAGTAGAGGTCTGATGCGGCTACTGGTTGAACCGGGTCGAGGTACCAGATCGGCATCGATGGGACGCTACCGGCTGTAGAGCACGGGGGCGGAGGGCAGGAACCCGGCGGGCATCCGAACGTGGGAGAATCAGGCAATGGCACTGCCCGGTTTCCTCAGACGACTCGGTCGATCTGCTCCACCGTCCAACACGGTGTTCGTCCTCTCCGGCGGAGCGGTACGTGGTGCGGCCCAGGTCGGGATGCTCAGGACGCTGTTCGAGCAGGGCATCTATCCCGATCAGGTGGTCGGGGTCTCCGCCGGCGCATTGAATGGAATCTCGATTGCCCATTCTCCGAGCATTGACCAGGTCGAAGGGCTGGAGGAGGTCTGGCGCAGCCTTGTCGACAAGTCGCCGATGAAGGGAAACATCGTCCGGACCGTCGCCTCGATCCTGCGGGGAAAGCCGAGTTTCACCAGTGGTGAGAAACTCAGGCGAATCATCGAGGAGCAGGTGCCTGTTGCAGACATTGCAGATACCAGCATTCCCTTCCACGCCGGAACCACGGCCGCCTCGACGGGGCATCTCTGCTGGTGGCGTAGCGGTCCCGCAGTGGAGATTCTCTGTGCGTCAACGGCGATCCCGGGTGTGTTTCCCGCCGTTAGGTTGCCGGATGGCGACATGCACCTCGACGGTGGGATCATCTCCAATATCCCACTCCGCTACGCGGTCTCGCTGCAGCCAACCCGGTTGGTGGTGCTCGATGTCGCCTCCCGGTTCCTTCCACCCGAGAAACAGACTGCACTCTCGCTCATGTTGACCGGCTTCAGGGCGGCGGCGGCCGAGCTGACCCGACAGCAGTGGCAGGACGTTCCGGCCGGGCTCGATGTGCTCCACATAGAGATGCCGCCGGAAGATCCCGGCCTTGACTACGACTTTGACGACGCCCACCACCTGATTGTCCAGGGAGGCGAGGCGGCCGATCGTGCCCTGAATGGCGCCTGAGCAGGCTCTGGTTCAGGACCGCCTGCGTCGGCCTGAACGCCGACCGGAACGGTGGTGGTCGGGGTCGATCGCCGACTCGTCAACCCGGGTTCCCTCGGGTGGGCCGATGTCTGGCACAGGGACCCTGCCGGCCAGCACGTCGGCCATCATTGCAATGTGAGCAGGCGTGCTGCCGCAGCAGGCGCCGATGAGGCTGGCTCCGGCGTCACGTGTCCGACAGGCATGGGCCGCCAGCACCTCGGGGGTTCCGTCGTAGGAGAGATCGGCCCCTTTCCAGACAGGAATGCCGGCGTTGGCCTTGGAGGCGACCGGCACGCTGCCTGCTGCCGCCCGGATGTCGGCGATCGCCGCCTCGGTGTCGGCCAGGTTGGCGCCGCAGTTGGCACCAGCTCCGTCGATGCCCAGTTCGGAAAGGCGTTGACCGGCCTCGGTGCCGGTGAGGCCCATCATCGTTCGACCGGCCGTGTCAAAGCTCAGGGTCGCCACGACCGGCAGGTCGGTGGCATGCCTGGCGCCGCGGAGTGCCGCCTCGACGGCTGGCAGGTCGCTGAGGGTCTCGATCCAGATCAGGTCGGCCCCGCCAGCCTCGAGGGCCTCTGCCTGTTCGGCGAAGGCAGCCTCGGTGTCGGCCTCGGAAAGCGCCCCGAGCGGCTCTATCAACTCGCCGGTCGGGCCCATGGATCCGGCTACCAGTATCGGTCTGTCAGCCTGGTCGGCGGCGATCCGGGCACACTGGACCCCGGCGTCGTTGATCTCTGCGACGCGTCCCTGCAGGTCATGGAGCTTGAGCCTGTGACGGTTTCCACCGAATGTGTTCGTGAGGACAATGTCGGAGCCGGCGTCCACATAGGAGCGGTGGATGCTGCTGACACGGTCGGGGTGCTCGAGGTTCCACAACTCGGGTGCGTCTCCGGCGGTAAGGCCGGCATCGAACAGCTGTGTTCCCATGGCGCCATCGAGGATCAGGTAGCCCCTGGCATGCAGCAGGTCGCTGAAGGCGCTCATGGTGTGAACCTACCCGTTGGTATGAGGGATGCCCGTTCGAGATGTCGGGTCCGGTCAGGTATCGGGCCTAGATGAGCGTGACGGTTCCGGCTGTTCCGCCAACCTCGACCATGGCGTCGTCCGCAAAGTCACCCGGGCCCATGATGCCCAAATTCGCGTACACGTTTCGCCAGGCCTTTTCAGCAGGGTCGACGCCCAGCTGGTGGCCGAGGGCGGTTATAACCTCGGGAAACACCTCGCCGACGTGTCCGCGCGTGTTTGCCGGCCAGCCTTGGTCAATGCGACCTTCGCTGATCCAGCGGGTCCCCATGTCCTACCACTGTCGTCCGGTAGACCGGGAAGACAAGCGGACGACAGGCAATAGGTAGAAAATGGGTGAGGTCAGCACAGCCCAGCCGTGGCCAGGCGTGTGCTACCTCGTCTGTATCGCTGCCCGAACCTGAGAGGTGGGGCCGCAAAGGGCTGGTTTGCCCGGGTTAGGCCTTGCGGACGTTGAGGGCTTCGGGGCCCTTACGGCCTTCGCCTACCTCAAACTCGACCGTCTGGCCCTCGTCGAGGCTCCTGTAACCGGAGCCATCGATGTTGGAGTAGTGGACAAACACGTCCTCACCGCCTTCGACGGAGAGGAAGCCGTAGCCCTTTTCGGAGTTGAAAAACTTTACTGTGCCGCGAGGCATGACAATCACATTCGCTTTCGTTGAACAATCATGAACCGTGCCGTGAGTGGAACGGTGGGGAAAGCCTACGTGCGGTCTGTTCCAGAACCACACAA
>DLRQ01000002.1 GCA_002501135.1 Candidatus Neomicrothrix sp. UBA7884
GCTCAGCAGGGGGTTCTGGTGTTTCCCCTGATTCGAGACCTCTGATGGTGAGGGTTCCTCAGTAGCGATCATCCGCCCGGAAAAACCGTCTGAAGACGGCTGCCAACAGGGCGATCAGCAGCGGAAGCACTGCGAACCACAGGCTTGCGCTCCGGTAACTGCCAAATACGGTGCTACCGATCGAGAAGGTCAACGCTCCCACCGCCGAGGCCAACACCCCGATCAGGCCGAGCGTCCCGGAGATTGAGCCGATGTGACCAACGCCGAACAGTGCCGGTAGCAGTGAACCCTGCACGGCGCCTCCGCTTCCCATGGCAACCCCCAGAGTCACCGAGTACAAGAGGATGGTGGGGAAGGTCGTGGCAGTACCGCCCAGGAGCATCGTGGCTGCCAACACCAGCGCCACAACTGCCGGGAGGCTCCGACTGATCCTTCTGTCAGCCAGCCACCCGAATGTGAGACCACCAGCCACGGCGCCAGCCGCTTGCGGAAGGAACATTGCAGCAGCCTGCGCATTCGAGTAACCGACCTCGCCGAGCAGGTTGGTCTGGTGGAACAAGAGGCCGGTGCCGAAAAGCGCGTTGGTGGCGGTAACCGCCGAGAGGATCCAAAACGCCGGTGATCGGAGAGCCTCCAACCTGGTTATGGAGGCGCGCTGTGGCTCGGGCTTGTCATTGGCGACCGTGGGTCCACCGTCCGGCCGCTGTCCGAGGTCGGAGGGACGGTTGACGTATCCGAACCAGCTGACCGGAACGGCCGTCAGGGCGGTAACCCCTGCCGCCACCAACCATGCGACGCGCCAGCCCCACGTGTCGATCGCAAGTGCCAGCAGCACCGGCACGACGGAGATGCCTCCCATCGTGAGGGTCATCTTCAGACCGAGGGCAAATCCTCTACGTCGTTCGAACCAGTGCATGACAGAAACTGTTGACGTCATGCTCAGGGCACCCTGACCCAGCAGCCGGATGCCGAAGAATCCGACTGCGAGCCAGACAACGCCACGAACCACTGACATGTGGGCGAGTGTCAGGGCGAAGGCAGCCCCGAACACAGTTGATGCACGTCGTACACCGACCTCGTCGACCCATCGGCCGATCCTCGGCTGAAAAGTGGAGGACAACAGGGTGCCCACCAGGTATGCCGTGGCGATGGCGGAATCAGAGAGGCGGAGCCCGTCGGAGAGGTGCTGGCGAAAGACAGAGACCCCGATCGACTGACCCGGTCCTGTCAGCACGCCTACAAGGCTGGCCAGTCCGACCATCTGCCAGCCATAGAAACCGGCGGCTGACCGGCTTGCCGGCCGGCTTCTACGAACACTTCTCACCACTGCAGGCTAACTAGCCGGTCTGACTGGCCACGTGTGGGAGGACCTGCCGTAGGTAGGCTCGTTGTGCCGGTCGGGGAGGTCCCCGCACCCGGCTCCCGGAGTGGTGGAGGGCAGAACCCATGGCCAGAGACAAGTACCAGCCCACGGACCGCGAGAGCCTCGTTCTCGACCACGTGGGTAACCCTAAGTACGACCGGCAGATCCTGAACGGCCTTGACCCGTTCATCAACGGGACAGCCCCCGAGGACACCCGCGGCTTCTACTCGTCCAGCGAACTTGAGGCACTGGTTCAGGTGCGGGGGACCGAACGCGACGTCGAGGCCCGTATGCCGGTCAAGATGACCCGCCACTACTTCGAGATGGCCCGCAACAGCCCAGCACTCCAGAAACTTGTGAAGGGCTCAACCGATGAGACCCTCAACCTTGAGGGCGCTGAGGACCCGGGCTTCCAGATGGACTACAGCCCGGTCGAGGGCCTGCTCCACAAGTACGAGATGGGCCTCATGTATGTGATCTCGACATGTTCGGCGCACTGCCGGTTCTGCTACCGCGAGGAACTGATAGGCCGTAAGGAGGTCAAGCGTCAGGACGGCACCGTCGACAAGAAGGGTCTGGCCCAGATTGGCGAGGTCACCGACTACGTGAGGTCACACAACGAGGCCGTGGCTGCAAACGGTGGCATCCACCCAGACAGCGGTCGTGAGAAGCTGCGCGAGATCCTCCTGTCGGGAGGCGACCCGATGGTGCTGCCCAACAACAAGATTGCCGGATGGTTGACCGCTCTGGCCGAGGCCGGCGTGGAGTCCGTCCGCCTCGGTACCAAGGAACTGGCGTTCCACCCGGACCGCTTCGACGACGCCTTCATGTCGATGCTGGACCTGTTCCACGAGATCTACCCCGATGTGGGCTTTCGGCTGATGACCCACTTCAACCACCCCGACGAGTTCCTGACAAGAGATGAGAGTGGCTCCTACGTCGAGGATGCCGGCGGCTTCTACGAGTGGAACCCGAGCACGCAGCGTGCCGTCGAAGCCGTTGTGTCACGTGGCTGGATCAGTGTCGAGAACCAGTCGCCGATCATCAAGGGGGTCAACGACGACCCCGACGCCCTGCGCATAATGCAACGAACCCTCAAGAGGGTGGGGATCGAGAACCACTACTTCTTCTGTGGGCGCGACATCATCGCCCACAAGGCGTTCAACGTGCCGATCGAGACCGCGTGGCAGACCCTCAACGAATCACAGAGGGGTCTGTCGGGGGTTGAGGCCCACGCCCGGCTGTCCATCACCCACTACAAGGGAAAGACCGAGGTCGCGGCCGTCACCGACGAACCCGTCCCGGGCCTCGCCGGCTCAGAGAACGGGGTCGTGATCTTCAAGATCCTCCGGAATGCCGCAGCCGCACCTGACAGGGGCAAGGTCTGCATAGTCGGCCGCAACCCCGATGCGATCTGGTTCGACGACTACGAGGACAGGGTTCTCTTCGACGAGGCCGGTCTCTTCGACTACGCCCGGGTGAAGGCACTCAGACTCGAAGAGACAGCGGCAGTACCCGCGTAGGCGGCAGGTGTGATCGACAAGAGGGTCGCCGATCCGGCGGCAGCGCTCCACGACGTGGCCGACGGTGCCACGGTCATGATCGGAGGTTTCGGTGAGGCCGGGAGCCCCATCGAGTTGATTCATGCCCTCATCGACCACGGTGCCAGTGGCCTCACGGTTGTAAACAACAACACCGGCAGCGGCGAGGTCGGGCTTGCCGCCCTGATCCGGGCCGGCCGCGTTGCCAGGATGATCTGCTCGTACCCCCGCAGCGCCAACTCCACCGTGTTCCCCGAGCTGTACAGGTCGGAACGGATAGAACTCGAACTGGTACCACAGGGCACCCTGGCCGAGCGGATCCGTGCCGGTGGCGCTGGAATACCGGGCTTCTACACCCCAACGGCGGTAGGCACCGACCTGGCAGAAGGACGCGAGCATCGAGAGTTTGACGGCCGCAACCACGTACTCGAGTACGCCCTGACCGCAGACCTGGCCCTCGTCAAGGCACGCCGGGCCGACCCGCACGGCAACCTCGTCTACAACATGACCGCCCGTAACTTCTCGCCCCTGATGGCAATGGCAGCAGCCACGACGGTCGTGCAGGCCTCCGAGGTGGCCGCCAACGGTGGGATCGACCCCGAGGCTGTGGTTACCCCGGGAATCTTCGTCGACCGTGTCGTTCACATAGCGTCACCCGCACACGAATCCGACCTGGTCAGACGCGGGATCACCTACCCATGACGTCGGCCCCGATCGGTCTCAGCCGTGACCAGATGGCGGCACGCGCCGCGCAGGACATCGCCCACGGCTCCTATGTGAACCTCGGCATCGGAATGCCGGAGATGATCGCCCAGTTCATCCCCGAAGGGATCGAGGTCATCCTCCACACCGAGAACGGTCTGTTGGGAATGGGACCTTCTCCAGCCGATGGTGACGGCGACCCGGAACTCATCAACGCCGGCAAGCGGCAGGTCACAGCTCTGCCCGGAGCGTCGTACTTCCACCACGCCGACAGCTTCGCCATGATCCGGGGTGGCCACCTGGACCTGTGCGTGCTGGGAGCACTCGAGGTAGCAGCCAACGGAGACCTCGCCAACTGGTCAACCGGCGGCGACTCGATACCGGCCGTCGGGGGAGCCATGGACCTGGTGTCGGGCGTGAAGGCCGTGTACGTGATGACCAGCCACTGCACACGCGACGGGATACCCAAGCTCGTGGAGTCCTGCACCTATCCCCTCACAGGGGTCGGGGTTGTGGACCGGATCTACACGGACCTCGCAGTGGTTGAGGTCGGCTCCGACGGCTTCGAGGTCGTGGACCTGACCGAGGGGGTTACCTTCGACGAGGTGGCCGCCCGGACCGACGGCCCGATACGAGACGCCAGATCGACCGAGGTGGAGCGATGAGAGACAACGGTGCGACAAGCAGATCCGAGGCTCTCTACGAGCGGGCACAAAAGGTTCTGCCCGGTGGTGTAAGCCGCAACACGGTCCTGCGCAGTCCTTACCCGGTGTATGCCGCGCACGCCGAGGGTTGCTACATCACCGACGTGGATGGCGTCGAGCGGATCGACTTTGCCAACAACATGGCCTCTCTCATCCACGGTCATGCGCATCCGGCCATCGTCGCAGCGGTGGCAGACCAGATGACGCGTGGCACGGCCTACACGATGGCCACAGAGGCCGAGATCCGCTACGCCGAACACCTCTGCTCCAGGAATGATGGCTTTGACCAACTCAGGTTCGTCAACTCCGGAACCGAAGCCGTCATGGCCGCCCTCAAGGTGTCGAGGGCATTCACGGGGCGGCCCAAGATCGCCAAGGTGGAGGGCGCCTACCACGGCTCCTACGACTTCGCCGAGGTCAGCCAGACCGCAGCGCCCGCCAACTGGGGTGGCGTCGACGCACCCGAGAGCGTGCCGGTCTCACACGGCACCCCCCGTGGCGTGCTCGACGATGTCGTGGTTCTTCCGTTCAACGATGTGGAGAGGGCGGTGCAGATCCTGGACCGCCACAGCGACGACATCGCATGCGTGCTCGTCGACCTGATGCCACACAGGGTGGGCCTCTGCCCGGCGACGCAGGACTTTGTGGACGCACTCCGGTCATGGACGACGGCCAACGGGGCGCTGCTGGTGGCTGACGAGGTGATCACCTTCAGGGGCCGTTGCGGGGGCGCCCAGCAGGGATACAACCTCCGGCCTGACCTCACGGCAATGGCCAAGATGATCGGTGGAGGCTTCCCGGTCGGTGCGATAGCCGGACGTCGTGAGGTCATGCAGGTGATGAATCCCCGATCCGACGACTATCGAGTTCCGCACTCGGGCACCTTTTCAGCCAACCCGATCACGATGACCGCCGGCCGCACAGCGATGGAGCTTTTCGACGAGGAGGCCGTGGCGAGGCTGAACAACCTCAACCGCCTGGCGATGGACGAGATGACAGGGGCGATCAGTCGACGTGGCGTTGAGGCAAGCGTCAGCGGGGCCGGATCACTGTTCCAGATCCACATGACCAACCCGGCGCCGACCAACTACCGCGATGCCTACCCGGCGCCCGAGGTGGCGGCACGCCTCAGCAGGTTTGTCGACCTGCTCCTGGGCAACGGCATCCTGCTGGCGTCAAGTGGAACCGGCATCCTCTCCACGCCGATGGGCGAGGACGAGATCGGCCAACTCGTGGCAGCCGTCGACCGGTCGCTTGCTGGCCTGTAGTGGGGTTCAGAACCGGCTGAAACCCAGGCGGTTGCGTAGCGTTATCAGTTCGCCCAGATGGTTGAAGCCGTGCCCGAGCGCTTCCCATGCCAGAAAGAAGTGGGCCGGCTTTTCGTTCCACATCGAGTACAGCCAGTCGAAGCGGTCCTCCGGTGTGCCGATCCGCTCCAGGGCGGCGGTGCTGTCAGGGACCGTGTCCAGGACGGTCAGATCGCCCGTTGACACCCACCCGAGTGTGGAGTCGATCACGGCCAGCAGGTACTGGCCCACAGCTGCCGGATCAAGTTGTTGAACCAGGTCCAGGTCCTCGCCCTCGGCGAGCCCCCTCCAGGTGTCGCCCACCACGCCGACCCTGTCACCCCAGGTATCAAGCACCTCGTCGACACCGCGAAGAACGCCGTTTACCGCCAGGTCATGGTGTCTTGCCGTGTGCCACGCCACATAGACAGCAGCGACACCGCCGCCATCGACCCGTTCGGACATCCGGTCAGCTGGCAACAACGAGAAGACCCCGCTGTCCAGGCGGGTGCGGAGTGATGTCAGATCGTTGGTGATCCAGGTTCGTAGGTCCATCAGGACACCATAGGGAGATGTTGGTTTGTGCCTTCCGTCGGGGCACCGATCGCAGTGGTCATGCCCGTAGCCTCTCGGTGATGTCGTCGACAGCCCGTCTCAGCCGAGTTGCCCTGGTGGCGACCCTGTTTCTCGTTGGCGTCGGTGGATTCACACGCGGCAGCGGCAGCGGCTACGGCTGTGCCGACCGTTGGCCGCTCTGCGAAGACGGCCTGCTCGGTGGCCTGCTTCCCCGGGCTGAGTACCACATGGTCATCGAGTGGACGCACCGGTGGGTAGCGGCGATCGTCGGCCTCCTGGTGCTTGCCACGGCGATCAGTGTCTGGCGCAACCACCGCCGGCGTGCGGCGCTGGTTCGCACCGCTGTCGCCGCAGTGCTTGTCGTCGGCGTGCAGGCCTGGATCGGCCGCATGGTCGTAAAGGCCGACCTCGACGCCGACCTGGTCGTGCTTCACCTGGCTATCTCCATGGTCGTCGTAGGGCTGCTCACGCTCGTGGCAGTTGCAACCTCACCTGACAGGGAACCCGCTGAGGCAGACGCCTCGTGGAGCACACACCTGGCTGTCGCCGCCGGCGGCTCGTATTTGCTCCTCCTGTTGGGCGCATACGTACACAACATGTTCTTCTCTGGCTGGCCACTCGTTGGCAACGAGCTGGTCCCAGACCTTTCGAACAGCTACACGGCGGTCCACTTCATGCACCGTCTTGTCGCAGGCCTTGGCCTCGTGTACCTCGTCTACCTGACCAGGGTCTCAGGTCGAAACGGCCGACCCGCAGTCGAGCGGCGTCTGCTGCATGCGTCCACCGGCCTCTACACCGTGAACGTGGCGCTCGGAGCCGTGCACGTGTTCACCGAGGTGAGTTGGAGCGGCGTGGTCGCCACCCACCTGCTGGTCGCCGGACTGGTGTGGACCTGCCTTCTCGCCGCTGCCGCACTCTCGCGCCAGGCCCCGGTCCCGGCTGGTTGATCCATGTCGACTGCTCCTATCGTCACCGCTGTCCAGTTCGAGGGGCTGATCGGTAAAGCGGTGGTCTGCGACGTTCGCTGGTATCTCGACGGCAGTTCCGGCCACGAGGCCTACCTGCGGGGCCACATTCCCGGAGCCGTGTTCGTCGACCTCGACAGTGACCTTGCGGCCATACCGGAGCCCGGCGACGGCAGGCATCCTCTCCCGTCCCCTGAGGCGTTTGCAGAAGCTTTGGGCCGACTCGGAATCGGCCCTGACAATACCGTCATCGCCTACGACGACTCGGGTGGTCTGAGCGCCGGCCGCTTCGTCTGGATGCTCCGCGTACTGGGCCAGCCCGCAGCCCTCCTCGACGGTGGGCTGGCTGCCTGGACCGGGGATCTCCAGAGCGAGCAGGTTCTTCCGGACCGCGTCCAATGCCCTGTGCGGCCCTGGCCCGAGGCATCGTTTGCCGAGGCCGACGACCTGAGTGGGGCAGAGGTCCTGCTCGATGCACGTTCCACGGAGCGCTACAGGGGTGACTCCGAGCCCATGGACAGCAGGCCCGGGCACGTACCTGGTGCGTTGAACGCACCGTTTCCCCAGAACATGTCGGACGGTCATTTCAGGTCAGGCGACGACCTTGCTGCCCGTTACGGGGCCCTCGGGGTCGCCGACGCCACCGACGTCGTCGTCTACTGCGGCTCAGGGGTCAGCGCCTGTCACGACCTGCTGGCGATGGAACACGCGGGGCTCGGTCGCGGCCGCCTCTACGTCGGGTCCTGGTCGCAGTGGAGCGCAACTGACCGTCCGGCCGCCACCGGCTCGGAGCCCGGCTGACCTAGGCGGCGACAGGCTCAGACGTAGGTACTTCCCTTGGGGACCCCCTCGTCCTTACGGATCTTCACGTTTACCAGAGCCGGCTTGCCCGAGGCGAAGGCCCTCTCCAGCGCCGGTCGGATCTCGTCGGGCCTCTCGCAGTACTCACCATGGCCGCCGAGGGCCTCGACCACCCTGTCGTAGCGGGTTTCGGCCAGGTCCACGGCCACCTTGCGGTCGGCACCGTAGAGGCCCACCTGTGGCCGCAGCATCTGGCCCCAGGCAGCGTCATTGCCCATGATGCCCACGATCGGCAGGCCGAACCGGACTGCCGTGTCGTACTCGAAGCCATTGAGGCCGAAGGCACCGTCGCCGTAGATGATCAAGACCCTGCGGTCCGGGAAGCTGTGCTGGGCGGCCAGGGCGAAGGGCATGCCGACACCGAGGGTTCCGAGCGGGCCCGGGTCCATCCATGCGTTCTCGCGCAGCACCGGAATCACCTTTGAGGACTGGGCCACGATGTCGCCACCGTCGCCGATGAGGATGGTGTCCTCGTCGATGAAGTCACGGATCTCGGCTGCAAACCGGAGTGGATCGACCGGGCTCTCGTCTGAGGTGACCTGTTCCTCGAGTGCTGCTGCCAGTTCGTCCTCGCGCTCGCGCAGTTCGCCACTCCAGGTGCTGAAGTCCAGCCCGGAGCCGGTGTTGCCGGCAAGGGCCGTCATCTGGTCAAGGGACGCACCCAGGTTGCCGACCACGGCCACGTCGGCCGACCTGTTCTGGCCGATGAGGCCTGCCTCCATGTCCAACTGGATGATCGTGGCATCAGCGGGCACGGAGGCGCCGAATCGCAGACGGAAGTCGAGCGGAGCCCCGGCCAGCACGAACACGTCACAGCCCTGCATCGCCTCGCGCCGTGTTCGGTTGAAGAACTGGGGGTTGTCGGCACGAAGCATCCCCCGACCCATGCCGTTCAGGTACACGGGCATGCGGGTGGCCTCGGCGAACCGGGTGAGGGCAGGACCACCCCTTGACCACTTGACCCCGGTGCCGCCCAGCAGAATCGGCCGCTCGGCACCGACAAGGACATCGACCGCTGCCGCCACGTCGGCGGGGTCGGGAAACACCGTCGGTGGGGTGGTGCGCACGGTGGGGAACCGTGCCTCGTCGAGTGAGGCGGGACCCATCAGCACGTCCATGGGGATCTCCAGGAACGCCGGCCCCGGCATGCCCGACACTGCTGCACGCACTGCCATCTCGATGTACTCGGGAATGCGGTCGGTCTGATAGCAGGCATCGGCCCACTTGCTGATGGGCCTGATCATGGACACGTGGTCCATTTCCTGAAGCGACCCACGGCGCAGGTTGGAGAACGGACCCTGGCCGCCGATTACCAGCAGGGGGCTGTTGGCCCGCCAGGCGTTGGCTATTCCGGTAACCCCGTCGGTGACACCGGGGCCGGCGGTGAGCACCGCACATCCGATACGGCCCGGGTTGAGGCGGCTGTAGGCATCGGCGGCGTGCACTGCCGCCTGCTCGTGGCGCACGTCGATGACGGGTATTCCCTCGTCGAGGGCACCGTCGTAGATGGGCATGATATGGCCGCCCGAGAGGGTGAAGATCGCCCCTACCCCGGCCTCCCTGAGGGCCCTGGCAGCCAGCTTGCCGCCGTGGCTCACGGTGCCGCCGCCAACCCGAGCAGGTACTCCCAGTCTGGGACGCTCAGCTCGCCGGACACCCGCAGGCGCACCCGTCCATCCGGGCCGATGACGACGAAGTAGGGGAACCCGGTTAGGCCGAAGCCGGCGCCGACGGCACTCGTCGGGGAGTCCCGAAGCAGCAGTTCGGGCCAGCCGACGTCTTCGAACCAGACCGAGGGCGGGTAGTTGGGGGCACCTGAATCCACCGAAGTCGAGACTGCCACGATCTCGACACCCTCGGGTGGGTCGTTTTGACTCAGCCACTCGGTCAGGCGGGGCAGTTCAGCCTGGCAGTGCGAACACCAGTGGGTGAAGAATCCGACTACGAGGCCGCGACCGCCGCCGGGTACAACATCGACCTGGGTGTCATCGAAGGTCATTGCCCTGATCGTCGGAGCCGTGATGCCCACTGCCGGATCGGCGCCAGAGCGTGGCATCGGCGGCAGGACTCCACCGGTTGTCTCGGCAAAGCCGACCTCTGCGACCTGGCGGGCCACGGGTTCGTCGCCCGAAGTCATCGACGCCACGAGTGCGGCGGCTACAGCCGCAGCCAGGGCAAGCCCAACGAACAGGCCGGTCCGCGATCCTCTGTCAGAGCCTGTGGCTGCGGTGTTCACTGTGTCGTCTCCTGGAGGTTGGCTGTCGTCTGTCTGGCGTGGGCCACCACAAGTGCTGTCACGGCGGCGAAGCCGGCAAGGGCCATCAGCGGAATCGAGATGAACTCGAACTTCTCAACCCACCTGAATGCACATGATGCACCGGGTTCGCACGAGGACCCCTGATCGGGGAACAGTTGCAACTGGTAGTGGTAGATGGACACGGCGGATCCGCTGATTGAAAGTGGCAGGGCGAAGCGGGCGATGTTGCTGCCGGGTCGGAACACGGCAACCACGAGGATCAGGGCCAGCGGGTACATGGCGATGCGCTGGTACCAGCACAGCTCGCAGGGCCTGAAGCCGGCCACCTCTGAGAAGTAGAGGCTTCCGGCAACCGATGTGGTTGCCACGGCCGCAGCCAGGCGAAGAGGCGTATCGCCCAGGGTTGCGAGCCTTGACCTTCCTGTAACCGTCGCGAGAGCGATGCCGGTGGAAAGGGAAATGGCCACTGCCACAAGTGCCAGCAGGGAGAGGAAGGTAGCCACCTGGTTGACGCTCATGGTGGGGTCAGCCTATTGGGGGAGCCGTATGGGCCAGCGGTGCCGAGGGGTCCTCCGGGTCACGGCAGCCACGGTGGCGAACGCTTCTCCAGGAAGGCGGCCATGCCTTCGGCGGCCTCGTCGCTGGCGAAGAGGTCAGCCGAGAGGCGGGCGGTCCAACCGAACGCCTCGTCGGTGGTCATGTCGGGCACCCGGCTCGTCAACTGCTTGGTTGCGGCCAGGGCCTCGGGTCCGCCCATCAACAGGTCTGAGACCACTTCGTCGACGGCTGAATCGAGGTCGGCGGCCGGAACGGCACGGTTGATGAGCCCCAACTCGACTGCCCTTGCGGCCGGGAAGCGGCTGCCACGCAGGAACACCTCGTTGGCATCTGCCGGGCGCATCTTCGGCAGGCAGATGACCGAGATCATGGCCGGGGCTACGCCGATGCGGACCTCGGTGAAGCCGAACCTGGCCTCGTCGGTGGCGACAGATATGTCCATTGCCGCAGCCAGCCCCATGCCGCCTGCCACACAGTGGCCTGCGATGCGGCCCACATACGGCTTGGGTGAGTTCCTGAAGCGTCCGAACAACTCGAGGGGGCTGACCACCCGTGATGGAGCATCATCAGAGGACCGTTCCGACAGGTCGGCGCCGGCGCAGAATACGCGTCCCCTGTTGGTGAGGACCACCACCCGCACATCAGGGTCGGCGTCAGCGGCATCGAGGACTTCGACAAGTTCGACCGTCAGCCCTGCGCTGAGGGTGTTCCGGTTGTCGACATCGGCAAGGGTCACGGTCATGACCCCTTCGACGAGCGACGTCTCGACGAGTGCCATCAGGTGGTTCCCTTCCCGGGCCCGTCGGTCGGAGGCCCGGCGAAGGCCTGGGCCATGGTCAGCCACTCACGGGTGGTGTCGCCGACGACTGTGAGGCCCGTGTCATCCAGATGGCGCCGCTGGGTTACGACAAGGCAGAAGTCGAGGGCGCTTCCGGTAACCGTGTCGGCGGCAGTGCCGGGGCCCCATTCCCACTCCGTGCCTGACGGTGCGCTCAGGAACACGTCGACCTCGGAATCGGGGGGGTCGAGCCTTCGGTTGATGTAGGTCCATGCCCTTGTGATCACACCCAACTGGGCGATGTGGCGCAGTCTGTCGGTTGGCGGTCGGGTGGCTCCCAGAGCGTCGACGATGTCCTGGCCGTGGGCCCAGACCTCCATGAGGCGGGCCGTCAGGAACGATCGTGCGCCCATCGACGGCCCGTACCAGGTGACCCGGGTGTCATCGGAAAGGGTGGCAGCAGCCTCGGCCTGGCGGCTGCGGCCCTCGCGCCACTCGACCAGCAGACCCTTGGGCCCGAGCGCCCGGTAGCGGCCGAGCGTGAACTCGTCGATGGCCAGAATCCCGCCCGCCGCTGCGCCCATGAGGTCGTCGACCATGCTGCGAAAGCGGTCGGGGTCGGTGATTGCCGTGGTTGCGGCCATGTCGAAGTAGGCGAGGTGTGCGATCTGGTCGGTGATGTTCCAACGGGGGCTTGGCGTGTTGGTCGACCATGCGGTCTCGTTGATCGGGGCCACGATGCGGTCAAGGGCGTCCTGCTCATCGGCCAGGTCGGCTGCAATCTCGTGGACCTTCACCTGTGCGCTCCGTTCCGGTCGTCGTCGGCCTCATCGCCGATCACCCGGCCGTCATCGGCGTTGGTGGTGAGGCCACGCATGATGATCCCGAGGACGGCATCGGCGGCCTCCTTTGGCGAGGATCGCAGCGTGGCGAACACCTGGGCAAGGGCGAAGTCACGACCGAGGCTG
>DLRQ01000079.1 GCA_002501135.1 Candidatus Neomicrothrix sp. UBA7884
CACGGTCGTGTAGCCCAGACCGGCCGCCTCGGTCCTCTCCCGCGCCGCCTCGACGATTCGGGCGTCGGCCCGCTCTGTTCCGTCACCCCTGTCGACCAGCCGTCGCCGCAACTCGTCGTCGTCTGGAGCATCAACGAACAGGCAGAGGGCCGCGGGATCAGACTGCATGACCTGTCGGCCGCCGGCCACATCTATCTCGAGCAGCAGCACCTGTCCCTCATCGACCCCGGGAACAGGCGTGCCGTAGTAGCAGCCCAGAAACTCGTTCCATTCGATGAAGCCGCCCTCGTCGCGGCGGGCCTCGAAGGTGGCCCGGTCAACAAACACGTAGGCGTCATCGGCGTCGTCTGTGCGGCGATCCCTGCTGGTCCAGGAGACGCTGAGTCTTATCGAGTCGTCGGCAGCGGCCAAGATGCGTGCAATGGTGCCCTTGCCGGCCCCACCGGGGCCGGACAGGACCACAACCAGCGGTCCATCCGGGTCGGCTGGTCGACCGGTGTCGGCCACCGGGGTCAGGTCAGCCGAAGCGGGCCAGCAGGTCGGCGCGCTGCTGCTTTCCGAGGCCGCGCAGGCGACGGCTCTCGCTGATTCCGATCTCCTCCATGGTGCGGCGGGCCTTCACCTTGCCCAGCTTTGGGAGGGACTCGAGCGCTGCGAGGACCTTCATCTTGGAGACGATGACCTCGGCGTCGGCACGGGCCAGAAGCCCTGACATCGAGAGGGTCCCCATCTTGAGGAGTTGCTTGACCTCGGCACGCACCCTGCGGGCCTCGGCGGCCTTCACGAGAGCGGCCCGTCGTTGTTCATCTGTGAGTTGTGGTAGTCCTGCCATGGCCGCGACCATAGCGGTACCCGCGGGAGGCGCGTGCACCTCGGCCGGAATGGGCCGCCGGGCGGTCAGCTCAGCAGCGAGGCGACAAGTTCCTCGGCTGCAGCCACCGGGTCGTCAGCCGCGGTTACCATGCGTCCGATCACGAGCAGGTCGGCACCCTCGATGAGCGCATCACCGGGTGACGCGACCCTGGCCTGGTCGTGTGTATCGCCGCCGGGAAGGCGTATTCCGGGCACGACCCTCACCAGCCGGTCGGCCCACGGTTCGGTGGCCTCCAGGTCGGGCGCGGCACAGATTATGCCACCGCAGCCGGTGTCGGCTGCCAGGTCGCAACGAGTGGCCAGTTCGGCTGTCGTGGCTGTGTCGTCGCTGGTCAGCACGGTTACGCCCAGAACTCCCGGTGCGGGCATCTCGGCTCTGGCGGCTCCCTCTTCGAGGCCGTCGACCGCTGCCCGCAACATGTCGGGACCACCGGAGGTGTGGGCTGTCATCCAGCGGGCACCCAGCGAACCGACCACCCTCGCCGCCCTCTCGACCGTGTTCGGTATGTCGTGCAGCTTGAGGTCGCAGAAGACATCGAAGCCGGCTTCGGTGAAGTAGCCGACCGAGGTGGGCCCAGCCGCCACATAGAGCTCGAGTCCAACCTTGATTGTTCCGAAGTAGGGCCTCAACGAGGCCGCAAGACGCTTGGCCTCGATCAGGTCGTCTACGTCGAGTGCCAGGGCCAGCCGTGAGCGGATGTCGATCGACACACGCCCCTCCCCGGTCTCGTCTGAACCGGGCTCCCCAGTGTCTTCGTCAGCCATGTGCGCCTCCAACCAGATCTGCGACCCTTGCCACACCGTGATGATCGCACCATCTGCCCAGGTCCGCCAGAACCTGTGCCGTTGCGGCCGGGTCGGCAAAGGTGGCCGTTCCGATCTGTACCGCTGAGGCACCAGCCAGGAGGAACTGAACTGCGTCGTCGCCGGAGGTGATCCCGCCGACCCCGATGATCGGCAGGTCGGGGTTTGCCTCGTGGGTGTCGTAGACGGCCCTCACCGCAACCGGTCGGATTGCCGGCCCGGAGAGGCCACCTCGGCCTGCTCCCAGCAGCGGGCGCCGGGCCTCTGTGTCGATGACCATTCCGAGCACGGTGTTGGCAACCGTCACGGCTTCGGCACCTGCCGCTGCCGCTGCCGCCGCCACCTCGGGCAACTCGGGGGTGTTGGGGCTTAGCTTGGCCCAGAGGGGACGACGCGCCGCACGGGAGGCATCGACGACCTCGTTAGTCGCCGTGGTGGAGTGGGCAAACAGTGAGCGGCGGTCCTCGAGGTTCGGACACGAGGCGTTCACCTCGACGGCAACCACGGAGTCGGGAGCGTCGGCCAGCAGGGCTGCCGCCGCAGCGAACTCGTCGACCGTGCGACCCCAGATGCTCACCACCACCCGGGCGCCGGTCGCCTCGAGCGCAGGGAGATCGCCTTCGAGCCATGCAGCCACACCCGGGCCCTGAAGCCCAACGCTGTTGATCATGCCGGAAGGTGTGGCGTGGACCCTTGGTGGCGGGTTCCCGTCCCACGGCTCGGCGTGAAGGGACTTGACGACTACGGCACCGAGCGACGAGAGGTCGACGTGTGCGGCCAGTTCGACCCCGTTGCCTGCTGTTCCCGACGCGGTCATCACCGGGTTCGGCAACTCCACCGACCCGATCAGCGTCGACATATCGGCCCTTACCTCGTCGAGGTCCGGTCGACCCCTGCGGGTCCGCCGCCTCACTGTGAGCCCGGCCCGGACACCCCGCTGTGGTACTCCTGCAGGGTCCGGACAGCAAGCGGATAGGTACGCCAGTCGGCCAATCCGCGGGCCGCTGCCAGGGCCGCCGATGCCGTGGTCAGCAGGGGTATGCCCTCGGCTGCCGCCGCTCCCCGGATTTGTTCGCCGTCGGCACGCGGGCCACGGCCTCTCGGGCTGTTGACGAGCAGCTGGACGGCGCCCGAGCGGATCAGGCCCACGGCGTCGGTTCCGTCCTCGCCGATCTTGGCCACGACCTCACGCACCTCGACCCCGCCGGCACGGAGGTGTTGAGCCGTGCCGCTCGTTGCGACCAGTTCCAGGCCCAGGGCCACGAAACCCTCGGCTGCCTCGAGCCCGATGGTCTTGTCGCGATCGGCCAGCGACATGAACACGGTTCCGGTCTCGGGCAGTGCACCGCCGGCTGCTATCTGGGACTTCGCGAAGGCGAGGCCGGTGGTCCTGTCGATGCCCATCACCTCGCCGGTTGAACGCATCTCTGGGCCGAGCACCGGGTCAGCCTCTGGAAAGCGGTCAAATGGCATGACCGCCTCTTTGATGGCAACGTGGTCGCCGTCGACCCGGTCGACCAGCAGGCCCTCGATGCGCAGTTCGGACAGGGTGGCACCGACCATCACCCGGCTGGCGACCTTGGCGAGGGGAACCCCGGTGGCCTTGGCCACGAACGGGACGGTCCGCGACGCCCTCGGGTTGGCCTCGATCACGTAGACCTCGTAGTCCTCGCCGGCGTCCTTCACTGCGAACTGCACGTTGACCAGACCCTTCACGTCGAGCGCCTCGGCGATCCTGCTGGTGTGGGCCTCGATCTCGGCGACCACGGCGGCCGAGAGGTTGGGAGGCGGAATGACACAGGCGCTGTCGCCGCTGTGGACGCCGGCCTCTTCGACGTGTTCCATCACGGCGCCGATCAGCACCTCGCCGGCGCGGTCGCGGATGGCGTCGACGTCGACCTCGGTGGCGTCCTCGAGAAAGCGGTCGATGAGCACCGGCCGCTCGGCTGAGAGACCACCCTCGATTCCGAGGCTGCCGAAGTGACTCAACTCGGCCATGGCCCGCTCAAGCTGTGTGTCGTCGTAGACGATCTGCATGGCGCGGCCACCGAGCACGTAGGACGGGCGTACCAGAACCGGGTAGCCGACCTGGTCGACAACCGCTCTGGCCGAGTCGAGGTCTCCGGCAGTGCCTCCCGGCGGCTGGGGTATGTCCAGCTCGCCGCAGAGCACGTTCCAGCGCTCACGGTCCTCGGCCAGGTCGATTGAGTCGGGGCTGGTGCCTGCCACGAGGTCGCCCGGAATGGTCCCGGCCAGCTTGAGCGGTGTCTGCCCACCCAGTGAGACGATGACGTATGAGGGCCGCTCTGCGTCGATGACGTTGGCGACGTCCTCCTCGGTCAGAGGCTCGAAGTAGAGGCGGTCGCTGGTGTCGTAGTCGGTTGAGACGGTCTCTGGATTGCAGTTGACCATGATCGTCTCGAAGCCTGCATCGGACAGGGCAAAGCTGGCGTGCACGCAGCAGTAGTCGAACTCGATTCCCTGACCGATCCGGTTGGGGCCCGACCCCAGGATCATCACCTTGGTCCGGTCCGAGGGCCGAACCTCGTCCTCGTCCTCCCACGTGGAGTAATGGTATGGCGTCTCGGCGTCGAACTCGGCTCCGCAGGTGTCGACGGTCTTGAAGGTGGGCCAGACGCCTACCGTCTCGCGGGCCGCACGGGCATCGGACAAGTCGACACCGAACAGGTAGGCCACCTGAGCGTCCGAGAACCCCAGCCGCTTGGCGCTGCGCCAGTCGGCCCTGCTCAGGACTCCGACACCGGAACCTTCGGCAGCGAGGGAATCGAGGTGCAGCCGCTCCTCACTGATGGCCAGGATCTGGTCGAGGAACCAGGGATCCACGCCGGTTGCCGAATGGATCGTGTCGATACCCACCCCTCGGCGCACCAGGGCCTCGATTTGGAGTATGCGAACCGGTGTGGCCACGGCCACGGCCGCAAGGAGGGCGTCGTCGTCGATCTGGTCAAGGGAAGCTTCGGCCGGGTCGGCGTTGAGGCCCAGCCTTCCGTTCTCGAGGGACCGCATGCCCTTCTGGAGCGACTCGGGAAAGGTACGGCCGATGGCCATGACCTCGCCCACCGACTGCATGGACGTACCGAGAACCCCTGTCGTGCCGGGAAACTTCTCGAACGCCCACCTTGGGATCTTGGTGACCACGTAGTCGATGGTCGGCTCGAATGCCGCCGGCGTCTTCTCCGTGATGTCGTTGGGGATCTCATCGAGGGTGTAGCCGACAGCCAGGCGTGCGGCGATCTTGGCTATCGGGAAACCGGTCGCCTTGGATGCGAGCGCCGAAGAGCGGCTGACCCGCGGGTTCATCTCGATAACCACCTGGTCACCGGTGGTCGGGTTCACAGCGAACTGGACGTTCGACCCGCCTGTCTCAACCCCGACCCGGCGCAGGCACGCGAAGGCGGCGTCTCGCATCTTCTGGTACTCGACATCGGTGAGGGTCTGCGCGGGTGCCACCGTTATGGAGTCACCGGTGTGGACGCCCATTGGGTCCAGGTTCTCAATGGAGCACACGACCACGCAGTTGTCGGCACGGTCACGCATGACCTCGAGCTCGTACTCCTTCCACCCGGTGATCGACTCCTCGATGAGGATCTCGCTGATCGGGCTGGCAGCCAGACCCTCGGATGCCACCTTGTGGAACTCCTCCCCGGTTGAGGCAATGCCTGTACCGCGGCCACCAAGGATGTACGCGGGGCGGATAACCACCGGCAGGCCGACCTCGGCGACGACCCGCAGCGCCTCATCCATGTCATGGGCAGTTCCCGAGGCGGGCACCCCCAGGCCGATTCCGATCATTGCCTCCTTGAACCGGGCCCGGTCCTCGGCTGTGGCTATCGCCTCGGCATCTGCACCGATCAGCTCAACCCCGTACTCCTCGAGCACGCCGGCCTCGACCAGCTCCATAGCCAGGTTCAGGGCGGTCTGGCCACCCAGGGTCGGTAGCAGCGCATCGGGGCGTTCGCGGTCGATGATGCGTGTCAGAACATCGAGGCGCAGGGGCTCGACGTAGGTGGCGTCTGCAAAGTCCGGATCCGTCATGATCGTTGCCGGATTGGAGTTGGCGAGGATCACCCTGTAGCCCTCGTCGCGCAGCACACGGCAGGCCTGGGTTCCCGAGTAGTCGAACTCGCATGCCTGGCCGATCACGATCGGACCCGAACCGATAAGCAGGATGCTCTCAATGTCGTCGCGGCGCGGCATCAGCTACCACCCACCGGATGAGATTCCATGAGACGTTCGAAGTCGTCAAACAGGTAGCGGCTGTCGTGTGGCCCGGGGCCGGCCTCGGGGTGGTACTGAACGCTGAATGCGGGAATCGACTGGCATGAGATGCCCTCGACTGTTTGGTCGTTCAGGTTCACGTGCGTCAGGTCCACGGCCGGAATAGAACCGTCGGCAACGCAGTAGTTGTGATTCTGACTGGTTATCTCAACAGAACCGGTGACCAGGTTGCGGACCGGATGGTTGCCCCCGTGGTGCCCGAACGGAAGCTTGAAGGTCTCGCCGCCGAGGGCTCCGGCCAGAACCTGATGACCGAGGCAGATGCCGAACAGCGGAACCTCGTCCAGCAGTTGGCTGACAGCAGCGCGGACGTGTTCGAGCGGTTCGGGGTCACCCGGCCCGTTCGACAGGAACACCCCGTCCGGTGCCATCGCCAACACATCGACGGCAGTGGTCGAGGCCGGCACCACCGTGACCTCACCCAGGGCCGAGAGATGCCTCAAGATGGTGCCCTTGATACCCAGGTCGTAGGCAACGATCCGGCGCCCCCCACCTGTGGAGGCCACCGTGTAGGCCTGCTCGCAGGTCACGCCGGCCACCATGTCCACGCCGTCGGTGCTGGAAGCGTTGGCCGCAGCGGCCGTCAACGTGGCCTCATCGGCCGTTCCGAACGCCCCCGGCATGGCACCCTCGTCGCGCAGGTGCCTGGTGAGGCGCCTCGTGTCAACCCCCGCGATACCCGCCACCCCGTGGGCCACGAGCATTGAGTCCAGATCACCACCGGCCCGCCAGTTGCTGTGACGCCGCGCCAGATCGCGCACAACCACCCCGCCGCAAAAGGGCCGACGACTCTCGTTGTCGTCGTCGTTGACCCCGTAGTTGCCTATGTGGGGATACGTGAACGTGATGATCTGGCCGGCGTAGGACGGGTCCGTGATTACCTCCTGGTAGCCGGAAAGGACCGTGTTGAAGACCACCTCGCCGGTGGCCACGCCGTCGGGGGCAACCGCTCCGATCGCCTCGCCCTCAAAGACCGAACCGTCGGCCAGGACCAGATGTGCCTCAACCGGGCAGTGCCTGCTCACCGCCGCGCCTCACCATCGACAACCACAGGCTCACCTGCACTGATGGTGTGCCTCACCCGGCCGCGTAGGGTGCGGCCCTCGTAAGGCGTGTTGGAACTGGGGCTGGCCATGGCCCGACCCGAAACCGTCCAGGTCTCGTCGGGGTCGATCACGCAGAGATTGGCGTGACTGCCCGCCACGACAGGGGTTCCGTGCCGGTCGCCGATACCGGCGATGGCCGCCGGACGCCACGACATGAGCGCCAGAATCTCTGGAAGGTCCAGCCCGGAGTCCTCCAACGCCAGGGAGAATGCTGTCTCGAGGCCGAGCATCCCCGGTGGAGCCGAGTCGAACGGCTGCTCCTTGGAATGGTCCGTGTGTGGGGCGTGATCGGTCGCGATGGCGTCGATCGTGCCGTCGGCCAGACCTCTGCGCACGGCCACCACATCGTCGTCGGTGCGCAGCGGCGGGTGCACCTTGAAGACCGGGTCGTATGACGCACACGCCGCATCGGTGAGGCTGAAGTGG
>DLRQ01000031.1 GCA_002501135.1 Candidatus Neomicrothrix sp. UBA7884
CCGTCGATCACATCTTTCTCCAGGCACCAGATGAGGATCGCCGAGACCAGCCCGCCGTCCTGACCGTGGTCCGCCACGGTTGTGTCAGTGGCCCGGGTGAGCAGGATGTCCCTGTAGATGCCAGACACCTCGTCGGGTCGGCGCTCCCGGGCGTGCAGGTGCTCGTCGGCCTCCGACTCCCAGTTTCGGAACCTGGGGCACGCCCTGGTGCAAGAGGTGCAGCCCTTCTCACCGTGGACACAGTTGTCAGGCCCGAGCTCATCCTCGAGGTGGAACGGACGGTAGGCCCCCGGGGCGTGCCTGTAGCCGATCACGTCGTGTGGGCACGAGATGACGCAGCCGGCACATCCCGTGCAGAGGTTCGAGTTGATGACCTCGTCGTGGAGCTCCTTCCACTGGAAGGTCCACTTCTTCGCGGTCCTGGGAGTTGCTCCGGCCATCGCCGGCACCCTAACCGAGCGCCGGTACTCCCTCACGGTGCCGCCAGCACCCTTTCTGCCAGGGCCGAGGCGTGCTGGGCAAGGGATGTCACCCCCATACCCCGGTATCCCCAGCCCGCCAGGTGGAGTCCGGGAAACTCGGCGGCAACGTGGTCAAGCCTGTCAAGCCACGCTGCGTGCCCAACGTGGTACTGGGGGATCCCGGGAGAATGCCTGATCACGCGGGTCCATGAGGGCCGGAGTGACACACCGAGGATCCGGCCGGCCTCCTCGATGGCCAGTGCCACCAGGTCGTCGTCGGCGAGTGCAAGAACTGCCGGGTCGGCGTCACCACCGTAGATGCCCTTGAGTAGGCGATGGTGATCTGGCGCTCGACCCGCAGCGTAGGACGACTCGAACAGGAGCCCGAGGATGTGGAGACCAGCATCGGGGCCGGTAAGCACCCCGAATCCCGAGGGCACCTGCATGTGGGCTTCAGGTCCTCCGAGGCCCACGACTGCGACCGGCGCCGCGTGGGCCTCGTTCAGCAACGGGGCGAATGGCCCGGGCAGGATCCGGGCGGCTTCGGCGGGAGCAAGAGCGACGATGACCGCGGGGGCATGCTCCTCACCACGACCAGTGACGGTCCACCCGCTGCCATCGTGTTGGACGGACTCGACAGGCCAGTCCGGACGGAAGTCGTCGCCCAGGGGAGCGGCGAGCTCGGCGGCGAGCCCATCCATGCCGTTCAGCGCTGTGTGGACCCTTGCTCTTGGTGTATCCTTCGAACGGGTTCGACGCCGTGCGAGGACGCCCCTGACCAAACTGCCGTCGGCGTCTTCGAGGGCGACAATCGCTGGAAAGGCTGCTCTCGCCGACAACCTGTCGGGGTCGCCGGCGAATACTCCGTGCGCCATGAGGGTTGCACCTGTGCGGCCGGCCTCAGGGCCGAGTCGGCGCTCAAGGAAGCTCTGAAGCGGTTCATCGATGACCGTCGCCGGACTCCGCACCCATGGCTCACGAAGAAGGCGGAGCTTGCCACGGCCAGAGACGAGTCGGGTGGTGAGTGAAGTTGGTCCGGCAAGCTCGAACAACTCACCCCGGTCGTACACGAAGCGGCGGTGGGCGACCGGCTCGGCCGGCACGACGCTGGCTCCAACCGATTCGAGGATGGGTGTCAGGTGGGGATGCGGAAGCAGGAAGGAGCCGGCCGCAGGTTCAAGTAGGTAGTTCTCATCGTGGACGGTTGCAGCAACACCTCCCGGCACCGGTCCGGCCTCAAGTACCAGTGGATGGCCGCCCCGTCTGGCGACCTCGCTGGCGACAAGCAGGCCTCCGAGGCCGGCCCCGACGACGATTACGTCCGGGTGCCCCTTCACAGCACCTCCTGCACGATGTCGGCAAGCATGGGACCCACGATCGGGTCTATGCCGAGGCACCGGCTCCGATGGAAGTTGTCGATACCGACCGCTGCGGCGTGGTCCTTCATCTCGATGTCAATCTCGTAGAGGGTCTCGACATGGTCGGAAACGAATGAGATGGGGACGACGCCGAGCCATGTCCGACTGTCGCTGGCCGCCGTGGCGATCACCTCACCGACGTCAGGACCGATCCAGCGGATGGGCCCGCTCCGAGACTGGTAGGCGATGACATGGTCAACCGGCCGCTGAACTCGGCTCATAACCCCCGCCACGGTCGTCCTTATCTCTTCGGGATACGGATCGCCTCCGTCGACGATTCGCTGCGGTAGGCCATGGGCTGAGAACACCAGCAGCGCCGTGCTGAGGCTCTTACCTGGTATTCCTGCCAGCATCTCGTCGACCAACTGTGCCTGTGCGGCCAGATAGCTGGGGTGCCGGCACCACGAACGGATAATCGTCAGTGGAAGGTCCGCCCCGTACTCGCTGAGGGTCCGTCGTAGTTCGACCTCAGAGGATCCGGTCGTGCAATCGGAGTGTTGTGGGTACAAGGGCAGCATGACGACACGGCCGACGCCCGCTGCGAGCATCGCGTCGACGGCCGCACTCGTGTCGGGTCGGCTGTGGCGGTGAGCTACGGCAACGACTACGTCCTGTCCACGAGCGGCGAGTTCAACGCCGAGCATGTTGGCCTGAAGTCGGGTTGTTTCCACTAGCGGTGAGGCCCGCCCGATGAGCTTGTAGTGGGATCGAACCCGCGGTGCACGCAGGCCTGCCACCAGAGTGCTTACTGCCGTGCGAGTCAGCGATCCTCCGGGGAGTGGCACCAGGTGGGGGTCAGCGAAGATCGACCTGATGAAGGGCCTGACCTCGGCCAGACTCTCAGGACCTCCTAGTTGAGCGACGACAATGCCGGTGCGAGCTGTCACCTCAGACCGTCCGGGAGAATATCTGATCTTCGGTGGCCCTGGCTTTGAGTCGGGTGTCGAACACCATGGCCACGTTGCGGATGAACATGCGCCCTACGGGCGTGGCCTCGATGTCGTTCCCGTTGATCACGACGAATCCAGCCTCGACAAGGCCGCCAGGTGCATTCATCTCGGCAAGCTCGTCCGCGAAGTGATCCTCCACGAGGATTCCGAAACGATCGGTGATCTCGTGGGCCAGCAGACGGCCGTTGCACATGAGCTCGGTAATCACGTGGCGACGGACCTCGTCGTCGGTGCTGAGCACTATGCCCCGCTCGGTCGGAAGTTCGCCCGCGTCGACGGCCGCAAGGTAGGAGGCCATCCGGCGGTGACTCTGTGCATAACTTCCTCCAATGTCGCTTATCGCCGACGTTCCCAGGCCGATGATCTCGGTTCCCCGTGTCGTCGTGTACCCCATGAAGTTTCGTGACAACGTGCGCTCCCGGTGGGCCACAGCGAGTTCGTCGTTGTACAGCGCAAAGTGGTCCATACCGATCTGCTCGTAGCCGGCACCGGTGAGCCCGTCGATGGCGAGCGAAAGCATGCCGAACTTCACATTGCGATCGGGCAACAGTCCTGGGTCAATTCGCTTCTGGTTTGGGCGCATCCACGGCACGAGCGCGAACGAATACACGGCGAGACGGTCTGGGCGGAGACCTATCACCTGTTCAAGTGAGCGGGCGAATGTGTGCTCGTCCTGGCCGGGCAGGCCGTAGACGAGATCGACGTTGATGGATTCGTATCCGAGACTACGAGCCGCGTCGTGCAGGTTCGACGTCTGCTCCCAGGTCTGGTGCCGGCCAATGAGGTCCTGCACAACTTCGTCAACATCTTGTAGGCCCATCGAAATGCGGTTGAACCCCAGAGTTCGTAACGTGGTCAGGTGTTGCTCGGTGGTTGTCCGAGGGTCCACCTCAAGCGCCACTTCGGCGCCTTGTTCGAGGTCGAATAGTGAAAGTAATTGTCCATGGAGGTCGGAAAGCGCCTCCGGTGGGTAGAAGGTCGGTGTGCCGCCGCCCCAGTGGTACTGCCGAAGGCTTCGTCGATCTCCGAGTCTCTCCACCGTCGTTCGGGCTTCGGCAACGAGGCGGTCAAGGTAGGTGTCAGCCAGGCCCCTGTTGCGGGTCACCACGACATGGCAGGCACAAAACGAGCACCGGTTCTCGCAGAAGGGCAGGTGGACGTACAACGAGAGTGGGTCGTGCGGTCTGGTCGCTGCGTCAGCCAGACAGGCAGCATGTTCCTCCGGGCCAAAGCCCTCATGGAAGTCGACGGCTGTCGGATACGAGGTGTAACGGGGTCCGGGCCGGTCGTACCTGGCAAGAAGCTCAGCGGTGGATTTGACCATGTCGGAAGAAGCCGATTCCCTCCTAGTCACGAGACTGTCAACTGGCGGCTATCGGCCCTGATCACTTGGAACGCCACGCCATCCTCCTTGTGGAAGGTGAATGCAGGTGCCTCAACGTCAAGCGCTGAGAATCCAGGGCTCAATGGGGAGCAACCGAATCCGACAGTGGTTCATCGGGTCCAGTTACTTCGAATTCGAGACCAGTGCCTACGGCGAGGAGATCCTTCTCGATTCGCGAAACTGCTGGGAACAGGGAGTTGTTCTCCTTGTGGATGTGCATTCGGGTATCAGTATTGAGTTCGGCCAGGCCCCGGTAGAAGGCATTGAACGAAGCGCAGCCGTCTGCTGGCGGCTGGAAACCACCGGTCAGATCCACCAACTGGTCCAACAGCTTTCCCGCCCCGTGGTGCTCAAGGATCATCACCGAAATCGGGTTGCCAATCGACCCACAGTGGAACGCCGGTAGGTCCGTGGCTGCCATCAGGTCACGGACCATTGGGAACAGGATTCGCTCCTCCTTCATGAGGTGGGGTTCAAGATCGGCTCTCAGAGCCCGAAAGGTGTCGACCACAGCCGGGAGGCCGGTGTGGTTGGCACCGTGTACCGCCTCAACCTTGTCAGCCAGGGCCCCCAGGCGAGGAAGCTCTTCATGGAGGTAGCGGTGGTGAGTTGCCTCTATGTGGTCGACCAGTTCAGTTGGGCCCATTCCCACCCAGTCGCCCTCCGGCTCTGGGGTCAACTCCTCAGACAGTTCCCTGGCCGTCTCCCCTGCGTCGAGCCCCAGTGGTCGGCATGCCTCAATAAGGGTGCGGTTGCCGCCACAGCAGTAGTCCAGACCGCGTCGCTCCAGCCCCCCTGCCAACGATGGATGCCTGTTGACCAGGTCAGCGAGTCTTGCTGTTACGTCAAGGGTGGGCATTTCGTTCCTTCCAGGTCATTCAGCACTGAGTAGGCCAACTTTGGTGAACGAAACCCCTGTCCACTAGGGAACTAGGTCCCTAGTGTCGGGTGCGTGCAGGAGGGGAGGTCGACATCTTGTCCATGCGCAGCGGGGGTCGGCCGGAAGCGCAGGGAACCTGGCCGGCCCGTCCATATGAAGAAAGCCCAGTGAGCTTGGTGGGTTCACTCTGATTGCTGGCGCCCCTGACAGGACTCGAACCTGTGCACATGGCTCCGGGAGTCGATGCTCTATTCATGTCCGGTCCGTCGTTGAGGTCTACAGGGAGAAGGTGGGTACCAGTGCCAGCCGCCTCAAGAACAACCGATGGCCGCAGTTGGAACGTGCCCTCAAAGACATGGGCACGAAGTGCCGGACTCTGATCGTCTGGGCCGTTGACCGTCAGTCCCGCAAGGGGTTGACCGAAGATGTAGAGGTCCGCTCGTCAACACCTCACGGTGGAGGTGGGGGGTCAGCGACGGCCACGATCGCGGTCCAC
>DLRQ01000046.1 GCA_002501135.1 Candidatus Neomicrothrix sp. UBA7884
CCCTCACCGGGGTGACGCCGGAGTTGGGTCGCCTGTTCTTGGGATCGGGTGAGTTCGAGACGGTTCGCTTCAGCGATGTGGATGCCTACTGGCGTCGTCTACGTAGACAGCTCTCGTCGGCGCTGTCAGCTACTCCCGACGGGGGAACCACTCCGGAGCGGTGTGATCACTGTGAGTTCTGCGAGTTTGCCGGTCACTGCGAGGCACAGTGGCGTGCCGACGACTCGCTCGTTTACGTATCTGGGGTACGGGCCGTGGATCGAAAGGCCCTGGAGGAGGCTGACGTCGAGACCATGGCCGACCTAGCTGCCGCAGCCGGGGGTTCTGTTCCGGACATGACTGATGCAAGGTTCGCCGTCTTGACCGAGCAGGCGAGGCTGCAGGTCGAGGCCCGCAGTCATTCCGACCAAGTTCCGCCGTTCGTGGTCCTGGAGCCGGACGAGACAGATTCCGCCGGGCTGGTCTCCCTCCCCGAACCTGACAAGGGTGACGTGTTCCTCGATTTCGAGGGCCATCCGTTCTGGACGCCAGCGAGGGGATTGTTTTTCCTGTTCGGCTTCCTTCGGAAGGAGAGGTTGGGCAGGTGGGGGTATGAGACCCGGTGGGCCCACGATTCGGCGACAGAGGCCGCCGCAACCCGTGACCTCATCGACTACCTGTATAAGCGGCATCAGCGCCACCCCGGAATGCACGTCTACCACTACAACCACACCGAACGCTCGGAACTGGAGAGGCTCGTCGAAGAGCACGGGCTCGGGGACCGGAAGTTGGCCGGCTTGATTGCCGCCGGTGTGTTTGTCGACCTGTTAGTGACCGTTCGTCACAGCATCCGTGCCGGTATCGAGTCGTACAGCCTCAAGAACGTCGAGAAACTCGCCGGCTTCACCCGTTCCGCCGGCATTGAGAAGGGGGCCGGTGCGGTCCTCGAGTACGAGGCATGGATGGGCGATCAGAGCCCGGATCGCCTCACACAGATCGCCGCCTACAACGAGGACGACGTCGCCGCCACTAGGGCAGTGCGTGACTGGCTGGTCAGGCTCCGGCCAGACGACCTGGACTGGCCCGACAACGGGATCGAGTCTGAGGAGGCGGTTGGCGACGAGTATGACGTGGGCCAGGATGAGCTGCTCGGGTATCCCGAGGGCTCGCCTGAGCGGTTGCTGGGACATCTCCTCGACTACTGGTGGCGTGAGGACAGAGCCCACATGGCCCAGCTGATAGCGAGGCTGCAGGCGCCGCCATCGGACTTGTTAGAGGACCCTCTCACCGTCGTCTGCAGTAGCAGCGGGAAGCTCCTTCCACCATCGGGGAGGCAACGAGCCCCGAGGCGACGATTCGATATGCCCGTTCAGGTGATCGACCCTGAGAAGTCGTTGGACCTCCCGATAAAGGTCGCGTACCTCACAGCGGATGGGCGGATCGTCCGCACCGGCGGATCCATCGACGCTACGGGAAGAGGCCTGGAACTCTCTTGGGGGGACGGGCCAACGAATGCCGGAACGGAGCCCACCGCTGTCACCTTCAACAACTGGATTTCTTCGGCCTCAAAGTTCAAGGCCCTTGCAACGGTTGCCGAGGCCGTGCTGGGAGCGACGGATCCCGGAGTCGCTGGTGAGATCCTTGCCAACAACCTGCCACGCTTCCTTCCCGGAACCGGTCCAGCCAACGGAGACCTGGGTTGCAGCCTTGACGAGGTCTGCCGTCAGGTCGCTCACCTGGACCGGTCGTTCCTGGCGATCCAGGGCCCTCCCGGCACTGGCAAGACGTGGACCGGCGCACGGATCATCCACCACCTCGTGCAAGCGGGTATGAGGGTCGGCATCACGGCCCTCAGTCACAATGCCATCGGCAACCTGCTCGACGAAACAGTCAACGTCTTCAAAGAAACCGGCGACCTCTCCAGCCTCTCGGCCGTTCGTAGGATCGACCAGCCGGCAGACGGCGTCAGTCCGTCGATTTCCCATGCAAAGGCCAACCCACAGTGTGCGAAGCCCGAGTACAACGTCGTGGCCGGTACGACATGGCTGTTCTCAAGTACCGCCATGCGCTCCAATCCGGTGGATGTCCTGGTCATCGACGAGGCCGGCCAGTTGGGTCTGGCCGATGCCATGGCTGCGGCCACCTCGGCTACAAGCGTTGTCCTCCTCGGAGACCCGCAGCAGCTACCGCAGGTTGCACAGGCATCACATCCTGCCGGCTCAGATGCAAGCGTCCTCGAACACATCCTGGATGGCGACGCCACCATCGGCTCTGACAGCGGTGTCTTTCTCGACGAGACCCGTCGGATGCACCCGGACGTCTGTACCTTCATTTCCGACAACTTCTACAACGGTCGTTTGCACTCACACCCCGGTTGCGCCGTTCAGGCGACCGACCACGGGACGGGGCTTCGTTGGATCCGCTCGGTGCACAGTGACCGTTCCACAGAGTCGCCTGAAGAAGCGGCGATTGTCGTTGACACCATCACCGGCCTGATCGGGTCGAACTGGACAGACGTCGAGGGTGTCCAGCGACCTCTCGACGTGTCTGACTTCATCGTCGTCGCCCCCTACAACAACCAGGTCAACCTAATCGGTCGTCATCTCGCCGCCAATGAACAAACCAAGGGCGTACGAGTCGGCACCGTCGACAAGTTCCAGGGTCAGGAGGCCCCGGTGGTCCTATTCTCGATGACTGCCTCCGATGCCACCCTGGCGCCACGGAGCACAGATTTCCTGTTCTCCCGGAACCGTCTCAACGTCGCGCTGAGCCGTGCCCGATGCCTCGCATACCTGATCTGCCCT
>DLRQ01000057.1 GCA_002501135.1 Candidatus Neomicrothrix sp. UBA7884
GCCGCTTCACCTCAGACGAGCTGCCACGGGGCATGTCGGCGGTGCCCTACGACATCCCCGGTGATCCGGAGCTGGGCCTCACCCTCGAGGCCCTCGCCACCGACAGGGGTGACACCTGGATTACCGCCATCGACGACCCGTACCTGCCCATCCACTACGGCACGATCAACTTGTTGGGCTTCCTCCAGGGTGACGAGCGCTGGCTCACCGCCAGCATCTGCGCAATAGCCGACGGCGACGACTTCGCCCTCTTCGGCCGCCTGCTGGCCGAGGCGGTAGCCGCCCTCGACAGGCGCGTGGTCATCCTGGCGTCGGGCAGCCTCAGCCACCGCTTCTGGCCGCTGCGACAGGTCCGCAGCCACGAGACCTCGGACCCGGCGAACATCATCACTGCCGAGGCGAGGTCTGCCGACGAGCAGATCATGAAGTGGTGGGAGGCGGGCGACCACCGGTCGGTCATCGACTACTACCCGGAGTTCAAGCGGCATGCCCCCGAAGGGCTCTTTGGCCACTACCTCATGATGGTCGCGGCGATGGGTGGCCCCGACTGCACCTCAGCTGGTGTGCGCTACTCGGACTACGAGTCCGCCGCCGGAACCGGGCAGATCAACATGTGGTTCGAGCGACCGGAAGGCGGCTGGACCGCCTGACCGGGCTCTCTGGCAGGTTGGGTCAGAGTTGGGCCACGTCGGCGAGGAACCAGTCGACCAGGTCGGCTGCGCGACCACGCGCAGCGTCGGCCCTCTCGATGGTCTCGGCCAGCATCGCCTGTGGGCTGACGCCGTTTGCGGCCAGCTCGTCGGTGCCGTAGTCAAGCCAGTCGTTGATCAGCCGTGGGGTGACCTCAGGGTGGAACTGGGTGCCGAGGCTGCGCCCGATGCGGAAGGCCTGGGGGCCAAAGTCGTTTCGGGCCAACTCGACAGCACCATCTGGGACCGTGAATGCGTCGAAGTGCCACTGGAACCACGGGCCCGACGGAATCGGTGCTCCAGCGACGGCCTCGACGGTGCGCCAACCGAACTCCGGGCTGTCGATCCGGGTGACGGTGCCACCCAGGGCCGTTGAGAGGACCTGGCCGCCGAAGCACATGCCCAGCACCGGGGTGCCAGCGTCGTGGGCAGCCCGAACCATGTCGACCTCGCGGTGGATCCACGATCCGATCGGAGCCGGGTCGGCCAGGGACCAGGGCGACCCCGTGACAACGAGTGCGTCGTAGCCGGCGGCATCCGGAAACGGCTTGTGCGAAACGGGGTCGTCTGGATCCTCGAGGACAAGGAACACCTCGAGTTCGAAGCCACGCTCCTCAAGGTGGTCACCGACGCTCTCGGCCGGCCCGTGTTCGTCGTGTTCGATGACAAGGGTGCGCACCCCCGGACTGTACCGCTGCCAAACCGCCGAGAGCCGTGTCAGGAAGGCCCGCTGACTACCGTTCACACATGGCGACCGGCCCTGATGACCTGAGCGTGTACCCCCCACCGGCAGAGGCACCCTTTGCACCGCGCGAGGGCAACCTGGTGAGGCCACTGGTGGACGGCGCTTTCGCCTTCGACCTGATCGCAGAGGCGGTGGAGGCGGCTGTGTCCTCGGTATGGGTCTGTGTCGCCTTCATCGAAACCGGTGCCACGTTCCCCGGAGGGCGCGGGACCTTCCTGGACCTCATGGATCTGGCGGCTGGTCGTGGGATCGACGTGCGGATTCTCCTCTGGCACCCGGAGGGTGAGGCCGCTCGGGCCGACGACACCCTCCCGGGAGATGAGGAGTCCACTGCCCTGTTGGCCGGTAGGGCCACCGGATGGCAGGCCCGCTGGGATGCTGTCGGCATGCGCTGTCAGCACCAGAAGGCCTGGCTGATCGATGCCGGTACCCCTGACGAGGTCGCGTTCGTTGGTGGAATCAACATTGGTGCCGGGTCGATGGCCGGTCGGGACCACGATGAACCGGCCCGGCACGGCAGGTACGCCAACATCCACGACGTGCACTGCATGGTCAGGGGCCCCGTAGCCACCGACGTGCACGACAACTTCGTCATGCGCTGGAACGGTGCCTCGGAACGTGACCGGAAACACGGCGCCTGGCCGGTAGGTGGCACAGACAACATGGCTCCTCCGACGGCCCGGACCGAACCGGCCGGTGACACGACAGCCCAGATAGTGCGCAGCGTCCTGCCCGGCCTCTATCCGGAACTACCCGATGGCGAGAACAGCATCCGTGCGCAGTACCTGGCGGCCATCGTTGCGGCGCAGGAATACGTCTACATAGAGGACCAGATCCTGCTCAGCCGTGTGGTCCTTGTGGAACTGGCCGAGGCCCTTGAGCGGGGCGTCGCCGTCGTGGCCCTCGTTCCCGGTGACCCCATGTCCGAACTGGCCAGGTACCGGGAGTTTCCAGGCATAGCCGCCGGCTACGACGCACTTGCCGCGCTCGCCCGGCATCCCGGATTCTGCCTGGCGGCACCGGCGGCCCGCAGGTCGTGGGGTTACGAGGAGATCTACGTCCACTCCAAGACGATGGTCGTTGATGACCGCTGGGCGACCATCGGCTCAGCCAACCTCATCTTCACCTCCTTCCAGGGTGACACCGAGATGAACGTGTCGTTCTGGGACTCCGAGGTGGCCCGGTCCTTCAGGGTGCGCCAGGTTGATGAACAGGGCGGCTTCGACTCAGCGGTGATGGGTGGGCGCGAGGCCGTCGGGCGCCTCGCCGAGGTTGCGGGCGGCAATGCGGAGCGACGTGCCAGGGGTGAGGGTCTGGCCGGGTTCGCCTGTCGGATCGACCCGACCACATGGGCAACCTGACAGCCCTCTCTCAGGCGAGAAGCCGGGTATGCCCTGCACCTGTCACATGGGGTGCGTACCCTCCGGGCCATGGAACTAGTGACCCTCGCAGCCGTCCTCGTCGCCGCAGTCGCAGTGATATGGGCGGTACGCCGCGACAACTCCCCACAGACCGCTGAGCCGACCCTCGACGGGGCAGCGCTGGCCCAACTGATCGGTGCCGAGGTCAAGGCACAGATGGGTGATGCTGCCACCTCAGCCCTGCAGGCCAACAACGAGCAGTTCCTCACCCTCGCCACCGAGCGAATGAACGCCGTACAGGCTCAGACAAAGGGCCTGCTCGATCCGTTCTCAAAGCAGATGGAGCAACTGGGTAAGACCGTCGGCGACCTCCGCTCCGCCCACGAACAAGACAAGGGGGCGGTCCAGAAGATGACCGGCGAGATGGGCCGCCAGATCACCGAGCTGACCTCTTCCACCATCACCCTCTCCGAGGCGCTCAGGTCACCCACGGCCCGTGGAGCCTGGGGCGAGAACCAACTCCGCAACGTCATCGAACTGTCGGGCATGGCGCGCTACTGCGACTACGACGAACAGTTCACCGGCGAGAACCGCGAGGGCTCACGCGGTCGCCCCGACGTGCGGGTCCGCCTGCCCAACGGAGCACACATAGCGGTCGATTCCAAGGTCCCCCTCGACGCGTATCTCGACGCCCAGGCAGCGACCGACGCCACCGAGATCGAGGCCCACATGACCCGTCATGCGACAGCGCTACGCAGCCACGTGAAGCAGCTGTCCGGTAGGAAGTACTGGGAGCAGGATGACGGCCCCTCACCCGAGTTCGTGGTGCTCTTCGTACCCGGCGAGTCATTCCTGGCCGACGCCCTGCGTTCCGACCACGCCCTCCTGAACGAGGCAATGGAGAAACGTGTGCTCCTGGCCTCGCCCGTGAACCTGCTGGCCCTGTTGTGGGCCGTGTCACGCGGCTGGCAGGAGGCCCGCGTCAGCGAACACGCCAGGGAGATAGCCGATCTGGGCCAGGAGCTCTACGACCGGGTAGGCGTCGTCCTGGGCCACGTCGACAAGACCGGCCGGGGTCTCGCCACCGCCGTAGGGGCGTTCAACGACCTGGTGGGTTCGGTCGACGGCAGGCTGCTCGTGACCATGCGCAAGTTCCCCGACCTCGGCGCCGGCTCGACAGAACTGCCTGTCGCCAGCGAGGTGGAGGCCCTGCCCCGTCACGTCCAGGCTGAGGAACTATCTGCCGCGGCCTCCGCCGATTCCACCAACAGCCCGCAGCCCTGATCGGTGCCGACGCCCATGTTCGACGGTGCTCCCGTACCCGACCCGGTTGGACTGCACCGAGGCGAACCGTGACCGCGTTTTGAGCGAGTCATCCCCGCCGGATGTCTCCACACTCTCTACAGGTCGATTCCCAGACGCTGGTGTGAACCTTCACCCGTAGCCAACTACCGCAGAGCGGACAATAACGCGGTGGGTCGAATGCTGGAAGACAGCCAAGACAGTCGGCATTCCCGCACCCGGGACAGAAACTGCGTGCTTCCTGCTCTGCCACTCTGGTCAGATCGCGCTCGAGAGCACGCCAATCGGCATCTGAAGGTCCTCGAGCATGCTCAAGTCGTCTTCGGGCGTGCGGCCGAGCGTCGTGAGGTAGTTGCCGACTATCAGGGCATTGATCCCAGATGTCATTCCCATTGACTGGAGGTCACCCAGGGTGATCTCGCGGCCACCGGCGTAGCGGAGGATCACCGACGGAAGTCCCAACCGGAAGACAGCGATCCAGCGCAACGCCTCAAGCGCACTCAACGGCTTGCGCACCTGAAGTGGGGTACCCGGCCTCGGGTTCAAGAAGTTGATGGGAACTTCGTGGGGTTCGACCTGGCGGACCTGGTCGAGCAGTTCAAGGCGCTGGTTGCGACTCTCGCCCATGCCGAGAAGTACGCCACAGCAAAGCTCCATACCGTGTTCACGAACCAGCATGCAGGTGTCGTGACGCTCCTCCCAGGTGTGCGTCG
This sequence comes from Candidatus Neomicrothrix sp. UBA7884, assembly GCA_002501135.1. Taxonomy (GTDB): domain Bacteria; phylum Actinomycetota; class Acidimicrobiia; order Acidimicrobiales; family MedAcidi-G1; genus UBA3125. Next base: position 4,811 of record DLRQ01000057.1, read on the forward strand.
TCACGACTTCAGGAAAGAAACTGCGTGCCGTCTCCAGGTTGTGGTTGTAGCGGTGGACTCCGCCATCGGCAAAGCGCCGGGCCTGTTCACTGGTGAGGGTGCCGGCGCTGACGTTGACGTTGATTCCCACCTCGTCACGGATTACCGGTACAAGGTCGAGGATCCGGGTCATGGCCGTCTCATCGGGGCCCTTGACCGCCAGGACGATGCAGAACCCCGATGCCCCGAGTGCCGCCGTCTCCTTGGCGGCGGCGACTACCTCGTCCTGGTCGAGGAACGGTACGGACTTGACCGGCGTGTCGAATCGGGCCGACTGGCTGCAAAAGTGGCAGTCCTCTGGGCAGCCGCCGGTCTTGAGTGACAAGATGCCCTCGATGTCGATGGTCGGGCCCGCCCAACTCAGGCGCACCTCGTGGGCCAGCGCCGCAAGTGATGGGACGGCATCGTCGCCCACCCTTGACAACTCGGCAAGCTCGTCCATGGTGAGTTGGCGTCGCTCGCCAAGCAGTGCGTCACCGGCACGAATCAGTAGGTCACGTGTCATCGGGCATCGGTCCTTTGGACAGGGTCAGCGGTAGATGACGTCCAACGTATCCAAGGCCATCCCGATCGTGGCGTCGTCAGACCATGTTTCAATCTCGGCGGCGGCCCTGGCGGCGTTGAAGCCGACGAGAATTGGTTGGCCGGTCCATGGCACGGCGTTGTACCACTCCACGAAGTGGCCCTTCGTCGACGGTACGTGTGAGATGAGGTCGGCCTGCTCATCCCAGAAGACCTCCGGGAAGCGGAGCACCACCTTGTTCATCAGACCCATGCCCAGCATCTGCACAGCTGAGACGGTGGAATAGGGCAGGTCGGGGGTGAAGCGGATCCTGCCCCCCTGAAGGACCCCGAGGGGCACGGTCACGATGACTGCGTCCGCGTCGAACCTGCCCTGTGTGGAGTCGACGACCACCCCGGGGCCGCTGTGGTCCACGATTGACACCGCTGTGCCCAGGCGGATGTCGAGGCCTGCAGCGAGGCTCTCGATGATCGGGCGGTAGCCGGTGGCCGGCACTGCATCGCCACCGCGGAAGGCCTTGCCGAAGTAGGCGGTCGCCATCGCCAGGTCGTCCACGTCGGCAGGCCACCAGTGTTCGATCTCAGAGGTGATGAGGAAGTCGAACCACCTCTGTTCGTCTGCGTTCAGCCGTTCCCTGATCGGTGCAAGCTCGGGCCCCATCGCACGCGTCGACGAACTCGACAGGACGGCATCAACCAGGGCCTCGTACAGATGGTCGAGCCGGCTCCAGTCCATCGGGGAGCCGTCGGTGTCGTACAGGACGGAGTTGTCGTAGTCGGTGTGAACCAGGGTGATGTCGAGGGAGTCGGCCAACTCGGCGAGAGGATTGCCTCTGACCCCGTGGATCCACGAACCACCCAGGTCGACAGGTGCGTCACCCAGGTCGTCGGTCCAGATCCGTCCACCGATCCGGTCCCTCGCCTCGACCATGACCACATCGGAGCCGGCATCGACCAGGGCCTGCGCTGCCCCGAGGCCAGCGGCTCCCGCACCTACCACCACAACTGAGCGGTGACCGTGGCCCTCAAGCACCTGTGATGCTGCGCGCCGCCCGGAGTTGAGGGCTCCGTGGACCGTTCCCGGGTAGTCGGAGTCGGTGGCCTCTCCAGCGAGGAACAGGCGGTCACCGACCGGACCTGCGAGTGCAGCCCGCGACGTTGCCGAGGTGCCGGCTGGCAGGTACGAGTAGGAGCCGAGCGACCATGGGTCAGTACCCCAGCGGGTCACCCGCCAGTGGGTGGGGTCGGGAATCGAGCGCGGACCGGTGGCCCTGACGAGCGGTGTGGTCGTCACCGGGCTGGCCTGGGGAGATGTCGTTGCGCAACCTGCTGCCAGAGCCAGCCCTCCCACACCTGCCATCTGTAGGAACGATCGCCGTGACCAGGGGGCTCCGTGCTGCTGGGGTGGCATGCGTTCAGGCTCCGACCCTGCGCCCAGGGGGGATCGAGGCGGCCTCGGCGAGGGTTACTGCCAGTTCGTCGTAGCCCGTGTCGACAGTTGCGACGGTGAGCCGCAGGTGCGGGGGTGTTCCCGGGCCGACCATGAAGGGGCTGCCCGGAGCTGCACCAATTCCTCGGGCGGACAGGGCTACCAGGGCATTCGTCTCGTCTCCGACCTTGAGCCACAGGTTGATCCCAGATGTGCCGGGCACGGTCACCCCGTGGGCTCTGAGGCTGTTGATGAGCGATGTCCTACGCGTTGAGTAGGTGGCTGCTGCTGTGGCAACAGTTTCTGCAGTGGCCCGGGTTGTGAGAAGTTGGAGAAGCACACCCTGGAGCAGCCGGCTGCTCCATGCCGGACCCAGTTGGCGGCGGTGGACCATGGCTTCGATGACCGGCCCCGAGCCCCCTACGGCGGCCAGACGCAGGTCGGGGCCGTAGGCCTTGGAGAAGCTGCGTATGTGGACGACCTGGTCAGGTAACCGGGTTCCGAGGCTGTGAAGGGGTGAACCGGATACCTCGCCCGAATGGTCGTCCTCGATGATCAACAGGTCCGAGCCCTCCAGGAGGTCTGCGAGCAGGTCGACCCTCTCGGCGTCGTGGCTCCATCCTGTCGGATTGTGGGCGCGGGGCTGTAGGACCAGGAGGCTCGGGTCCATGGCAAGGCCCCGGGAGAGGGAGTCGGGGTCGAGGCCGCCCTCAACCATCTGGACCGGGATCAGCTCAGCGCCAGCCAGCTCGAGCATGTCGATGGTCGGGGGGAATCCTGGATCTTCCACGAGCACCCTGTCGCCATAGTTGACCGTTGCGGCGATGATCCGGTCGAGGGCGTCGAGGGCGCCGTCGACGACCGTGAGTGCCGCAGGTTCGAACGGCCAGCGCTCCCGGAGCAGCTCTGACAGGGCGGGCAGGGTGGGTTGGTCCAGATAGCTCGAGACCGGTGGTTCGTCCCGGAGTGCAGCCAGGGCCGGTCCCAGCGGTGGTAGGAGGGCCGGGTCCGGAGTTCCCGTGCTGAGGTCCAACCTGTACGTGTGAGGGTTGACGGGTACCTGCCAGAAGCGCCCCGGGTCCTCAGGTTGGCGGCGGGCCCGGACAAAGCTTCCGCGTCGGCCCTCGGTGGCGAGGAGACCTGCATGGTGAAGGCGGCGCCACGAGTCGGCGACGACCGAGGGGCTCACGTTGAGGCTTCGGGCCAGCGCTCTGACCGTTGGCAGGCGGTCGCCGCTCGGAATGCTCCCGTCGCTGATCAGCCTGCCGATTGCCGAGGCAATTTCGGCGGGCCCGGTGCTGGTGCCGACAGCGTTGGTGATGGCGGTGAGTGTGGATTCGGTCATGTTCCTGGATTTCGGGACACAGGGGGGTAACAGCTCCCTGTGAAATGTTTGTGTGTAACAAAGAATGGATTGTCTGCACAACGATTTAGCAATACTGTCGCACAACACGGCAGAGGGCAACCGCGGCGGCATCAACCGCTGGCGGAACCAGACCACAGAGGAGAACCCAATGGCTAGCGAGGTACGGGCGGCAATGGTCCAGACGGCCTGGACCGGTGACAAGGAGTCGATGATCGAACTCCACGAGAACTACATGCGCGAGGCGGCAGCAGCCGGAGCCCGGATCATGTGTTTCCAGGAACTCTTCTACGGCCCCTATTTCTGCCAGGTGCAGGAAACCGAGTACTACGACTACGCCGAGGCCATTCCAGACGGGCCGACCACAAAGCGGTTCCAGGAGTTGGCGGCCGAACTGGGCATGGTCGTGGTCCTACCCATGTACGAAAAGGAACAGGAGGGCCTTCTCTACAACACGGCGGCCGTCATCGACGCCGACGGCACCTACCTCGGCAAGTACCGCAAGACCCACATTCCCCAGGTCAAGGGCTTCTGGGAGAAGTTCTACTTCCGCCCGGGCAACCTCGGATACCCGGTGTTCGACACAGCCGTCGGCAAGGTCGGTGTCTACATCTGCTACGACCGTCACTTCCCCGAGGGATGGAGGGCACTCGGTCTCAACGGCGCCCAGATCGTGTTCAACCCGTCGGCGACCAGCCGTGGCCTGTCCTCATACCTGTGGCAGCTGGAACAGCCCGCCTCGGCCGCTGCCAACATGTACTTCGTCGGCGCCATCAACCGTGTCGGCATCGAGGCGTTGGGCGACAACGACTTCTACGGGACCACCTACTTCGCCAACCCGCGCGGGCAGTTCGTTGGTGAGGTCTGCTCAGACCAGGACGCCGAGCTGATAATCCGCGATCTCGACCTCGATCAGGTCGACGAGGTCCGCAACCAGTGGGCCTTCTACCGTGACCGCCGGCCCGACATGTACGGCCCCCTGACCTCCGCCTGACGGCGGCCCAGCCCGACCTACCGGAGATAGCGACCATGACAACCAACTCAGAGCTCCTCGACCGTCATCAGGCGGCTCTTCCTTCCTGGCTGGCGCTCTACTACGACCCACCCATCTCAATGGACCACGGCGAGGGACGTCATGTGGTCGATGTCGAGGGAAACCGATACCTGGACTTCTTCGGCGGAATCCTCACCACCAGCCTGGGATACAACGTGCCCGAGGTGACAAAGGCGGTCCAGGAGCAGGCCTCCAAGGTTCTCCACTCCTCAACCCTGTACCTCTCGGAGCCGATGATCGAGCTCGCCGAGCTGGTAGCGAACCTGTCGGGGATTCCAGATGCAAGGGTGTTCTTCACCACATCCGGAACCGAAGCCAATGACGCAGCGCTCCTTTTGGCGACGACCTACCGGAAGTCAAATCAGATTCTGGCCCTGCGCAACAGCTACCACGGCCGTTCGTTCAGCACCATCGCCATCACGGCACAGCGGGCGTGGTCACCGACCAGCGTCAGCGGCCTTTCGGTCAACTATGTGCAGGGTGGCTACCGCATGCGCAGCCCCTTCCGGGCACTGGACGACGATGCCTACACAACCGCATGCGTCGAGGACCTGGTCCAGGTGTTCGACATGATGACCTCGGGCGATGTAGCGGCGATGATCGCCGAACCCATCCAGGGCGTCGGTGGCTTCGCTGTTCCACCAGACGGCTTCTTTGGCGAGATGAAGAAGGAACTCGACAACCGCGGGGTCCTCTTCATCTCCGATGAGGTGCAGACCGGATGGGGCCGGACCGGAGACAACTTCTGGGGATACCAGGCACACGGCATCACGCCCGACATCCTCACCTTCGCAAAGGGGGTGGGCAACGGCCTGGCCCTTGGAGGGGTTGTGGCCAGCGCCGAGCTCATGAATTCCCTGCCCGGCAACTCTCTCTCCACCTTCGGAGGCAATCCGCTCAGCAGCGCAGGTGCGCTTGCGACCATCCGGTACATGCTCGACAACGACCTCCAGGGCAACTCCAGGGAGATGGGCGCCCGACTGGAGGCCATTCTGCGGCCGGCGGCCGACGCATGTCAGTCCGTAGGCGAGTTGAGGGGCCGCGGCCTGATGCTCGCCTTTGAAATGGTGCGCCCTGGAACCAACGAACCGGATGCCGATGCAGCGGCTCGCCTCCTCGAGGCGGCGAGAGCACGTGGTGTCCTGATTGGCAAGGGGGGCCTGTACGGCAACGTGCTTCGTATTGCACCGCCTATGACGGTCACGCCAGACGAGATCGACAAGGCCGGTGAGATCATCGTTGCAGCGCTCGGCTCGCTGAGAGATGCCGTCTGAGGCTGGACGGCACGACCTGAGCAGACCAACATGCTGATGAAACGAACAGGAGGCAGGACATGACGATCCTCATCAAGAACGGAACGGTTGTAAGCCCGACAGGGCGACACGATGCCGATGTTCTGGTCGATGGCCAGAAGATTGCAGCGCTGCTGCAGCCGGGTAGCGATGCGGCGGCATCAGCCGAGAGCGGCGCCGAAAAGGTGATTGACGCAGCCGGGAAGTACGTGGTTCCCGGTGGAATCGACGCCCACACCCACATGGAGTTGCCATTTGGAGGCACCTTCGCGTCCGACACCTTTGAGATCGGCACGCGGGCGGCTGCCTGGGGCGGAACCACGACGATCATCGACTTTGCCGTGCAGCGTGACGGCGAGAACGTGAGGGAGTCACTTGACGCATGGTTCGCAAAGGCCGAGGGCGAATGCGCGATCGACTACGGGTTTCACATGATCCTCGGCGGAGTCGACGAAGCCGCTCTCAAGGAGATGGACAACCTCGTCGGCGAGGGAATCTCCAGCTTCAAGCTGTTCATGGCCTACCCGGGAGTCTTTTACAGCGACGATGGTCAGATCCTTCGGGCAATGCAGAAGGCATCCGACAACGGTGGCCTTATCTGCATGCACGCCGAGAACGGCATAGCCATCGACGTGTTGGCTGAGCAGGCTGCCGCCCGCGGCCAGACCGACCCCGTCTACCACGGCATCACCCGTCCACCGGCTCTCGAGGGCGAGGCCACCAACCGGGCCATCCAGTTGGCACTGGTGGCCGGTGCACCTGTCTACTTCGTTCATCTCTCTGCGAGCGAGGCCCTGGCAGCGGTGGCAGCAGCCCGCAACGACGGACACAACGTTTTCGCCGAGACCTGCCCCCAGTACCTCTACCTCAACCTCGAGGACCACCTGGGTCTTCCCGGCTTTGCCGGCGCCGGCTACGTCTGCTCGCCGCCACTGCGTACAAAGGAGCACACGCACCACACCGACCTGTGGCGCGGCCTCCGCACCAATGACCTGGCGGTCGTCTCCACCGACCACTGCCCATTCTGCATGAAGGACCAAAAGGAACTGGGCCTCGACGACTTCAGGGCGATCCCCAACGGAATCGGTGGAGTGGAACATCGAATGGACCTCATCTACCAGGGCGTGGTCATGGGCGAGTTGTCGCTTGAACGCTGGGTTGAGACCTGCTCGACGACACCGGCCCGCATGTTCGGGCTCTACCCGCAAAAGGGTGTTATAGCCCCGGGGTCCGATGCCGACATCGTCCTCTACGATCCGAACGGCTCGACCACGCTGTCAGTGGACACCCATCACATGAGCATGGACTACTCGGCCTACGAGGGTGTAGAGATCGACGGTCGGGTCGACACTGTGCTGTCCAAGGGCAAGGTGCTCATCGCCGACGAGACCTATCACGGTGCGAAGGGTGACGGTGCATATCTGCGCCGTGGCCTCTCCTCGTACCTCCTCTGACGCCCTACGGGCACGCCAGAGCGCCAATCACAATCCACGTTCAGATCACCGGGAGTAGGCCATGTTGCAGATTCAGCACCTGATTGGCGGCGAAGCCGTCGAATCTGGTTCAGGCCGTACAGGACCGGTATTCAACCCGGCCACCGGCGAACAGACCGGCCAGGTCGACCTGGCATCGGTCGTCGAAGTTAATTCGGTCGTGGCGTCCTCCAAGGCTGCGTTCGCAGAGTGGAGAAACGTTTCGATCGCACGGCGCACCAAGTTGCTCTACGCCTTCCGGAATCTGGTCGTCGAGAACGCCGACGAGATTGCCCGGCGGCTGACCGCGGAACACGGCAAGGTCGCAGACGACGCGTGTGGCGAGGTCGCTAGGGGAATCGAGAACATCGAGTTCGCATGCGGGTTCGCCCAGACCCTCGAGGGCCGCTACAGCGAGCTCGCCTCCACCGGAGTCGACGTCTACACGGTGCGCCAACCCGTAGGTGTCTGCGCCGGAATCACGCCGTTCAACTTTCCCGCCATGGTCCCGCTCTGGATGCTCCCGAATGCAGTGGCGTGCGGGAACACGTTCATACTCAAGCCCTCCGAACGGAACCCGTCAGCACCCAGGTTCGTCGTTGAGCTGGCCCAGGAAGCGGGCTTCCCACCAGGAGTGATCAACCTCGTCAACGGAGACAAGGAGGCGGTCGACAGGCTGCTTGAACACCCCGATGTAGGGGCGGTCAGCTTCGTTGGCTCGACCCCGATTGCCCGTTACGTGTACTCGACCGGGACCGCCAACGGCAAGCGCGTCCAGGCCCTCGGTGGGGCAAAGAACCACATGATCGTGCTGCCCGACGCCGACCTGGGCCTGGCAGCCGATGCCGCTGTCTCAGCCGCCTACGGGTCGGCAGGCGAGCGGTGTATGGCCGTGTCGGTCGTCGTCGCCGTGGGCGACATCGCCGATCCGCTGGTTGAGGCGATAAGGGTTCGCATGGACAAGCTCGTGATCGGGCCCGGCGACGACCCTGCCTCGGAGATGGGTCCGCTCATTACCGCAGAACACCGTGACCGGGTTGCCGGTTATGTCGAGTCCGGTTCTGCCGACGGAGCCGACGTGGTGGTCGACGGTCGCGAGCAGGCGTTCGACGGAGACGGCTTCTTCCTCGGGGCGTCACTGCTCGACAGGGTCACCACCGACATGTCGGTCTACCGCGACGAGGTCTTCGGTCCGGTTCTGTCTGTGGTGCGCAGCGACAGCTACGCCGAGGCGGTCAAGTTGATCGACGACAACCCTTACGGCAACGGGGCTGCCATCTTCACCCGCGACGGTGGCGCTGCAAGGCAGTTCCAGGGCGATGTCGAGGCCGGCATGGTCGGCATCAACGTCCCGATTCCGGTTCCGGTCGGCTACCACTCGTTTGGCGGCTGGAACGACTCCTTCTTCGGCGACACGACCATGTACGGGCCCGAGGGCATGAGGTTCTATACACGGCCCAAGGTCGTTACAAGTCGCTGGCCTGACCCGTCAACCAGCAGCGTCGATCTGGGCTTTCCCAGGAACGACTGATCACAGACCAGGGACTAGGACGCGACAGGACAGGACAGGATTCGACACGACAGCTAGGTCGTGCAAAGGGGGAGAAAATGGACTTCGGGGTGGTAATGCAGACCGACCCGCCGGCAGGGCGGGTCATTGAGTTGACGAAGCGGGCCGAGGGCCTCGGCTTCACCTATGCCTACACATTTGACAGCCACGTGCTCTGGCAGGAGCCGTATGTCATCCACAGCCAGATGCTGGCCGCCACTGACAACATGGTCGTCGGGCCGATGGTCACCAACCCGGGTACACGCGACTGGACCGTGACAGCGTCGGTGTTCGCCACCCTCAACGACATGTACGGGGAGCGCACGGTGTGCGGCATCGGGCGCGGCGACTCGGCCATGAGGGTAATCGGACACAAGCCATGCAACCTGGCCACCCTCGAAGAGTCAATGGGCGTCATAAAGGGCCTCGCCGAGGGCGAGGAGGTCGACTACAACGGCACCCGCCAGAAGTTCCCATGGCGCTCAGGTGGGTCGCTTCCCATCTGGATGGCCGGATACGGGCCCAAGGCCCTCGCTCTGTGCGGCAGGGTCGCCGACGGCTTCGTTCTCCAGTTGGCCGACCCCCAGATCGCCGAGTGGACCATCGGTGCCGTACGTGCCGCAGCCGAGGAGTCAGGCCGTGACCCCGACGACATCTACATCTGCGTCGTTGCACCGGCGTACGTGGGGGACAACATTGCACACCAGCGAGACCAGGTGAGGTGGTTCGGCGGCATGGTCGGGAACCACGTGGCCGACCTGGTGGGCCGCTACGGAACCGAAGGGACTGCGGTGCCTGCCGCCCTCACCGACTACATCGAGGGGCGCAAGGGGTACGACTACACCGACCACGGCAGAGCCGGTGCCGAGCACACCGACTTCGTGCCGGACGAGATCATCGACAGGTTTTGCATCCTGGGTACCGAGTCAGCCCACCTTGAACGCCTCGAGGAGCTGCGCGACCTCGGTGTCGACCAGTTCGCCGTCTACCTCATGCACGACCAACAGGACGAGACCCTTGACGCCTACGGCCAGCGGATCATTCCCGCCATGATCTGACCGGTGACCTCTTGATTCCCGCTCGAACTGCAACCGCCGCAAAGGTCATACGGACCGTCGTCACCACGGCGTTGGCGATTCTCGTGATCGTCGTCCTCTGGGAGGGCTACAAGTGGACCGGCCAGCAGACGGGCGGCAACTGGCCCGGTACCGGCATTGAACTGCCGGTCTCAACCGATGACGTCATCATGCCGCATGCTTCAGACATCGCGGCCGAACTCGTATCTGACATCCGCGATGGCCGGTCCACGCTTCCGCTCAGCGTGTACCTCCTCAAGAAGGCGTGGTTCACGCTCCAGGAGGCGGCGATCGGCTTCTTCCTGGGCTCGGCAATCGGGATCGGGCTTGCCGTGCTGATGTTGCGGTGGCGTGTGGCCGAGCGTGGCCTCCTACCGTGGATCAACGTGTCCCAGACAGTTCCACTGATAGCGCTCGCTCCTATCATCGTCACGTGGGGTCGCAACCAGGGACTGCCCGACATAGTGAGCATCTCGCTCATCTCGACCTACCTGACCTTCTTCCCGGTTGCTGTGAGTGCCCTGCGTGGCCTCCAGTCGCCCGACTCGGCCCACGTTGAGCTGATGCGCTCCTATGCCGCTCCGTGGCGTACGACCCTGTTCAAGTTACGCCTTCCCGCAGCGCGCCCATACCTGTTTCCCGCGTTCAAGATTGCGGCCACGCTCAGCGTCGTTGGGGCGATCGTCGGAGAGATCTCCATTGGAACCAAGACGGGCCTCGGTCGCGCCATTCTGGAGTTCGCCCTTCGCTACGCCGTCTGGCCCGAGCGCCTCTATGCCTCGGTGATCGGAGCCGCGGTGCTCGGGTTGTTCGTATTCGGGATGATCAGCCTGGCTGAGCGAATGGTGCTTCGCCGGACCGACGAGGTCGTGGCATGAACTCGGGCGGCGATGTGCCTGCAGTCGTCGTTGACGGCGTCGGCATGGTCTTCAACGAAGGGACTGGCGGCGAGGTCGCAGCGCTGGACGGCATCGACCTGACCATACGGGCCGGGGAGTTCGTGACGCTCATTGGCCCCTCCGGTTGTGGCAAGTCAACCCTGTTGAGGCTTATCGGCGATCTGTTGACACCGACTGCAGGTGGTGTATCGGTGTTCGGCAAGTCGGCCCATGAGTCCCGCACGGGTCAGGACTACGGAATGGTCTTCCAACATGCAGGGCTCTTTGACTGGCGCAAGGTGAAGGCCAACATCGAGTTGCCCCTCGAACTGCGCGACTGGTCAAAGACCGATCGAGCGGCCCGTTCAGCCGAGATGTTGGATCTGGTCAAGCTGGACGAGTTCGGCGAGCACTATCCGCGCCAACTCTCGGGGGGAATGCAGCAGAGGGTTTCGATCGCCCGTGCGCTCTCGTTTGAACCCCGTCTGCTTCTCATGGATGAGCCGTTCGGAGCGCTCGATGAAATGACCCGTGAGCACATGCAGGGTGAACTGCTTCGAATCTGGGGAGAGACCGGAACCACCGTGGTCTTTGTCACCCACTCGATCTCCGAGGCAGCGTTTCTCTCGAACCGTGTGATCGTGTTGTCTCCCCGCCCGGGTCGGGTCCATTCGATAATCGACGTGGACCTGGGCGAGCGGACACCGGACACCAGGGAGGACCCCGACTTCTTCGCGGCTGCCACGACCATCCGAGAGGCCCTGCGTTCGGTCGGGGGTGCCGAGTGAGGCTTCGCCAACTCGTCCAGAGCGGTACCTCACTCGGCCCGGCTGTGGTGGTCGGCCTCGCCGGCTTTGGCCTCTGGGAAGGGGCTGTCAGGGCGTTCGGGATAAGCCAGTTCCTGCTACCGAAGCCCACCTCGATTCTGGCTGAGTTGCAGGCGGAGTGGCCGGTCCTCCGCCATGCCGGCTGGGAGACCGGGCGTATTGCTGTGAGTGGCCTGCTCGTCGGCATCTTGGCCGGGGCGCTGCTTGCGATGTTCACGACGAGGTTCAGGATGCTCAACGAGGGCCTCACTCCGTTGGCGGTGGCGGTGAACGCCACCCCGATCGTGGCACTGGCCCCGATCTTCAATGCCTGGTTCGGTATTACCGGCACCCTGAGCAACCAGGCCGTGGTCATCGCCGTGGTGTTCTTCCCAGTTTTCATCAACACGGCGAAGGGCCTGACCGAGGTGCATCCCGACGAGATCGAGCTGATGCGTTCCTACGCCGCCGGTGAGTGGACGATCATGAGAGAGGTCCGTGTGCCCAACGCACTGCCGTTCTTTGCGAATGCCCTGCGGGTGGTGGCGCCCCTGTCGGTCATCGCCGCCATAGTTGCCGAGTACTTCGGTGGGCCTCAGGATCGCATCGGAAACGTGATCACATCTAATGCCGGTTTCGCCCGGTACGACGTTGCATGGGCCGCAATTGCGGTCGCGTCGGCTGTCGGCCTGGCACTGTTCGCTGCAGCCCTACTCGTTGAGCGTGTAAGCATGCCTTGGCGCCTTGCAGTTGGGGGCAGTGATTCAAACAACAATCCCGGGAGGGAAACATGAAAAGACAGTGGACAACTCGAGTCGTGGGGCTGGTGGTGGCGATGACCCTCGTCGCCGCAGCGTGTGGCTCAGACGACGCAGCAGTGGGGACTGGCGACTGTGAATCTGTCGACCAGGTCAGTCTGCAGCTGCAGTGGGTTACCCAGGCTCAGTTCGCGGGTTACTTCGCCGCAGTCGACCAGGGGATCTACGACAAGTACTGCCTGGACGTAGATGTCCGCGAAGGTGGAGTAGACATCGTGCCGCAGCAGCAGCTGGCATCAGGAGCAGCTGACTTTGCGGTTTCATGGGTGCCAAAGGCGCTCGTGTCGCGTGAAGAGGGCATGGACATAGTCAACGTTGCCCAGGTGTTCCAGCGTTCCGGGACACTTCAGGTCTCGTGGGCCGACTCCGGCATCAATGAGCCAGCCGATCTGGCTGGCAAGGTTGTCGGCAACTGGGGCTGGGGCAACGAGTTCGAGCTCCTGGCGGGATCGCGCAAGGTTGGTCTCGACCCGAGCTCGGACTACACGCTGGTCCAGCAGAGCTTTGACATGCTTGCCCTGTTGACAGGTGAGATCGACGCCTCGCAGGCGATGATCTACAACGAGTACGCACAGGTACTCGAGGCGACGAACCCGGCAACAGGTGCCCTGTACACGGCCGATGACCTCTCGGTCATCAACTGGAACGACGTCGGTACGGCGATGCTCCAGGACGCCATCTGGGCCGACGGCGCCAGGCTGGCCAGCGACGAGGGCTATGCCGATGCCACGAAGCGTTTCGTGGCCGGCTCGCTCGAGGGCTGGGCCTACTGTCGCGACAACAGCGCAAGCTGTGT